>CAWVVN010000069.1:0-11294 GCA_963933605.1 uncultured Verrucomicrobiales bacterium
GCTCGCTCCACTCGCTCTGTGCTGGAGAGCAAGTTTCCTCCTCCGGAAACTTGGTTTTTTAATCGTGCGCTGGGCTCGCTCCACTCGCTCTGTGCTGGGGTGTAAGTTTCCTCCTCCGGAAACTTAGGGCTTAGATTGCCGTGATACACGGCACTACGTTGAGCACTCGAACTTCGTTCTCAGCCCTGCCTATAAAAGACATTACCCCAACCCTCTGAGAGAGGGCTGGGGTAATGGCGGACCGACAGGGATTCGAACCCTGGATACCCTTTTGGAGTATACTCCCTTAGCAGGGGAGCGCTTTCGACCACTCAGCCATCGGTCCTAAAAGATGTGTCGGCGGGCGACGGGCGTAGTTGGAACATATACGCAGGGATTCGTCAAGTGATGAAGGTGACGTAATTGAAAATTGTCTTCACCGCTGAGCGGTCTAGTGTATTAAATATCGAGGTTGATATTGGCTATCAATGCATATTTAGTGCGCGTAATAAGATGAGTTCAGACAATACAGGGAAGCTTGCTGGTAAAATGTTCATCTGCATGATCGGACTCATGTTGATATTTATTGGTGGGGTTTTTGAATGGCTGATGCTGCGTAGTTATCTGCATGCTAAAGAGAGTCGTCAGTGGCCACAGGTTGAGGCTGTTATACTTAGCTCGGATATTGATGAGCGCCGGATCAGTGGTTCACCGCCTGAGGCCAGGTTGGATCTTCTTTTTGGATACGACTATAAAGGAAACAAATATACTTCCGGCAGGCTTAGCCCGCGCGGTGCAAAGTGGTCGAGAGAGAAAGATTCGGTGGCAGAGCTGATGGTGGACTATCCGGTGGGATCATTTCATCCAGTTTGGGTAAACCCGCAATCCCCTGATGCGGCCATTCTGAAGCACGATACCAAGGCCGCAGGCTACACCATATGGTTTCCTGCTGTGATTATGATAGGTGGGTGTGGGATGATTTGGGGCGTTTTGCGTGATAAGGGCAATTAACGAGGCTCTTTATTATTCGGTGAGCACGTCGGCTTTGGGGGGCTTTCTGAAAATAGGGTGTTCTTTGCCCTCGTTTGGATTGGTGAATATCGTGGTTTTCCAGGTTGGAGCTGTAACGGGACCGGTGCCCTTGAATTGAAATAAACCAATAAACGGTCGCAGGGGTATGGCTATTATACCAAATAGGCCTCGGGCATTCATGCGGACGAGCAAATCAATTTCTTTTTTGTCGAGATCGATTTTCCCTCCGCCTGTGAACTTCAATGATCGAGTGGTTGCTAAAAAGTCATTAGAGAAAACAACTCCATCACGGATAATATAGGTGCAGGATGCATCCTTGGCTTTCTCTTGAGTTGGATTTTTGTCTCTTAGAACACCACCAATCAGTTTGGATATCGGGCCTAACATGGGAACGGAAAACAGGTTGCCTTTCTCTAGTGCTAATGAGCCCTCAGCATTGAATTTGCGCATTAGGTTACCCTCGCCGCTGAAATCGATTCTTCCTGTTAAAAGGCCGCGCTCAGTATTGTTGAATTCATAAAGCTCGCCTATTTCTTTCAGGTGTAGTCTTCGAAATTGAAGATCTCCAGAGTAGCCTGATTTTTCAGGGTGTGAGGTATAAGCATGTATGTTGCCGCTGCAAGCTCCCTCAAAGGTGTGGAATGATAAATTGCTGACATCTACTCGATCTCCGAGAATGCGAACATTAGACTGAAGTCTGCTTAAGGTGAGTGGCTCATTAATGAAGTCGTAATGCATGGAGCCTGGGCTGCTCACGTCGATACTGAAATCAGTAGCGTCCTTATTTCCACCCAGACCAAAGGTGCCGCTTGCTGAAAGATTAGGGGGTCGATGAAAGCGGTATTTTTCTATGTGGTCAGCGACGCTGGGGACGAAGAGCCTAACGATTGGAGCTGGCCATGCAGTGCCGCTAATGTTTTCTAGTTTGATGGTTGCTTCATCTCGGTTCAAGTAAATGGATGAGGCTGATACGGAGCTGGATGAAGGGCCTTCGTGTGCCTTTTTGAGTGCATAGTCATTATAGTTGAAGTCGGCTTTAATCTCTGTGAAATCTGAGCGTAGTTCACTTAAGGAGTAATATCCCGATAGGCTATTCATGGATGTGCCCTTGAAAGAAAAATTGTCTATTTTCGCGTAACCTTCTGCCTCCCATTGAGTGAGCCTATGGCGATTCATCGTGCCTCGTGCCTTGATGTGTATGCTGGAATCATCATGGAATACGGCATTTTCAAGGGCTTTCCCAATACCCGATTCATTGAGGAAAGGTGTATAGGCAGATGCAGGTAAGGTGGAGTCGGCCTCATACTGAATGGATTCATCTTTTAATAGGATGCGCCCCTTGAGTTCACCTTTGCTGTGGGTCGCGTGTAATCGGGTTAAAAAGACATCACGGTCACGCGACGAAAAATTGGTCTCTAGTTTTTCAAAACGGGAGCCGAGAAAGGAGAAGTCGCTGACTGATATTTGGCCAGTTATCATGGTCTCGGGTGGTGAGCCAGAGCTTAAGAGCACAGTGCCGGTGCATGATAGCGTGGGTGGAGTTGAAAAAGTCAGCTGATTCATGACACTGATGCCAAACAATTGGCGGCAGAGCATTTGTAGGTGCAGTGTTGACTGCGCTTCGAATTTGGCCGTCTTCGTCGCTGGGTGGTAGCTAGCTTTGCTCTCAAGTTTTCCTGCGCTATCCCTGAGGCTTATTTTGTCTAAAGTGATGATGTGGTTGTTGTAGTCTCCGGTAACCTCGACATCATAGAGCGTTGATCCATTGCGCACTATTTCAGAAGCTTGAATGATGAAGTCGATACGAGCTGTTTCTGGTTTGTCAGTATTAGCTTCAATATAAAGTTTGATGTTAGGGGGGCTGGCCGCTGGCCATTGCCACTGTTCAAGTTCTTCCAGTATCTTTGAAATGAATTTGAGCCTCTCGGTTCTTTGCTTTTTGAGGTCTTGAGTTGCGCTATCTTGGTTGGCTGTTTCACTCCAGAGACGCGCGTCCACGGATATATGGACCCCAGCTAAAAGACCTTTGATTTCGCGTGCCTCCACCGTGTTTTTATCTGGCAAATACATCTCGCCCTGAAGGTCGTTGATGGTGATGAGCTTTCCGTTCGGGTTGCTAGGGTCAACGGGGAGCGCTATGTCGGCTTGTTTGAGGGCAATATTATTCACCCTTATCTTGCCCCGCATTAGTTTTGTTTTATCAACGTCGATAACGAGGTGTTCCAGCTTAGCGATCACGTCTTCACGTTTCTCATCTGCGTATATGCGCACGCCCTTGGCGACGAGTCCTTTGGTGATTTCAAACCGAAGGCTTTCGAAGTCGGCGATCACTCCTAAGTTTTCTAATTCTATGGCGATGCGCTCGCGCCATTGATCATTAATGCCAGATTGGTTAATGTAGTAGATGCCGCCAATCAATACGCCCGCAGTCAACCCCAAGCACAATACGACAAGGAATTTGAGGTGGTGAAAAATACTTCGATGGCGCATGGCTACGCTAAGTTATCATGAATAAGGATTGCGTGCAAGGGAGCCCAGAGGTCCAGGAGCTCCAAGAGGTATGGCCATCTTCATGGGTATCTATGCAGCTTATTACGCCTGTGGGGCATGATTCGCTACGAGCTGTCATCATGAAAAGTAATCGACTCCGGCCTTGAAGAGTGGCTGGTGTTTGTTCCCCGGAAGGTTTTTGGCAATGTCTTGCCCACGGCGCTCTGTATGCCCCATTTTCCCGAAAATCTTGCCGCATGGCGAAGTAATGCCTTCGATGGCGTAGAGCGATCCGTTGGGATTCCATGCTGCATCCATCGATGGCTTGCCCTCTAGATCCGTGTATTGAGTCGCAATCTGGCCATTTTCTGCAAGTTGCTTAATGAGCTCACTGGACGCGTAGAACTTTCCTTCTCCATGCGAAAACGGGATATTATGCAAATCGCCAACATGGCAGTTCGCCAGCCAAGGCGACTTTGTTGAAGAGATGCGTGTTGTGGCGTATCGAGCCACATGACGGCCAATCTCGTTGAATGTGAGTGTCGGAGATCCCTGGTCACTGGGGGTGGGGTCCTTGATTTCTCCATAGGGGACGAGGCCTGTCTTGATGAGTGCTTGGAAGCCATTACAGATGCCTAGAATCAACCCGTCTCTGTTGGAGATTAAATCCATGACCGCATCAGCAATACGTGGATTGCGAAGGACGGTGGCAATGAATTTTCCTGATCCATCAGGCTCGTCACCAGCGGAAAAGCCACCAGGTAACATCAGTATTTGAGACTGCTTGATTTGTTCTGCTAGCTCACGGAGCGAATCTTCAACATGTGCGGCGGTGAGATTGCGGAAAATCAGGGTGTTTGCATCAGCTCCTGCTTGGTTGAAGGCCTTGGCGGTATCATATTCACAGTTGGTTCCCGGGAAGGTTGGGATGATGACCTTTGGCCTGGCGACCTTGTTGGTAGATTTGGCCTGTAGGCTGCCATCTTTCCCATGATACGAAAACTCACTGAGCTCTTGATGCGCAGCTTTAACTTGTGTCGGGTAAGTTGACTCCAGAGGCGAAGTCCAGCTGTTCAAGAGTGCGTCGAGTGCGATGCTTTCGCCGTCTATTTGAATTGCTTCAAGGGTGGTAGTGGCGCCGATTTGAGTGGCTTGTAATGCTTGGTTGAGGGCGTCAGAGGATTCTACCAAGAAGCTGAAGTAGCGCTCTTGGTAGAGGTCGAGCTCAGTATTGAGTTCTGCACCAATGCCATTGCCAAATGCCATTTTAGCTACTCCGGCGGCAATGCCACCCTCTGCTAGAGAATGAATGGAGAGGATATGTCCCGCTTTGTTTTCAGCATAGAGAAGGGTTGCGATTTCCTGAAGTCGCTTGAAGTCCGGGATGCCCTCACTGTCGCGCGGCACAGAGACGATTGAAATGGCAGAACCCGCTTGTTTGAACTCAGGTGACAGTGCCAGTTGGGTTGTTCCTGGAGCGACAGCAAACGATACCAGCGTAGGTGGCACATCGATCTCATTGAAAGAGCCAGACATTGAGTCCTTTCCTCCGATGGCGCCGAGGCGAAGCTCGTGCTGGGCTAAGAAGGCTCCGAGCAGTGCGGCAAAAGGTTTGCCCCAGCGTGCTGGGTCGTTGCCCAATTTCTCGAAATATTCCTGCAGCGTGAGACGGATATCCGATAATTGAGCCCCTGAGGCGACAATGCGACAGACGGATTCGGTAACGGCATACAGTGCACCGTGGAAAGGTGACCAGTTTGCGATGTTGGGGTTGAAGCCCCATGACATGTGAGTGCAGGTTTTGGTATCACCATCGAGCAGAGGGATTTTTGCGACCATGGCATCGGGCGGAGTAAGTTGATTTTTACCGCCAAAGGGGTTGAGCACACTGCCGGCACCAATGGAACCATCGAACATCTCGCCGAGACCTTTTTGGGAGGCGGTATTGAGATCTCCTAAAGCAAGTTGCATGCGTTCAAGGTGAGAAAGCTTTGTAGATTCCCTCAAGGCAGGGATCGGTTTTTCGAGGGGGGACTCGGTGGAGGGTGAGTTGACCTTGATGCTGGTGGAGAGAGTTACGCCGTTGGTGTCTAGGAATGCCCGTGAGAAGTTAACGATTTTTTTGCCGCGCCATGAGATGGTGAGCCTGCCGGTGTCGGTGACGTTGGCAACATGGTTACACTCGAGGTTTTCTTTGTCGCACTCTGCCTTGAAGTAATCGATTGTTGAGGGATCAACACAGATAGCCATGCGCTCCTGGGACTCTGAAATGGCAAGTTCCGTGCCATCCAAACCGTCGTATTTTTTGGGCACCTCATCGAGGTTGATGTCGAGGCTGGGGGCGATTTCACCAATGGCAACGGAGACACCACCAGCTCCAAAATCGTTACAGACCTTGATTTTTCGGGCAAGTTCTGGGTTGCGGAATAGCCGCTGAATTTTGCGTTCGGTTGGCGGGTTTCCTTTTTGAACCTCAGCCGAGTTTTCCAGCGCTGTATCGGTATGCTCTTTAGATGAGCCGGTAGCGCCGCCTACGCCATCGCGTCCAGTGCGGCCGCCGATAAGTAGGATGACATCCCCTGTGGCAGGGCTGCCACGGAAAACATTTTCCTTCGGGGCTGCTGCTACCACGGCACCGATTTCCATGCGCTTGGCCACGTAGTTGGGGTGATAGACTTCGGATACCTGGCCTGTAGCTAGTCCTATCTGGTTGCCGTATGATGAGTAGCCGTGAGCTGCCTCGCGGCATATCTTGCGCTGAGGGAGTTTGCCCGGGATGGTTTCTGAGAATGGAGTGCGTGGATCGGCAGCGCCGGTGACGCGCATCGCTTGATAGACATACGATCGGCCGGAAAGAGGGTCGCGGATGCAGCCGCCGAGACAAGTAGCGGCTCCGCCGAAAGGTTCGATTTCAGTGGGGTGGTTGTGGGTTTCGTTCTTAAACATCACAAGCCAATCCTCATCGACTCCATTGACATCCACAGGCACGACAATCGAGGCTGCGTTGATTTCCTCTGACACCTCGACGTTGTCGAGCTCGCCGGTCTTACGCAGTTCCTTCATCGCAATCAAGGCGATGTCCATCAAAGTTTCTGGCCGCTCTGTATCAGCGCCGTAGACGATATCGCGGGTCGCTTGATATTTGGCGTAGGCTTCGGCGATGATGTCCTGTTGCTCAAACTCGACGGATTCGATCCTGGTAGCAAAGGTGCTATGGCGGCAGTGGTCTGACCAGTAGGTATCAAGCATCTTGATCTCTGTGATGGTCGGGTTGCGGCCTTCTTCATCACGAAAATAGGACTGAGTGAAGATGAGGTCTTCAGGTGACATGGCTAAGCCGAGCTCGTCACGCTTGGTCCGCAGCTCGTCGACTGAGGCGCTGTTGAAGCCATCAAGGATTTCGACATCATCGGGCCGGTCCACAGGGACTTCGAGAGATTGCGGCATTTCCATGCTAGCCTCGCGTGAATCAACAGCGTTGATGGTGTATGCTTTGACTTGTGCGACCTCATCCGCAGTAAGCTCACCTTGAAGAACAATGATGTGAGCAGATCCTATTAAAGGTTTGGTGCCTTGGGTTAGAATTTGAACACACTGGGCAGCGGAATCCGCGCGCTGATCATATTGACCGGGCAGATATTCAACGGCGAAGGCAGTTTCGTCACCACCTAGTACAAGCTGGTGGGATACAAGGTCTACCTGTGGCTCGGAAAGAATAAGGCGTGCTGCCTCTGTAAATTCTTTTTCAGTGAGCCCATCAACATCGTAGCGCTGAATAACGCGGATGTTTTCAAGGTGATGAATGTTAAGATTGTCCCTAAGATCGTGAAGAAGTTCACGGGCCTGGGTATTGAATTCGGCTTGTTTCTCGACAAAAACGCGGTTCATAGCTGGAAGGCCGCATACTAGGAGCTAGCGGCATTTGGGCAAGAGCAATGCGAGGGTAATTAGAGAATTAATGACAGAGATGCCTGCGACGCGACTTTGAGAATTATATTTCCAATCAACAATCGATATTCCATGTGCAATAGTTCCTATTTTAGGGGTGAGTAAAAAGCATGTGATCCGCTAAGTGGCATTTGACCTTTGATGATCGCTTGGTTATCAATGTCACATGAACGAGGTTGAAGCAGCAGGTAAGATTCTCATCAGCATGCTCAATAAGCTGGGTTTTGAGGCTGAGCTGGAAATATCAGAGGTGGAAGATGGTCCGTGTCTTGACATCAAGACCAACGAGGGGGCGCACTTGATTGGCAAACACGGTGATCGATTGGAGGACTTGCAGTATTTAACCAATAGAATCTTAACGAAGCATTACCCAGATGCCCCAAGGGTAAAGGTGGATTGCGATCATTACCGAGCTAATCAAGAGCAAAAGATGCTTGCGTCGGTTCGTGAAATCGCTCTTCAGGTAGTGGACGACGGCAAGTCGCGTCAGCTGAAGCCGTTAAATGCTTATTACCGTCGACTGGCCCATAATACCTTGGCAGAAATAGATGGTATTGTGACGAATTCGCCTAAAGTTGATTCGCGTTACAAGCGCATTGAAGTCTCCAAGGCCTAATCTCCTTTTTATCATTACTTATGAAAACGCATCATCTTGTTATGCCCGGTGACTTAAACCAATACGGTTTTTTGTTTGGTGGTAGAATGCTGAGTTGGGTTGATGAGGCGTGTTGGATTGCGGCAAGCTTGGACTATCCCCAAAGCCGTTTTGTTACCGTAGGTATGGATCATGTCGAGTTCAGGCACGGTGTTAAGGAAGGTGTTATTTTGGAGATTGATTGTAATAAGATGAAGCAGGGACGCACGTCTGTTTCTTATCAGGTGGAAGTAAGTCGTGGAGGGGATGAGGAGAAGAGTTTGATTTTTTCTACCTGTGTGACCTTTGTCAACGTGGACCAAGATGGAGCAAAGCTTGCGATTTCCTAACTGGGAGTTATCGCATTTGGTCACACTAATATGAAGCGTATCGAGACAGTAGATATCATTCTCGGAATCGATCTTTCCGAGGATAAGGAGGCTTGGAAAAAGAAAGTTGCCCGTAAACTTCGTTTGCATCCAAAGCAGATTCAGGAAATGCGTCTGCGAAAGCACTCCATTGATGCCAGGCAGAAAGACATCAAAGTGCAGCTGAGGATTGAGGTGGGGATTGAAATGGCCTTGCCTGCTGAGCCTGAATGCCAAGCGCATTACCCAAAGGTTTCCGAATCGGCCAAGAGGATCATCATCATTGGTTGTGGGCCGGCTGGAATGTTTGCCGCCTTACGTGCGCTTGAGTTGGGCTGTAAGCCTGTGATCATAGAGCGAGGTAAAGATGCGTCGGCCCGTCGTTTTGATTTGGCTCCTCTGCTGAGAGAGGGGAGGGTTATTGAAGACTCGAATTACTGCTTTGGAGAGGGGGGTGCAGGGACTTTTTCTGATGGTAAACTTTATACCCGAGCCACCAAGCGTGGCCCTGTTCGTGATGTTTATGAGACATTTGTAGCTCACGGAGCTCCGCCTAGAATCCTCATTGATGCGCATCCGCACATAGGCTCAAATTTGTTGCCTAATGTTGTTAAGGCAATGCGAGCTAGTATATTAGATGCCGGAGGTGAGATTCATTTCGGCACAAAGGTGATCAAGTTGTTGCGCTCTGCCGATGGTAAAACAATGCTCGGTGTGGCAACTGCTGACGGAGACGAGTTCATAGGTGATGCTGTCATACTTGCCACGGGCCACAGCGCTCGAGACATTTATCAACTTCTCGCGGAGGAGCAGATCCTGATGGAAAAGAAAACCTTTGCTGTCGGTGTTAGGATTGAGCATCCACAGCCATTGATTGATAGTATTCAATATCACTATCTAAGAGGTAAAGAACGGCCGCGGATATTGCCGGCAGCCAGTTACAGGTTGGCTTGTAAGATTGGGGGCAGGGGGGTGCATTCTTTTTGTATGTGTCCCGGCGGGTTTATTGTGCCGGCAGCAACAGAGAATGACGAGGTCGTGGTCAACGGCATGTCTTTATCGCGTCGAGATTCAGCATACGCCAACAGTGGCTTGGTTGTCAGTGTTGACCCTGAAGATACGGCTTCCTTCGAAGGGGAACATGGCATTCTATCCGGTGTGGCCTTCCAGAAATCACTGGAGGTGGCAGCGTCTGTTCATGGCGGAGGAAAGCAAAAAGCACCGGGTCAGCGAGTTACCGATTTCCTAGAGAAAAGAATTTCCTCTAGCTTGCCGGCAACGAGTTATTTCCCTGGTCTGAGCTCATCGCCACTGCATGAGATTATGCCCGATTTCGTCGTCACGCGTATGCAGACGGGGCTACGAAAGTTTGGCAAGGGAATGCCCGGATATATTACCGAAGAGGCGGGTTTGATTGGGTTTGAAACGCGCACGAGCAGCCCCTTGCGTGTGCCGCGCAATGAAGATGATTTGCAGCACCCTGAGGTCGCACACCTGTATCCCTGTGCAGAGGGAGCGGGCTATGCGGGAGGTATTATCTCTGCAGCGATAGACGGTATCAAGTGTGCAGAGGCAGCTGCCGGAGTAGCTGTCTGACCTAGTTGGCAAATGACAGGCTCGTAGGATTCTTTCTTACAGCTCCCATGGCTCAGGCTCGCGTGTCAAAAACGGCAGGAATCGCTTTTTATCAATGCATTTCTCGAATGCTTCGTCAGGGCTGATTCGTCCGGCCTCCAGGTGGTTCATGATGGCCACATCCAAGGGGACATTTCCCTTTCTCTGGCCAACTTCAATCATGCCTGGAATTTGGTAGGTTTTTTCTTCCCGGATCATGTTGGCGATAGGCGTATCAACCACGAGGATTTCGAGGGCGGCAACCCGTCCAGGTTTGTCGACTCGTTTGAAAAGGTTCTGGGCAATGACGCCTTTGATGGCTTCAGAGAGGGTAGTCCGAATTTGGTTTTGTTGGCCTGCGGGGAACACATCAATAATCCGGTCAATGGTCTTGGCCGCACTCGGGGTGTGAAGGGTGCCGAAAACGAGGTGACCTGTTGCAGCGGCCTCTAGTGCCAAAGAAATAGTTTCAAGGTCACGCATCTCACCCACCAAGATGATATCGGGATCCTCACGCAGGGCTCCTCGGAGTGCACTTCCAAATGATTCGGTGTGCAGGCCTACTTCTCGGTGGTTAATCAAGGCCTTAACGGACTTGTGGACAAATTCGATTGGATCTTCAACCGTCAGTATATGATCTGCTCGAGTCTTGTTGGCGTAATCGATGATCGCCGCGAGGGTCGTTGATTTTCCAGAGCCAGTGGGCCCAGTTACCAAAACAAGTCCTTTGGTAAGCTTGGCGAATTTCTGACAAATGCTGGGAAGGCCGAGCTGCTCTGCAGTGAGCACCTCTGATGGAATGGTTCGGAAGACGGCGGCGACACCGTCTTTCTGACGGAAAAAGTTGGCACGAAAGCGAGCAATACCAGGAAGTTCATAACCAAAGTCAACGTCGCCTGTTTCTTCGAATCGTGCCATCTTATCCTCTGGGCACATTTCCCTCAGCATAGCCAATAATTCCTCGTGCACTAATGGCGGTGAGTCAAGGCGCACAAGCTCGCCGTCGATTCGAATGATGGGGGCGTTGCCGGTTGATAGGTGTAAGTCAGATGCCTTGTTCTCAAGCATCGTTTCAAAATAGAGATCGATTTCTGCCATGATATGATGGTTCGGTAATGTGTTTTTTTTGGCGGTAGGTTGCCCAAGGGGTATGTTTATCGGTAGATAGCCTTATCTAGCTACTCAATATCATCATTCAGAATCTATGCTCCAAATGAAAGTTGCCAAGA
>CAWVVN010000070.1:0-11261 GCA_963933605.1 uncultured Verrucomicrobiales bacterium
CGCATGGCCACAGGTGAGGATGCGCTGGTGGCTGAGCACGCCCAGTGGGCGATCGAGGAGGTCAAAAAAAGGATGTGACCTTGCGGTCACATCCCAGATTTTTGATTGCCGATTAAGCCGGCGTTCGTAAGTTATTAATGAATCTCGTAGAGGTTCTAGAAATACATGCGGTAAGCGGCCCAGAGAGTGGTGTTGTTGGCGTCACCATCAGCAGTGTCGAGCGTTTCATACTCAGCACCCACCTGAACCTTGGAGTTGTTGCCGCAGAGGTAGTAGTTGAGACCTGCATAGATGCTGTGGTAGGAATCGCCACGTCCGCCATTCATATCAGCTTCCCCAATTTCGTCGGGAGTGCGGAAGTAGCGGCTGTTGGCACGGATTCCCTCGTCTCCCTCAGATGCCTGATAAACATAACGAGCGACAAACTCGAGCTTGTCGTCGATGAGGTAGGTGGAAGGCATAACTACAAGGCCGTAGAAGTTGCCTTCACGCTCGGCATTGCTCTGATAATTACTGTCACCGTTGTCACCGTAGACAACGTTGACCATGAGGTCCCAGTTGCCGATTTCAGTCTCGTAGGCCAGTGAAGCGGCCCAGTTGTAGTCATTCATGTCAGGGTCTGCATCTTCATCATCAGACATGTGGAAGAAGTCAAACAGCAGGTTGCCACTATTTAGCTCCCAGGCAGAGCTGAGGTAGAATGCGGAACCTTGACTCAGGCTGCCCCAAGCATCACGTTCTTTTTTGTCATCTTGGCTGAAGTAACCAATGATTCCCTCCCAATTGCCTTCTTCAAGCTTCAATTTAACACCAGTCCAACGCTCGTCGTAAATCTTGTTCGATAAGGAGGAACGCTCAACAGTCTTGATCTTCTTGGAGGAAGTGTGGGACTCGTGGCCCATAGCTACCTTGTGGCGACCGTAGGAGAGGCCCGCTTTGTCAAAGCCAGCTACGTCCTTTTTGGAGTAGCTCAGCGTAAGTTCATCCCAGTCCTTATGTTCGAACTCACGTGTTCCACCAGATTTGGCACCATCATTCACTAAGTTCATGTTCCCCTTGAGCTTGAAACCATTGAGAAACTTAATCTCGGATCCAAAACGGAAACGACGCACTTCGTCAATGTCCTCGCTGAAGCTTTCTCCATCAACACCTTCGCCGTCAATGTGGGCGTATTGATACTGGAACCGGCCGGAAAACTTGAGTGACTGAATGAACGGAGCGTCCTTGTTTTCGTAGAATTTTCCAACGGTGTTAAAGCCGGCACACCAATCTCCATTGTTAGAGGGTGCAGCAGCGGGAGCTTCAGCTATGACATCTCCAGCAAGGGCAGACCCTGAAAGAGCGATCGCTGTAGCGACTGAACTATTTAATAAGTTAATTTTAATCATGTTTTGTTTTGGTTATTTGTCTAGTTGTTGTGTGCAGTGGTTGATTGGCATAAGCTGCTCATCAACTGCGACGATCGATCTTTTACAGCAAAGTATTCGGATGGTTACTAGAAATAATGTGACATTTTAGTCATGTAGAAGTTTCTATTTATAAATGCCGAGTGCCTGACGCATGCAGGCGATGGCGAACTGAAATTTGCCCTTAGTGGGGCGGTCAGGAGTAACAAGTTGCCAGCCATGTTTTTGCCCTTCTAGGCGCAGTTTTTCGGTGGGGTGCACCATGGTGGCGTGTTCGCAGATCAGTAACATGGGAAGGTCTGCATGGCTGTCTGAGAATGCATGGCTGTTGGGTAAGCGCTCATCTCCAGCTGGATCAAAACCAGCAGGGAAAAGATGGCGCATTTTGCGGATTTTGTTGGCGCCTTTATTGTTGCCGCCCAGAAGCTCTGGAAATAGTTGGACGCGTCCTTGGATTTCTAAGGTGGTGGCGAAGCAGTGATCAAAGCCGAGCTTTTCTGCAATGGGCATGACCCAGATATCAGGGCTGGCGGAACTTAAGATCATGGTGCGTCCAAGTTTTTTTTGTTGTTCGACGAGCTTAAGCATTTCCCCGTAGAAGGAATGAGGAAGATGTTGTTCGACAAATTCCGCGGCAAACTCTTGGAGCTCATCACGGCTTAGTCCAACGAGGTAGTTGAGGAAGACGCGCTTCATGCCGCCAGCACCAAGGAGCTTGGTGAGTATAAGAAATGGGATCAGAATCAGTAGATATAAGCGACGCAGTGGCATGCGCTTGAGGATATAATTGCAGAAGAGCAATTGAGTATCCCAGGGCACGAGGGTCTGATCCAGATCAAAGAGGGCGTAACCCGTTTTAGCGGCAGAAGGATCTGCTGAGTTGTCCCCTTGATGTTGTTGGCTTGGTTGCACGTGATTAAGATTTGCTGCTGATGCTATGCTTGGCAAGCGCTCAGAGTGTCGATGAGGTGTTATTTTTTAAGCTGGTGAGCTTTGATCTGTGGCTTGCTATTGGCTGCAAGTTGCCAGATGGCGGAGATAGCAGGACGGTGTAAGTTTTTGTGGGTGGTGCAGAGGCCTACCACGTAGGGTGCGAGATTTGGCGCGCCCTGAATTTTTCTGATATCGTCGCGGAATGGGCTGCGCTCCAGCACGAGTTCGGGAACGATGCCAACCCCGCAACCCATGCGAACCATGGCAAGAATGCCCTCGTTTCCCGAGACCTCGGTATTGATGTTGGGTTCGATGTTGTGTTGTTTTAACCACAGGTCGAGTCTGCGCCGAGATAGCCCCGTGCGTGGCAAGACGAGGGGAGCGCTGGAAAGATCGAGTTCATTGTTCTTTGTGGTGGGGTGCTTCGATTTTTTGGGGGCTACAAAAACAAGCTTGGTCTCGATGAGCGGCATGAACTCGAGCCGCGGGTGCTGTTGGTCTGGAAGGGCGGCAACAGAGATATCGATCTCGCCGTTGATGACTTGTTGAATAGATGCTTCCGCAGATCCTGTGCGCAGCTCGAGGTGAACATCGGGGTAGGCTTCTCGGCATGATTCTAAGAGGTCGGGCAGCAGGCTATAGACCGCTGTGACGGATGCGTAGATGGAGACGAGACCTGAGATCTTACCATGATCATTGAGGTCTTCGCGCATGGTTTCCCAGTCACGGATGGCTGAGCTGGCGTAGGTGCGGAATTTTTCGCCAGCAGCAGTGAGGCTTACGGTGCGGTTATCACGTAGAAATAGGGGCTGTCCCAGAGACTCCTCGGTACGCTGGATGCTACGCGTCAGTGCAGAGGGGCTGAGGTTGCATGCCTGGCTGGCCTTGCCGAAGTGAAGAAGCTCGGCGAGGACGAGGAAATTTTTGAGCTCGTGAAAGTGCACGGGCTATATTCTCTATTAAATTGCGTAAAACGCAACACTATGTATTGAATAAATCAATTTACGCAATGTTCTTACTAGGCTTGAATGCGTCCGTTAATCAAACACATACAAAACTAATGAGCCAAAACTATTTTAATTCACTTCCGCTGCGTCGTCAGCTGGACGAGCTCGGCACTTGCCGATTCATGGACATCTCAGAATTTGACGACGGCATTGAAGCCGCTAAGGGCAAGAAGATTGTCATCGTCGGTTGTGGTGCCCAGGGGCTTAACCAAGGCCTCAACATGCGCGACAGCGGTCTGGACGTATCCTACACACTTCGTGCTGAGGCCATCGAGCAAAAGCGCCAGTCCTATCTTAATGCCAGCGAGAACGGCTTTAATGTCGGCACCTATGAGGAAATGCTTCCCGGTGCAGACATCGTTATGAACCTCACACCTGACAAGCAGCACACGGCTGTGGTGGAGACGGTCATTCCACACCTGAAAGAGGGAGCTTGTTTCTCCTATGCTCACGGTTTTAACATCGTGGAAGAGGGTGTTCAGATTCGCAAGGATCTCACGGTATTCATGGTAGCACCTAAGTCACCTGGTTCTGAGGTGCGTGAGGAATACAAGCGAGGTTTTGGTGTTCCCACCTTGATTGCTTGTCACGGCGAAAACGACCCCAACGGAAACGGCATGGAAATCGCCAAAGCGCTTTGTTTTGCTCAAGGTGGTCACCTTGCTGGGGCTCTTGAGTCATCCTTCATCGCTGAGGTGAAGTCTGACCTGCTTGGTGAGCAGACGATCCTGTGCGGTATGCTACAAGCTGGTTCATTGCTTTGTTATGATAAGATGAAGGCTGAAGGAATGGATACTGCCTACGCAGTCAAGCTTCTACAAGATGGCTGGGAAGTCGTTACTGAGGCTCTTAAGCAAGGTGGTGTCACCAACATGATGGACCGCCTCTCCAACCCTGCCAAGATCGAGGCTTTCCGTCTATCGGAGGAGCTTAAGGTCATTATGCGTTCCCTTTATGAGAAGCACATGGACGATATCATTTCTGGCGAGTTTTCACGCGGCATGATGGAAGATTGGGCCAATGGCGATGCTAAGCTTCTCGGCTGGCGTGAGGCAACTGGCGAGACTGAGTTTGAAAAAACTGAGGGTGTCGGTGATATTGCTGAGCAGGAATACTTTGATAAGGGAATTCTAATGATCGCCATGGTGCGTGCCGGTGTGGAGCTTGCCTTCGAGGTGATGGTCGAGGCCGGTATCGAGCCTGAGTCCGCCTATTACGAGTCACTGCACGAGGTGCCGCTGATTGCTAACACGATTGCCCGTAAGAAACTCTACGAGATGAATCGCATCATCTCTGACACAGCCGAATACGGTTGCTACCTTTTCGCCCACGCCTGTGTGCCTCTGCTGGAAGACTTCATGAAGTCTGTGGACACTGATGTCATCGGCAAGGGTATGAGCCCTGTGGATAATGGAGTGGACAACCGCACGCTTGTGGATGTGAACTTTATCATCCGTAATCACCCTGTGGAGGAAATCGGCGAAGTTCTTCGCGATGCCATGGGCTCGATGAAAGCTCTGTAAAGAAGCACTAAAACCCATTCACAAAGAGCCCCCGCATAGCTGCGAGGGCTCTTTTTTTGTGTCACTATGTCTGATTGTGCATTCAGCTGGAACTTTGCATTTCCTGCGCAATCAGTTTAGCGAGCTTCACCATGATTTTTTCTGGGAGTCCTATTTCCTTTCCCATTTGAATGAGGTGCTGTGGCACGGCTTGTTCAAGGTGGGCGACGCGGAGACGAAGCTGTTCAGTGCGGTAATGTAACTGCATATCCTGTTCAACACATTGTAGAGCGAGTTCACTCAGAGTTTGCTGTTCAGATAAGGGGCCGCTCTCTTGCTGAAGAAGAGGCTCAACGGCATGATACATTTGTTGAGTCCAGTGGTGGTGTTTCTGGTGTGCCTGCTGACTCTCAAGAAAATCTGACTTGAGATTGTTATAGCTGGGAAGTTTTTCAGAGATCAGCCCGGCAATGAGCTGCTTCGCTGAATCATGTGGCTTGGATAATGAGAGCTGCTCGATACAGCAAAAACAAAAGTCATTGAGTTCCGATGTTGAAATCTCATCTTCCAGGTTCAATGGAGCATGGACTTCACTTTTCTCAGCTCCAGTATCGTATCGGTAGGGGATGGGGCTCACTTGAGAGTGAGATGATGGCCGGGATGAGCGCGTGAACGTGCGAGGTTCATGCTGGGAACGGAATTGCCTGCGATGCAGGTCATGGCAGTGATGATTAAAGCGTGACTTCATGGTAAACAGCGAGTTGCTAATATCTGGACGAAAAATTACCTTAAAGTGCTAATATGGGAAACTTTTTGATTTTGTGTTTTTAAGATCATTGTAAAAACAGGGGCTCGGGGCAGTTAATTAACTAATCCTAATTATTATGATGGCTAAAACTTTGTGCAAATACCTTGTTTTAAAGGGGGTTTGATAAATATTCTTGAGGCTTAAGTGATCTTTTGCTAATTTATCTTCATGTCCGAAGCTAATATCATGCAAAAATTAGCAGATAGCGTGTCCAAGATGAGCGATCAAATGAGTATCGAGCAGATGCGCTTGTACCAAAATTATGTGACTAAGTCGCTCGAAGCTCGCGAGGCTGAAGAGGCCTTTATGGTTGCGGTGGATCAGGAAGCTGGAGGGGATCTGCAGACATCTCAGTATCTGCAGGATATCCGTCAGGTACTGGTAGATTTAACATATCGCTTGTCTGGCAGTGAAAGTGTCCTGCTTGCTTGCCTAACTAAAGCCCTCGAGGGAGAGGAGCATTTAGATACCAAGAGACTCAATATTTTACTGCATAGCTACGAAAGAAAGCCTGCGAACGCGACTAAGATTGTCGATGCTCTTGAGAAAAAAGCATGGCTGGAAATTAGGAGTGATGGCCTGCATGCTCATAAGCTGTTCCGTCTGACTCGTGCGGGAGAAGATCGTGCTCGTGAATTGCTCGCACAAGTAGGCCGCGTTGGTGGCAGCGAGCGTCTAGCCATCGTTGACTAAGGAGCTCACCCTAGCTTGGTGTATCTGCCCCGGGGATTGGGGGAGTCTAGCTCGTGACTGCTAGAAAATTTCTAAGCAGCTGCAGGCCGTTGTGCTGGCTTTTCTCTGGATGGAATTGCGTGGCAACGAGGTTACCGCGTCTTACTGCTGCAGCAAAGGAAACGGCATAGTCACAACTGGCGGCGATATGCTCAGTATCGCTAGGCTCAGGGTAGTAGGAGTGGACAAAGTAGAAGAAGGGATTTGCGGGCATGTCTTTCCAGAGCGCATCATCGGGATGACTGGGGCTTATCGAGTTCCACCCCATGTGTGGAATTTTCAGGCCAACATTAGGGAAGCGCTTGACGGTGCCAGGCAGGAGGGCCAGACCTTCAGCGCTCGGGGATTCAACGCTTTTTTCAAAGATGAGCTGATAGCCCACACAAATGCCGAGATAGGGTTTATCTTCAGCGGTCCACTCCCGAATAGCTTCAAACATGCCCTGTTTTTTGAGGTTGGCAGCACAATCGCCAAATTCCCCTTGGCCGGGAAGTACCAGGTGGGTGATGTCTTGAAGTTGTTCTGGGCGAGTAACCAGCACGGTATCCGCGCCAATGGCAAGGAATGCATTCTCCACACTACGGATATTACCTCTGCCGTAGTCAACAATACCGACTTTCATGAATGGAAGTGATTGGGGGAGGGTGTAGGCTTGCCGCCCGCGGACGCAGGCACTTGAATTCTAATCGACAAATTGACTAGAGAGTCTCCTTGGTGCTGGGGATGCCCGTTTCACGGGGGTCGATCTCGATCGCCTGTCGCAGAGCACGTGCAAGTGCTTTAAAGATGGACTCGGCAATGTGGTGGCCGTCACGTCCATAAAGGAGTTCGATGTGGAGGTTGGCTCGCAAGTTGTTGGTAATAGCTCGGCAGAATTCTTCTGTCAGAGTGAATGGGAAGTTAGGTGCATCAGGAGTTGATGTCGGGGCACGGAACTCAAGATGCGGGCGGTTGCTTAGATCGATGACGCAACGGCTGAGTGTTTCATCCATGGGCAGGTAGGCAGAACCATAACGGCGAATACCTTTTTTGTCGCCGAGTGCCTGGCGAATGCAATCGCCTAATACAATGCCGGTATCCTCGACGGTGTGATGAGCATCAACCTCGATGTCGCCGATGGCCTTAACCGTCAGATCAATCAGGCTGTGCTTGCTCAGCAGTGTGAGCATGTGGTCAAAGAACGGGACGCCGGTTGAAATATCAGAGGTGCCAGAGCCGTCGAGATTGATCGTGACACTGATGTTGGTTTCCGCTGTTTTGCGGTCTTGGCTTGCGGTGCGTGCATTCATAGCTTGCTGGTGCGGAGACTGCCTTCAGATAGTCCGATTTGCAATGGCAATTTTACCGATTAGACAGCATGAAATCACGGTGAATGATAGATTTGGCTGCTGTAGCCATTGTTTACAGTGGCGTAGGGTTATTGTGAGAGAAGAGTTTTAAGCTCTTTTGGGGAAGCCGCAGTGCCGATCTTGTTGTCGCCTAAAATCACAGTAGCAGTGCCGGCCTTCATCTCAGAGGCCTCAACGCCAAGTCCAGGATACGAGCCTGAGTCAGACACCGCAATGATCTGGCATGGTTTGCTACGCGCAATGGCGAACAAGGGTTCGCTGATTGGACGTTTTAAATAGACCCTGGTGGATCGTGCGGTGGATTCACGGCTAAGGTAATCAATCGACGCAGGCGGAGATATCTGCGCGGTGCGCAGCATGATGCCCTCGAGTTGATTGGCTTGCTCTGTAAGTGACTCATCGGTAAGTCTCAGAGAAAGCCGCTTGGCATTGGAGTTAGCGATAGCCCATGTATTATCATTATCAATGCCATACAATGTGTAGTAGGCATAGGTAGGATAATCCCGTGGATATCCTGTGCCGTCATACTCTGCAATAAATCCTGTTTCGGGATTTTTAAGGCGTTGATTCATCTTTGTATGAATTTCATGGGCAAATTCCAACCACTCAGGATCGAGAGTTGCTTCATGGATGTCGAGAGCGGCTTGGCAAACCATGACGTAATCAGCACCTTTAGCCGGTATGTCATTGAGCTGGTTATTATACATTGCCCGGTAGAGGTCGCCCTTTTGATCGATAAAGTGATCGCGGATGTAGGTGAGTGTATTTGTGGCTATCTTGAGCTGTGAGGTATTACCCGTGGCCCGGTATCCCGATACACAGGCGCTGCTGTAGGTTGCTAATGAGCTCGCTGTTGAGAGTTTCTCTCGAGTAGGTTTGCTCGGTTTTTGGCTGCGTAAGGCCTCCAGTTTTTTTGCGATGCCCTCAAGTGACTGTGTTAGCGCTTTGCTGCCCATGGAGCTGTGCTTGGCGAGTTCGGGTAGGGTGGTTTTCCATGTGAGGCTGTTTTTGCGGTAGTAGATCTTTTTCGGGTCGTCAATGAGTGGGATATTACCCAGCTTGCTGAGTCCGAATGCGCGAGTTGCAATATCTGATTCTCGTGGAGTGAGGGCTTTTTCGATTTCTGCAAATGTCCAAAGGCAGGGCTGGTTTTGGGGTGTGTCTGATCGATATGAGATGCCCAGTGCGACTCCGCCGCCTTCCAGTGCGAGGTGCTTTTGTGTATAGGCAAGAATGCCATTGGCAGCTTTGAGATACTTGGCGTCTTCGGTGGCCTGATAAAGATGATATAAAGCCATCATGGACAAGGCCTGAGCTCGGAGTGTTTTTGAGAACTTGGGGAGCGTATGAGTCATGCCTTGATTGCCGATGAAAACGCCTCCATCAAGCGGGTCTATTAAGCCATAGATGAGCATTTTATCGGCAACTCGTATAGCAGTCTGCAGGCATTGTTGGCGCTGATGCATTGATAGCTCAGGGAGGTTTGATGCCCTGACCATCAGGTCAATGTAGCGTGCGGTTGTAAGATTGAGCGTGTTGTCTATCGTATCCGAGACTGGGTCGAACAGGGATTTATTACGTGAAATTGGTCCTACGAGCGACGGGGTGCTCTCGGATCCTGCCTCTATGGGCGTGGGGAAACGGATAATGGAACGGGCTTCGTGATCTTTTCGGCTATTGGCCAAGGTGTATTCTGGAGACTCCAGCCATAAATTCTGCACCGTGTTGCTGGTGCGGCGAATCACCTGCTCGATCTCTTCCATTGATTTTGAATAAAGGGGGCTCCATGAAACGAGGTTTCCCTCATAAGAAAACCAGGCAAGCATTGGGCTGTCAGCCGGTATTTTTGAGTTCATGCATATGAGTGCCATGTAATGCTCGATGTCTGGGTGAAGGTTGGTGTCAATCAGGGTAGTGATATGATTGTTTTTCAAGAGACTCGATAATGACGCTGATTGATTGATCTGGTCGAGAGCATCAAGGGTGTTGATGTCAGTGCCTGAACCAATCAGGGCAAAAACAATCCGCCTCTCGTTGTTTGCTTGTTTAAAAAGGTCCTTATGCCAACTTTGCCAATTAACAGAAGAGGAGGTTTGCTTATCGAGTAAGCTGCTTTGACCTTCACGCAAGGGCGCTTTTTCGTATGCCGCATCCTGACTATTTGAAGTCGCGCTGTTCTCAGCCTCATCACTATTCGATCGGCAGCCGACCATGACGATGGAAGTCATGAGAAGTGTGGTGGTTAAGACTAATGGAAAATATTTCTTGTGTGTGGAGCTGGCGGCCATTGGTAAGGATTGGTGTAATATTTTTGCGAGCCTAGTTTCATTCTACAAAGTTGCACCAAAAAAATGAATGTATCCTCTAGCATTTTTCCTTCAAAATAATCTCGCGCATGGGCGAAAAAATGCTTTTGTCTCATTGCGGAGTCGTTACTCTCAGGAAGATTTTTTATTGTTTTGATCACTATTGCTATAACCAGTCAAAAAGGAGGTGTGGGTAAAACCACGGTCTCAATCAATCTTGCCCACGCTTACGCAAGGATGGGCAAGCGAACGCTGCTTGTTGATGCCGACCCGCAAGGTTCTGTCGGATTATCTTTAACCAGACAATCACGATCACTTAGTGGTTTCTATGATGCCATTGCTGATTCCGACTTTCCCATCGATGAACTGATTATACCTACTCGTCTCGAGACCTTGAGCATTGTTCCTGCCGGTCGTTGCAGTGATTATGAGTTGGGAGGCGGAGCGATGGGTGTATCGCTGCACCGTGTGCGGACCTTCTTTAAAATGGCTGAGGAACAAGGCTATGATGTTTGCATTATTGATACAGCAGCGGGACTATTTGGAGCAACAGCTGATGTGCTCTCTGCCTGCACGGCGGTGATTGTGCCACAGCAAGCAGAGCCTTTAGGTGTGCGTTCAGTACCAAAAATGCTTGAAGCGTTAACGCGCATGCAGATCGTCAATCCTAGATTGAAAGTTTGCGGGGTGTTGATGACGATGGTTCAGAACCGGCTCACAGAAAGTGTCGAAGCTGTGCAAGCATTACGAAATCTTTTGCCGCAAAAAATGGTTTTGCGTAACGTCATACCTCGCGATGACCTTTTCGTTCGGGCAAGCGCTAAGGGCTTGCCGGTTGGGGTGATGGAAGAGGGCGCTGGAGTACTTGCTATCTTTGAAAGCCTGCGTGCAGAAATTGACGCAACCATTAATCAGTAGAAAAGTAAGCCGAAAATTAATGGATCCGCTACAACCATGGTTAGATGCTAAGGAAGTTCGCCGTTTGGCGGAGGGCTTGCTGGCACCCCCCCCTGAGGTAGAGCAAGCGGCAGTGGATGCTGCCTATGGTGAGGTGTTTGAGGGTTTTGCTGGTGGGGATGATAAGCCAACTCTAGCTAAACCAGGCGAGACTGTAGTGGTAGCTTCGTCCTATAAACAAGAAGTGCCGCCTGCGCCGCATAAGACTGAGGATAAGGCTGAGGATAAGGCTGAAGATGACGGTTCCGCCGATGATGCGCT
>CAWVVN010000071.1:0-10868 GCA_963933605.1 uncultured Verrucomicrobiales bacterium
GTTGCCGGACTCTCTTTGAGAGTCCCCATACGGCGGGATTGCATTCGCTCCGCTCAGGCTGTGCTGATGTGCAGAAATCCTCCTCCGGATTTCTGGGGGGGTATTATTGCCGTGATGCACGGCACTTCGTCGTGCGCTCGAACCAAGGTTCTCATCCCGCCTCCCTTAAACGCCATCACCCCAGCTCTCGATGAGAGCTGGGGTGATGGCGGACAGGGCGGGATTCGAACCCGCGGAGACATTGCTGCCTCACACGCTTTCCAAGCGTGCGCATTCGACCACTCTGCCACCTGTCCTAAAGTGTCCCATGGGATGCGGGCGGAAACTAGCCAGCAATACCACTGATAGCAAACTTTTTTTATGCCTAGCGCAGATAATCAATACACTCTACTTCAAGCGCACAGCGGGAATACCGCGGCTGTGGTTCTCTCCAAGGTGACTGACACGAAACCATGTTTTCTTCTCTTCGTCATAGTGAAAATAAACAGCGGTTTGCTGATATCCGTTTTCACATAGCACAGATACATGCTTGCCTGGTTCTACGCGGTAAATTTCAGCGGCAGACCACTGGTGAGAACCGGGTCGATTCTTTTTGCCCACCGAGGCTGCTATATTATCTTCGTTGTTGAGGAATGTGAGTAATGCCTTTTCATGCTCCGTAAGGCGTATGCCTGAGCCTGTAAACTTGACGTGCTCTTTGAGATGAACGACAGCTTGATTTTGTGGCTCTATTTCCAATGGCCAGCCCTCGGGCGTAAAAAAATGACTGCATGCCGTGAGTAAAATACACGGGATGATGGCAGCAAAGAAAATCTTAGTCATGGATAGATATTATGCTCTGGGAGCACTTGTTGACAAGCCTGCTCTTATTTTGCTGATGACGGAAAGGTATCCTTCCAGCTGTATAATGCGCTGCCCTCTCCTAAGCCGCCTAGCTCGGAGAGCAATGACCCACAGCGCTGCTGCCACTTTGCATAGTCAGGCACTCGAGATGAGTCCCTCGATCCAGGAAAAACAATATAGGTGACACTCAAGTCACTCACTGGCCGAGAATAGATGCCCGCCTTAGGATTGAGCTGTTTACAAAATCTCAAAGAAGCCTCCCCCACCTTAAAGCTTGGCCCTGCATCCCCAACAATGGATGGATAGATCTTACCCTCATAAACCACGACGGCGTAGTCACCAACCCGAGCCGCATAAGGATCACCTCCATTGGAGGTCAGCACATTGATTGGCATGACAATAAAGGGGTCATAGTCAGCAACCAGAAAACTCCTGGCCTCCATATCCTTGATCTCACGTTTGATTTTTGTGATGCGTGATTGTAGCCAGGCCTTGCGATCATCCTTGGTATCAGCAAGTGCGATTTCCTGTTCTGCTTTACGGATCCTATTCTTCCAGCCTGCAATCAACGGGTTGGGAGACTTACCTGTTTTTTTCCAGCCGTAGCTCGTCAGCGGCTGATAGTTGGTCGAGTTGACGATCTTCTCTGGCATCACAGGCAAGCGGTCTCCATCAGAGCCATCAGATACAACATCCATCTCTGCCTGCATCAGGAATATACGCCGGCCAGTCTCAGGGTGCTTGAGGTTGAGCATGGTCTCACAGTCATAAAAGTTATGCCGCGTCATCAGCTCATTGAGCTGAGCTGCATTGCTTTTCATGCGCTTGGATTTATTCTCATAGAGCTGGTAGAAAAAACCAGAAACCTTGGCCTTCGGCATCATTGCCTCCAGCCCCGGCAATATCGCGGTCAGCCCCGGGCTGTTTTTTTCTAACTCAGGCAGTGTTGTGATTGCCTTCGGCAGTTTGATCTTGAGTTCATAGTGGGCACTAAAACTCTCATCCGTATCTCGTTCAAGTGAGGCAGCTCCACCTTTCTCAATATGTATGTTGGTATTGAGCTGCAGGCCTCTAGACAGCATGCGCATATCGCCACCAGAGGAGGCTGTGTGATCCTGTGGAGCTCGGATGACAGGCTCCTTAGGCTTGGCGGGACTCAGCGGGGCTTTGGGTTTGGGCTCGCTTACCTTCTTCTCGGTCACCTCTTTACCGGCACTTCGCAATTCGCGCAGCTTGCGATATAAGTTCTCTGAAAGAGGACTAAACAACAGAGCGATCGAGCCACATAACAACACAAGCATGGACACCCTGAACCACGGGAAACTGGTAGCATTACCATGACGGCTTTTGACACCCTCAATTTCATGCGGGTCATTCTTTTTTTGATTTTCAGAATGGGGAGGCATAGGGCAAAATCATGAACCGTTATGGGGCGTCATTCAAATGATTATTTTATGACCTTGATCCATCTGGCAGGCCAAACGCAGACTCGAGGCTGTCTGGCGCAAGCTCAGCGAAATCATCCCACTCACGCATGCTGGCAGGATAGTGAGCCGCTTGAGCAAAGTCTCCAGCCCTGATTTTTTCCACAGCGGCCTCTGCCCAGCTCATCGCATGCTCGAGCACGGATTGGTCAAATTTATGCCATGGGGCAAAGGCAACATCACTGATCGCCCTTGGCAGGTTAATATAGCCCACTTGTGGCAGCTCTCCGGTGTCAAAACGCTGCTGAGTAAACGCGGCGTACATGGGCAGCTGAACTTCAGCCCAGCCGAGTTGCGTTCTAGCAGTGCCCGCTAAATCTCCAAGCTGAGGCCGATTCTCATCCTCGCGCCAAGTTCTGAAGTGCGCCTTATCAGGCTGCTTGGCTTTACCAGATGTCTTATAATCCCACACCCGCCATTGCTTGCCATCTTCATGACGGTCAATCCGATCAATTGCCATGGTTACCGAGTGATCTGCAATCTGCCAGTGATCCCCTGTCTGACCTCCCACTTTGTATTCTGTCTCTACGATACGCCAGCCATTAGCGCGGTCAGCCGCTTGTATTCTGGCAAATGCTCGCAACCGTTCACGAGCACTCTCAAGCTGGACCATCAGCGGCAAAGGCAGATTTTTGCCATAGCGTTGTTGCATAACGGCATCAAGGTGCTCAGTAAAATAACTCTCAATCTCCGAGGCGTCTGAAGAATCACGCATGGCTTCATCAGCTCCAAATTCATCGAGCACATGATGGCAGAGCTTACCAAAATCGAGAGCGTCCATCTCGCGTTTGTTGGCATCGTAGGTTCTCATTTTTACAATGCGCTTGAGGAAAAAACGAAACGGACAATCGAGGTAATCCTTGATCGCTGATGGAGAAATATTGATCGCGTCATCACCCGCATAACGGTTCTCCAACTCAGGAACCTTAAGCTGCCAGTCACGAGCCCATGCACCACGATTGGGGGCATCAGAGGGTGACTCGTTAAATAAGTGAGATACCAATGCCGCTAGCTCCTGACCAGTCTGCTTCATCAATAAGCGGGAGGGTTTACGCGCTTCACCTGCGTTGTTAAACCTCGAAACAACAGCATCGACTCTGCCGTGTTCCGCCCTTGATTGGAGTGCGGTATGCAGAATGAAAGCATCCCGTGCAAAACGGGCGCGCATATCACGTAAGCCCAGTTGATCTCGCAATGAATCAGGCAAGAAAACATCATCTGCGCTGCCCTCAGGAACGCACTCTTCATGCATCCCTGCCAGTATCAGGTGATCAGCGGGATCATAAGAAATTTCCAACCACCCCTGCAAATCAAGCACGGTATCACCTCGTTCTGCCGAGACACGAGCAGAGCGCACCGATTCAGCAAGCATTTCAAATGCCTCATCAGGTGCCACCATTTCTCCACAGCTCGCTAGTCGATCAAGCGCATCCACCGCCTCAACCAGACTCGCCTCGGTCGCCTTAGCCACACGCTGGTCGGTATATCCCAACCACTCCGACAACCACTGACGCAGAACTCGCCCAACATTCTTGGCATCCAGCTTCTCGTCCAGCTTCTCGATATGCGAGGCCACGGATTGTAAAATCTCTCGCTGGTCTGTGGAGGCAAGGAACCTGGCATCACTTACGGTCTCCGGCAAATGATCAGCATACAGCTGATCCATGAGCTTGGTGGCCAGATGACGGCTTACTTTCTCTGGCAAAAACAGCTCCGCGCCCGGCAATCTAACTAACTCACGGAGGGCTTCAAAAGGGCTGTCTTTAGTGACCAGATCACGCATCGCTCGCAGCAGACAAACCAAGCCCGATTCGGCCAGCCCCCTGCCCTCTGGATTGTATAATGGCCAGCCGGTCTCAGAAAATGCCTTTTCCAGTGCCGACTCAAAGCTCGGGTCACACAGCGCCAGCGCTGCCTGCTCTGCGGGAGTTTCCTGCTCGCTTAAAACCTGAACACATACCTCAGCAGCATCGCTCGCTGAATCGACAAGGTGCAGCCTTTGTTGCCAATCTGGAATATGAATATTTCTTTGTGACCAGTAATCTACACGTGGCACACCCCAGGCATCGAAGCCTTCCTTTTCACTCTCAGGGGCATGCACCAAAACCTGCATGGGGATACCCTGTTCCAGCAAGGACTGTAATGCGCGGATAGCCATCGGCGTCGGGTCAGGAACACAAGCAACGACGATACGTTTGATTCCTGGAGGCAGGTCGGGAGATAATGCCTGGTCGCGCTTGGCGAGGATAGGGTCACGTAATTTCCATCGACCGAGCTGCTTGAGCATCAGACCCTCTAGCTCTGCAAGCTCTACCCATCGCTCTTTTTCTGGGCTATGATGGCCAGCATCACGGAATGAAGCATTCGCATCAGCAAGCGTGTCACGTAATTGGATAAATTGTTTTGCCAATGCCAGTGCCACATGAAATCCCGCGTTAGCCTCAGCATCATGATTGCGAAACAAATGAGGGAATTGGCTCAGCCCCGTGTCTCGTATGACTTGCACCCAAGCCCATAAGGTTTCCTGCTTACTGGCCACGCCCTCGACCTCAAATAAGCGACTGGGCACCACGACATGTGGTGAGATCACTCCGCCGCCATCAGAGAGCGCCATGCGGAGTCGTCTACCACTGTTGGAGGTTGGCACAACCACCAAGGTGGATGCTAGCACCTCACGATTCTCATCGGCCAACAGCCAATGCTTCAGGGATTCGAGCAAGGGAGCATGCCAACCGAGAAAAACACGGTCGGCGCATTGCTCCTGCTCAAAATCCAATAGGTCCTGCATTCACTATTCCTCTCCGCCGGATTCCTCAGCATCCTTCGGCTCATCAGTTGCTTCTGTTGAATCAGCTACATCAGGGGCATCAGCTACATCCGTATTTGCAGCGACGGTATCCGTTTCTTGATCGCCACCTTCGGTATCTGCATCATCAGATTCGTCCTCGTCGTCTGGCATCACTCGGGCAATGTCCTGAAGTTTTTCGCCACCCTTAAGGGAAACCAGTTTCACGCCCTGAGCCGCACGGCCAGTCTCACGCACATCAGAACAACGGATACGAATACTCTGCCCATCACTGGTCATCAGCATGAGCTCATCATCTTCCATGACCGAGATCGCTCCAACCACGCTACCCGTTTTATCGGTAACATTCATGGTTTTCATGCCTTTACCACCACGGCCTTTTGATAGGTATTCTTCATACGCCGTGCGCTTTCCAAGGCCATTTTCACTGGCAACAAGTAGCTTGGCATCGGGGCTAACGATGGTCAGCGCAACGAGGTAGTCGGCTTCTCGTGGCTTCACTCCAGCAACACCTGCGGACGGTCTACCCATTGCACGGATATTGGTCTCACTGGTGCGCACACAGTAACCAGCACTGGTCACCAAACAAATATCATCCTTGCCTGAGGTCAGCTTGACATCAACCAGGGTATTGCCTTCATCGAGCTTAATAGCGATGATGCCGTCTTTGCGGAAATTGCGGAAGTTGCTCAGGCCTGTTTTCTTCACCTTGCCGCTGCGGGTAGCAAAGAGCACGTAGCCATTTTCTTCACCAAAGGTGACATCCTCATCGTCTTCGTTGGTCTTGCGCTCAAGACGCAGAGCAGCTGCGATGTTTTCATCGGGCTGGAGATTGAGTAAGTTTTTGATACTGCGCCCTTTAGAGGCACGTGAACCTTCAGGAATACCGTAAACGCGCTCTACGTAAACTCGGCCGGTATTGGTGAAGAACATCAGGTAATCATGCGCCTGAGCGGAGAAGAGGTGCTCGACGAAGTCTTGCTCGTCGTCTTCAGTTTGGTTGGCATTGCGAGTTTCCATACCACGAACTCCCTTACCTCCACGTGCTTGAACACGGTATTCGGCAGACGGGGTGCGCTTAATATAACCTTTATTAGAAAGAGTGACGATCATGCCGTCATTGGCAATAAGGTCCTCGATGGCGATCTCTCCCTCATCGGGAAGAATGGGGCAGCGGCGCGGAGTGGCGTGCTTTTCTCTGATTTCAAGAAGCTCATCCTTGATGATGGTCAGCACACGCGATTCACGGGCGAGGATGTCGAGGAAGTCCTTGATTTCTTCGAGGATGGAATCGTATTCCACCTTCACCTTGTCCTGCTCCATGCCCGTAAGCTGGTATAGGCGCAGCTCGAGGATGGCGTTGACCTGGCGGTCGGTGAAAACATAAAGCTCACCCTGTATACTAGCCTGTGAGCGGATATGAATGCCGAGACTCTCGGCGGTTTTAACCGGGAAGGTGTAAGCCTTGAGCTTTTCACGGGCTTCGTCCCTGTTTTTAGAATCACGAATGATACGGATGAAATCGTCGAGGTGCCCTAGAGCGAGCAGGAATGCCTCAAGGTTTTCCGCGCGGTCTTCTGCTTTATTGAGCAAGAAGCGAGTACGGCGCATGATCACCTCACGACGGTGCTCAATGAACGCGTCAAGTGCATCCATGATCGAGAGCTGCTTGGGGCGGCGCTCGTGAATGGCCAGCATGTTCACCCCGAAGGATGTTTCCATGGAGGTGAGTTTGAAGATCTGGTTAACAACAACCTGTGGGCGGGCGTCACGCTTGAGAGTGATCTCGATGCGTGTCTGCTCATCAGAGAGGTCACGCATTCCTGAGATATCCGTGAGCACTTTTTCACGGACCAGCTCTGCAATACGCTGCTGTAGCACAGCGCGGTTTACGCCGTGAGGCACGTGGGTGATAGTGATGATGGATGTGCCAGAGGCTTTTTCCTCAATCTCCATGTTGCCTCGCATCTTGATGCTACCGCGACCAGTGTGGAAGTAGCTGTCGATGCCTTTGAAGCCGCGGATTTCGCACTCACCGGCGAAATCGGGGCCTTTGATATACTGCTTCAGTTCATCGATCGTAAGCTGGGGATTATCGATACGGGCGCATACACCATCGATCACTTCGCCCAGGTTGTGGGCGGGGATGTTGGTGGCCATTCCCACCGCGATACCGGTACCTCCATTGACCAGCAGGTTAGGAATCGAGGCTGGCAAGACAACGGGTTCGTTGCGCGTTTCATCGTATGTCGGCTGGGTGTCGACGGTATCTTTTTCAAGATCAGTCATCATCGCCGACCCGAGGTGCGTCAAGCGGGCTTCGGTGTATCGCATCGCCGCGGCGGCGTCACCTTCAACGGAACCAAAGTTTCCTTGGCCGTCGATGAGCATTTCACGCATCGTCCATGGCTGAGCCATATTGACGAGGGTGGTGTAGATTGAGCTGTCACCGTGGGGGTGATATTTACCCATGGTATCACCGACAATACGCGCACACTTAAGGTGAGCCTTACTTGGTGAGAGCGACAAGTCGTTATGCATCGCGTAGAGCACACGCCGCTGTGATGGCTTGAGCCCGTCCCGAATATCAGGTAAGGCACGGGAGATAATCACAGACATGGAGTAGTCCAAGAAGGACTTGGACATTTCGTCCGCCACGTTGATGGATTTGATAGATTCGTTGGACATGGGTCAGGTAAAAATAAGTGGGCTAAAGATAGTCAGGATAGATGCTGTAATTCCTCTGGGGCTAGTGAATCAAGAGGCTGGTGAATTACACATCCAGATTCTGGACATTGAGGGCATTGTCTTCGATGAATCGTTTGCGGGGTTCAACAATATCGCCCATGAGAACGTCGAACATCTTATCGGCTTCGATGGCGTTTTCTTCATCCAGACGGACTTTGAGGAACTGGCGTCTCTCAGGATCCATGGTGGTTGTGAATAGCTCCTTGGCATTCATTTCCCCTAGTCCCTTGAATCGTTGGATACGCATTCCCTTGCGGCCGATTTCGAGCACGCGATCGAGAATTTCAAACAGGTTGAAAACGGGCAGCGCCTCAGCTTTGTCAGCATCGCCCTCGATCAGCTCGTAAACGGGCTTGTCTTCAGAGAAGAACGGCTCGGTCTTGAGGCCAAATTCATTGAGGCGGGATAGGATTTTAGAAATGGCGGCAGACTCATGCAGTTCACGTTTAACGGCTCGCCTCTGGATACCTTGGTATTTTTCTTTGAATGCGAGGATTTCTTCCTCAGTGAGCTCCTCATCGAAGAGCCTGAGGTCTCGATTCTCCTTGGCGAAGACGAGCAGTTCTTTTTCGGTATCGAAATAGTGGGTTTCTTCCTCATTGCCAATCCGAACGCGCACCATGTATTCTGATAGGTGCCCTTCGTTAGCGTATTCAAGTAAGGTCCTGAAGTCTCCGCCGTGTCCTTCCAGTGTGGAAGTGAAGCGGGTAAGCTGGGCAAGGGTGTCGAGCACGCTCTTGAGCAGATCGCTATCGACGTAATTCTCAGTTCCGTATTGCTTGAGCTTCACGTCTTCCGCCCCTAGGCTGATGAGGATTTCGTTGAGCGCATCGTCGTCAGCGAGGTATTCTTCACGCTTTTTACGGGTGATTTTGTAAAGCGGAGGTTGCGCGATATAGAGGTAGCCAGCTTTGACCATCTCGGGCATGTGGCGACAGAAGAAAGTGAGCAGCAATGTGCGAATGTGAGCACCGTCAACATCGGCATCGGTCATGATGACAATCTTGTGGTAGCGGACTTTTTCCAGATTGAAGGCACCTTCCTGATCGCCATCACCAATGCCTGCGCCAATGGCAGTGATCATTGCTTGAATTTCCTTGTTCTGCAGAGCTCGGTGAAGGCGTGCCTTCTCAACATTAATCACCTTACCTCGCAGTGGCAGAATCGCCTGGTTGATGCGGTTGCGTCCTGATTTGGCCGAGCCACCAGCGGAGTCACCCTCCACAATATAGATTTCTGACTTAGCCGGGTCACGCTCTGAGCAGTCTGCTAGCTTGCCAGGTAGTCCACCTCCAGAGAGCACGGACTTGCGCACTGTCTCACGTGCTTTACGGGCGGCTTCCCGAGCTCGGGCTGCATTGACCGCCTTATCGATGATTGTTTTAGCGAGGTTGGGGTTTTCCTCAAAGTAATCCTGAAGCCCCTCGTAAACGATGGAGCTGACCACACCCTCGATCTCAGCATTGACCAGCTTGTCCTTTGTCTGCGAGCTGAAGCGCGGGTTAGGCATCTTAACGCTGAGCACACAGATGATGCCCTCACGGACGTCGTCACCTGAAAGCGCCGGGTCTTTGTCTTTGAGGATCTTGTTCGCTTTTGCGTATTGGTTGATCGATCTTGTCAGTGCCCCACGGAAGCCAGTGAGGTGAGTTCCCCCGTCGGTATTAGAAATGGAGTTGGCAAAGCAGAGGATGTTGTCTTGGTAGCTATCGTTGTATTGGAAAACAACATCGGTAAAGACATCGTCCTTGGCAATTTTGCCGTCGTAATCGACTTCGATCTTACGCTTGCCTCTGATGATCACGGGGTCGGGGTGAACCAGTGTTTTATTTTCCCCGAGCTGAGTCACAAATTCCTCGATCCCCTTGGCGTAGTAAAAGCGCTCTTTCTGAGCACTCTCTGGCCGCTCGTCTTCCAGCTCGATCACCAAACCGGGGTTGAGGAAAGCAAGCTCACGCAGGCGTGTGGCGAGGCGGGCAAACTCAAACTCAATCGTGTCGGTGAAAATAGTAGCATCAGGAAAGAAGCTCACCTTGGTTCCGGTGTGCGCAGGATCGACCTCCCCCACGACCTCGAGCTGCTTGACGGTTTTTCCGCGCTCAAAGGTAATGGCGTGCACCTTGCCCTCACGGCTTACCTCTGCCTTGAACCAGTCGGAAAGAGCATTCACGCACTTGGCACCGACACCGTGCAGACCACCAGAATACTTGTAAGCACCCTGACCGAATTTACCACCAGCATGAAGACTGGTTAATACCAGCTCAACGGCAGGAATGCCAAACTTCGGGTGTATTTCCACCGGAATTCCTCGGCCATCGTCTTCAATGGAAGCAGAACCATCTACGTGCAAGCCGATCTTGATCGTCGCACAGTAGCCGGCAAGGTGCTCATCAATCGAGTTGTCCAGCACCTCAAACACACAGTGGTGTAGACCGCGCACATCGGGGTCACCGATATACATGCCTGGGCGCTTACGAACCGCCTCAAGGCCCTCTAATTTATCAATCTGCGATGCACCGTATTCTTGGGCGTCTGAAACGTTAGTTTCTGCGGATTCATCGTCGTTTTGAGTATCGGTCTCAGGGGCGTTTTCAGGCTTATCAGGGATATCGGACATGGGCAGACAAAATATCTGAAATTTAACCGCCCTAGACAAGTTTCTTTCGCCTATTTATGCAGATTTTTTTGGCGTCAGAAGATCCGTGCCACTTGCACATGATAATGAGCTCTCAAAGCCCAAATGAATGGCCGCTGTGGCCCTACTCGCCAATGGTCATGTAATAATAAACACCCAAGGCAATGCAGACGACCACACAGGTGATCAGCACCATCAGCAGCAGTGTTTTTATATCTTTTGACTCAGCCGCCTGTTGAGGCATGCCGGTAGCCGCATTCACCTTAGCTGCCCCCCCCTTGGCCGCACTCGGCACAGCAGCTGATCTACTGCCTACTGAAGCGACGACCCCAGACTTTCTGCTTTTCCTTCT
>CAWVVN010000072.1:0-10843 GCA_963933605.1 uncultured Verrucomicrobiales bacterium
TTAGAGGACAGCGCAGTTCCTATTTGGCGCTACTTCTTGTATCTACGTAGCTCGAAGGTCTCGTAGGTTTCCTCGGTAGTGACGTGGGGGAATTTCTCCTCGAAGGGAGGTAGATGGGTGTCACCACTATAGTCCTGGTAAATGTGGGAAACCAAAAGCTCGTCAGTGATAGGCAGAAAGACTTCGTAGACCTGCGCACCACCGATGATGTAAACCTGCGGGTCGATGAGATCGATCGTCCGTAGGTCCTCAGGTCGGTGAATGACGGTGGCGCCCTCCGCCGACCAGCTGGTGTCGCGGGTCAGGACAATGCTTTGCCGATTGGGCAGGGGCCTGCCAATAGAGTCCCATGTTTTGCGCCCCATGACGATGGGGTGCCCCGTGGTATGACGCTTGAAGAGTTTGAGATCTTCTGGAAGGTGCCATGGCAAGCCACCGTCTTTGCCGATGACGCGATCTGCGGTCATCGCGACGATGGCGGTAAGTTGGATTTCCTGTTCCAAGAGCTGAACGTATGGGGCGAGGTGAAAGAGGCGGGAAGGATAGGCTTCCAAGGCTTAAGCCTTAGGGCCTCTTCTTGCTCTTATTGAAATCATTCAGGTTGATGAGCGGAGTGGCTTTGTCTCCTAAGGTGACACGTGGCACGCTGCCGTCCCACTTTTCGATGGCTCTGAGTTCGAGTATCTCAGGATTTTTGCGAAGCGCTGCACCTTCGATGTCGATGGCTTCGGCTTGGGCTTTCGCTTGAGCGGTTATCTCGTAGGCTTTGGCATCGGCAAGAGCGATGCGTTTTTCCGCTTCTTGAATGGCAGCCATTTTTTCTGCTTTGGCTTGAACTTGCTTGCCTTCCTGCTCGGTGGTGAATCGCTTGAGCTCCTCAATCTGGCGTTCAGCGAGTTGCTTCTGTTGTTTCTTTTCCTCGACGCCCTGAACGATCATTCGGGGTAGGTCAAAGCGGCGTAAAAGCACTTCTTCAACGAGGATGCCTTTCTCTGCCAGGTTATCTACTAGGCCCTCGAGGATGCGGGTTTGCATGAATACCTGAATGTCATCTTTGTAGAAATCCTCGGCATTCTCGATGCCTTTGCCTGCTTCTCGGATCAGTGAACGCAGCTTGGGGGTGAGGTGGACGCTTTCTAGCGCTGCAGCATCACCGGTTTCTTGCACAGCCTCAGCGGCCATGTTGCGGTCAATACGCCACTTAAGGGTGACGTCAACCTCGGTGGTGAGCTGGTCTTGAGAGGGAACGCCGACATCTAAAAGGGTCAGCTCTTTGTTTCGGCAGTCGATTTTCTGGATTTTTTTCAGTGGGTTAATGATGTGGAAGCCCTCAGGGAGTTCCGCGGGGTCAACTTTACCGAAGAGGCTGGCAACTCCCACATGACCCGCTGGGATAGTGGTGAATGGGGTGAGTGCAGAAAATACAAAAACGAGTAGTAAAAAGGGGATGATCAACTTGCCGATCCATTTGGCTTTTTGCAGGCTGGCTTCGTCGATATTGATAGTGTTTTGGCTCATAGAATTAGTAGATGGTAGTGTTGTTTGGTAATAAGTTGGGAAAGTATCGGGAATCAGACGGAGACGGCTGCCTTGATGTGCGGGTCAGGGTTGTAGTCACGCAATTCGAAGTCGTCAAAGGTGAAGCTGTGAATGTCAGTGATTTCTGGATTGATCCACATGGTCGGTAGGGCCTTGGGCGTGCGGGTGAGCTGTAGATTGGCCTGCTCAATGTGGTTATTATAGAGGTGCAGGTCGCCAAAGGTGTGGACAAAGTCGCGCGCTTCATAGCCGCAGACCTGGGCGACCATCATGGTGAGCAGGGCGTAAGAGGCGATGTTGAAGGGGACGCCGAGGAAAAGATCGGCACTGCGCTGGTAGAGTTGGCAGGAAAGACCCGGTTTGTCCGAGTCGATATCATGAACGTAGAACTGAAAGAGCATGTGGCACGGGGGCAGGGCCATTTTATCAACCTTGCCAACATTCCACGCAGAAACCAGATGCCGGCGTGAGTGCGGGTTGTTTTTGAGTCCATCAATGAGGCGCTCAATCTGATCGATGACCTCGCCGTCGTCACCTTCCCAGGCGCGCCATTGCTGACCGTAGACGGGGCCGAGCTCGCCGTTTTCATCTGCCCACTCGTCCCAGATACGGACGCCGTTTTCCTTAAGGTAGGCGATATTGGTCTCTCCCTTGAGGAACCAGAGCAGCTCGTGAATAATGGAGCGCAGATGAAGTTTCTTGGTGGTGAGGCAGGGGAACCCTTCGCGCAGATCGTAACGGGCCTGGCGGCCGAAAACCGAGACGGTGCCTGTGCCTGTGCGGTCTGTGCGCGACTCGCCGTTATCAAGAACGTCTCTGAGGAGATCGAGGTATTGCTGCATAGGTGGAGGTTGGAGATTTAAGATTCAATATTCAAGATGAATCATGCATCGCTCATCAGTAATGCGCTTGAGGTCTGGCTTGTGAGCTGGATCCTGCCTTTGAAGTCTGTTTTGGCTGGGCTTTTGGTCTAAGCAGCTGGGCATCACCATCACAGCTAAAATAAGATGTTTGGAAATTGCTAATAACGCCGAGTTCGAAGATAATCAGCTTCTGTGCACATTGCCTCCTTCATACCGCGGCTCATATCGCACCTTTTTAATCTCATCAAGGTGGGTGTGATGCTTGCGGCAGCGTCTAGTATCCTAGCCCTAGGTGCTCGCGGGCATTGGCTTATGGATTTATTGGCAAATTTCCGAGTGCAGTATGCATTGTATCTCGTCGTTGCTGCGTTGCTTTTTTTTCTGTGCCGTAACTTCCGCTGGGCTGGTGTTGCAGCAATGGCGGCGGCTCTCAACCTTTGGGTTATTTCTCCGTATCTCTTGCCGCTGCCGCAATCATCTGAAAGTGAAAAGGGAGGCTCTGAGTCATTTCGCCTGATGAACTTTAATGTGCTCTCTAGCAATAGGCGCTACGATGATGTGATCGCTTATTTACGCAAACAGGATGCTGACTTTGTTTTCCTCCTCGAGGCGAGTCCGGGATGGGAGCCGTATTTGAAGAAGATGGAAGATCTTTATCCTCACCAAAAGCACGAGATCCAAGCTGGTAATTTTGGCATCGCCTTGCTCAGTAAAACACCATTTCAGAAAGTGGCGGTTTCTGAATACTCACCTTCAATCGCTTCGATCGATGCCCTTGTATTGGTGGGAGGCAAGAGAGTGAGGCTGATAGGCACACACCCGTATCCACCGATCAATGCTAAGGCAAGTCGGCTGCGTAACAGCCATATGCAAAGGTTAGCTGAAAGCATAGCTAAGGAGCAGGGAGCTACGAAAACCATCGTAGCCGGTGATTTTAACATGACGCCGTGGTCGCCGCACTTTAGAGACTTTCTCTCTGCCTCGCAGCTCGAGGATAGCGCAAAGGGCAGGGGCGTAATGCCTACTTGGTATGCCTTACCTCTGTTTTCTTTTGGCATCTCTATCGATCACATCTGTGTCAGTGAGGGCATACACATTGATGACCGTGGCGTCGGGCCAGACCTTGGTTCAGATCACCGAGCGGTCTGGGTGGATCTTAGGGCTGTTGATGAAGCGGATCAGTGATCTCAGTAAGCCAGCTCAATGGGAGTGATGGCTAATCGTTACTGCCAGGGTCTTTACGCAGGTTTTTCTTTTGGGAGTGCTTGGATTTGTCATCCAGCATACGGTTTTTGGCTCTGCGTGATCGCCTGCGTTTTTGGCGGCGAATTTTTTCCTGTGCCTGTTTTCTCGCGGATTTTTTGCCGTCCCTGATTACCTCAAGTCGTTCGCAAAGTTCGCGCCGAGCGATGTAGCGGTTGAGCTCGCGGGATCGTTGTTGCTGGCACTTGACCTCGATGCCCGAGGTGCTGTGTTTGAGGTAAACACAGGAAGCGGTTTTGTTGACCTTCTGACCACCACTGCCGCTGCCTTGGATGAATTTCTCGAGCAGGGTGTCCTCGGTGATGCCGAGTGATAGCATGCGGGCTTCGAGGGCTGCTGTTTTCTCAGGAGAAGGCATGTGGAATGTTGAATGCTGAATTAAGAATAGTGAATGCTCAGGCTGAGTGATCAGGACATGAATTCAGAGTTCTTCATTCAGCGAAGCGACCCGATGTATTGCAGGGCGGCTTTTTTTATTTCCCCGGCGACGTCGGTATGGGGATTGGCGAAGGGGGGGACGAACCATGGGTAGGAGCCGATGACGTCGCTGATGACGGCAACTTCACCGTCACAGGTTTGTTTTCCCGATGGTGGTTTGCAGCCAATGCCAATGGTTGGGATGGTAAGTTCTGCTGTGATTTTTTCTGCGAGATCAGGCACGAGGCTTTCGAGCACGATGGCGAAGCAGCCGGCCTCTTGGAGTGCGAGGGCGCCTTCGAGGATGGCGGAAAACTCCTCCTTGGTTTTGCCTTTCTTTTTGTAACCACCCTCTTCCAAAACTCGTTGTGGCAGCATGCCGTGGTGACCGATGACGGGGATGCCGTCCTCAATGATCGCACGTATTTTTTCGAGCTGACGTATGCCACCTTCGAGTTTGACCACATCGGCGCCTGCTTGCACCAGTGCTTGGGCTGTGGCGAGTGCTTGTGCCGGCGTGTCGTAGCTATTGATCGGCATATCGCCGATGATGAGGGCGCTGTTGACACCACGCGCGACGGCAGCGGTGTGGTGGGTCATCATTTCCAGGGTGACATGAGTGGTGTCTGGGAAGCCGAGCACAACCATGCCGAGTGAATCACCGACCAGGATCATGTCGACACCCGCTTCATCAAGGATGCGTGCGGTCGGGTAATCGTAGGCCGTGAGAGCCGAGATGCGGTGCTCGCCACCCTTCATGCTGGTGATCGCTTTGGCTTTATCGTGGGCATTCATACGCTGTATGGCTACTGAGTTTGTGACGCAGCTGGATTACCAGTTTGCGTGTTCCAGACTAAGTGGGGGCTCGGCAGAGTCAAGGTGTTGCAGATGATCGGCAATGGTAATGTCATCTCCGGGAAGAATAAGCTCAGGGCGGATGTCAGCAAGTGGCTGCAGAACAAAACGTCTGCGCGTCATTTCTGGGTGAGGAAGGCTCAGTGAGGCATCATGATGTAACGCTGATCCGAAATAGAGGATGTCGATGTCGATGATGCGAGGTGCGTTCTTCTCGCGGATCAGGTCTCGGCCGAGCTGAAGCTCGATGGCCTGTGTGTGTCGTAGAAGCTCGTTGGCAGTGCCTTCGTAACTGAGCTCGATGACGGTATTTAAAAAAACGGGTGAATCCTCGGGGCAGTCCAAGGGTTCAGACTGATAGACGTGAGCTTGGATAAGATCAGTGCCCTCAGGTGTTAGTTTTTCTAGTAAGTCGCGAGCGGCCTTGATGTTAGATAGCCGATCGCCAAGGGGGGAGGCTAGATTAGAGCCAAGAGCGATGCCGACACGGGTGGCCACAGAGACTTAAGTGAGGGGGTTATTTGAGGCCGAGGACATCTTGCATGTCATAGAGGCCTGCAGGTTGATCTTGTAGCCAGATGGCAGCTTGGACAGCGCCTGAGGCAAAGGTCATGCGGCTTGATGCCTTGTGGGTAAGCTCGATGCGCTCGCCATCAGCGGCAAACATCACGGTATGGTCTCCGACCACATCACCACCGCGCAGGGTGTGCATGCCGATTTCGCGGTTGGGTCGTGCTCCTATGTTGCCGACGCGGCCGTGGGTGACATCGTCCTCGTAGCTGGTGCCTGTTTCCTCGTTGAGTATTTCCAGCAGACGACGAGCGGTGCCAGAAGGTGCGTCGATCTTGTGGCGGTGGTGCATTTCAGTGACTTCAATGTCAAAGCGGTCATTGCCTAGGATTTCGGTGGCTTTGCGGGTGAGCCAGAACAGGGTGTTTACCCCGATGGAGAAGTTTGGAGCAAAGACAATCGGTAGGGTTTTTGCCGCTTCTGAGATCTGAGCTTTTTCCTCATCACTATGGCCCGTGGTGCCTATGACAAGAGGTGTGTTTGATTTTAGCGCAGCCGCTAAAACTTCCTTGGTGAAATGGTGTGCGGTAAAATCAATGGCGGCATCAACGCCTTCAAATGTGGAGTCAAGATCTTGGCCGATGTCATGGGTGGAGCTTACTTCAGAGTTGATGTTATCTTGGCCGGCTTCAATGAGGGTTTCGCCCATGCGGCCACTGGCTCCTGTGATTAGTAACTTAGTCATTTGTTGATGATGTTAGATGAGGCTGTAGCTGGCCATGGTGTCACGGAGAATGGCACTGTTTTCAGCTGATAGATTGACAAGAGGTAGTCTGAGCTCGTCGGTGCAGTGACCCTGCATCGCAACGGCTGACTTGATTGGAACGGGATTGGTGTCGATGGACATGAGGGTCGTCAACAGGGTCCCGTATTGAGCTTGGATGTCCTCGGCATCATCAACGCGACCTTCAGCCATGGCGCGCACAAGGTCGGACATGACATCGGGGATTAAGTTAGTGGCAACGGAAACGAGTCCAACTGCACCTCGCTTCATGAACTCAATCGTGAGCGGGTCGTCGCCAGAAAGAATCTGAAAATCATCAGGCAGTGCGGCCTTGATCTGGGTGACGCGCTCGGGGTCACCACCAGCTTCCTTGTTGGCGATGATCGTAGGGCAGTCAGCAGCGAGGCGGGCTATGGTTTCAACAGCAATCTCAATGACTGAACGGCCCGGTATGCTGTAGAGCATGATGGGGAGATCGCTACATTGGGCGATTGCTCTGTAGTGTTGATAGAGACCCTCTTGGGATGGCTTGTTGTAGTAGGGGCAAACTTGCAGGGTAGCATCGACACCTAACTTTGCAGCTTCTGTGGTGAGATGAATTGCCTCTGATGTGGCGTTGGCGCCAGTGCCGGCGATAACCTTGATGCGGCCTGCTGCATATTCAACGGCAAGCTCGATGACGCGCAGGTGTTCTTTGCGGCCTAGGGTGGGGGATTCGCCAGTGGTGCCGCAGGGGACAATGCCGTCGACGCCGCCTTTGACCTGGCGGTCGATTAGTGCGCGAAAGGCATCCGTATCGACTTCGCCGTTACGAAATGGGGTGATCAGTGCTGTATGGGTTCCTTGGAACATGGTTTTAGTTGGAAGTGGAAGTTGGAAAGGAAAATGGAAGGGGGAAAGATTTAGATGGTGATTTCACCTTGGAAGACAAAGTCGGCGGGACCGGTGAGCGTTACCTGGGTGAAGCTGTTATTGGAGGTTGGGACGAAGCCGATTTCCAATGTCTCGCCACCCTCGACATCAACACTGATGGGCGAAGGTGTGCCGTTGAGGAGATGATGGATAAGTGCGCAGGCGGTCATGCCGGTGCCGCAGGCAAGGGTTTCACCCTCGACACCTCGTTCATAGGTGCGGATAGCAATGTGTTGATCGCCGAGGATGCTTGCAAAGTTCGCATTGGTGCCATTGGGCGAAAAATGATCATGGTAGCGAATAGCAGCACCATGGCCGAGAACATCAAAGCTTTCTAGATCGTCGGTGAAAACAACAGTATGGGGAACACCTGTATTAAGAATATGAACTGCAGCGTCCATGCCGTCGATGTGGACATCAGCATTGAGGTCCAAATCAAAAGGGTCTGACATGACAATGCGGACATTGTCACCAATGATGTCAGCACTGAGCGTGCCGGCAATGGTTTCGAAGGTGACGTGGTCAGTGTCTCCGCCCATGAGCATGGCGGTGAATTTGCCGAAGCAGCGCGCGCCATTACCACACATTTCAGCTTCGCCACCATCAGCATTGTAGTAGCGGAACTTAAAGTCAGCACCGGCCTCGGCTGGCTCAACGGCAAGTAGGCCATCAGCGCCAACGCCACGTTGACGATCACAGAGCAGTGCGATTTGCTCGCGGCCCAGGTTGATGTCGAGCAAACGGTTATCGATGACAACGAAGTCATTGCCTGCGCCGTTCATTTTATGAAATGGTAATCTCATGACTAGTTTCGGTTTTTGGTGGCGTTGATAAGAGGGGTCGTGAAGTCACGGACGATTTCCGCTAAGTTAGCGTTGTCTGCATTCTGGGCCACTTGATTGACAATGGCTGAGCCGACGACGACGCCGTCAGAGGCGGCTGCGACCTCAGCGGCTTGTTCTGGTGAGCTGATGCCGAAGCCGACGCAAACGGGAGTGTCTGTGCACGCTTTGATCGAGGCGACAAGCTCACCGATACCCGCTGAGGGGGCTTGCTGAGATCCGGTGACTCCCATTCTTGATACGGCATAGATGAAGCCCTCGGATTGAGCTGCGAGCATTTGCTTGCGTTTGAGGGGGGTAGAGGGGGAAACGAGAGTGATGTGCCTTAGTCCTTCAGCACTGGTTAACTCCTTGTTGTTGGCGATTTCATCAGGAGGTAGGTCGAGCAGTAAGATGCCGTCAGCTCCTGCCGCTGAAGCGTCGGCATGAAATTGTTCATAACCATAAGCATAAACTGGGTTGAGATAGGTGAAGAGCACAATAGCGGTATCATGAGTAGTGCGGAACTCTCTGATCAAATCCATTAACTTGTGCACAGACATGCCAGCTTTCAACGCGCGCTCTGCAGCAAGCTGGTTGACAACGCCATCCGCCTGCGGGTCAGAAAAGGGCACGCCGAGTTCAATGATGTCAGCACCGGCATCGGCAAGAGACCTGGCAATCTCAAGGGAAGCATTGTAGCTAGGGTCACCAGCACAAATGTAAGCGACAAACGCGGCTTCTTTGTTTTCCCGGAGATGCTGAAATGTGATGTCGATTCTATTACTCATGTATGTGGCAGCAGTGAGATAAGCTGGATTCACGAAAAAGAAAACACTGAATCATGGATTAAAGGCATGATTTTCTCCATTCGCTTTTTATGAGGAAATAAACCGAAGCCCTTTTCAAAAGAAAGACCAAGAGAAACCTCTGATTGATGGCTGATTGGGGCTTTTTCCCGAAGAGGGGAGGATTTTATTGGGCATTGATAGAAAATAGCACCGTTTTTTTGAGGATTTAACTAAGGATTAGTTGATATTCTTTTTCCCTTGCTTATTAATGGATTGGAGGGTAATTTTCCCTTTAGTTGAAAGACTTACATTCATGAACTTGCCGGAATCATCACCCCGTGTTGAGCTTTCTTGTGGCCTAAGTATAGGTTACGAGAATCGCCTAGCTTGTGTTGATGGACAAGACGAGGGCATCGTTCTTGAGGGGGGCACCCATTATTTGCTGGCTCGCAACGGGCGAGGGAAAACGACACTTTTAAAGACCTTGGCGGGTGTGTTGAATCCACTAGGAGGCGATTATTCATGCGAAGGCAGATGCCAGTATCTCAGTGAAGATCTGACATTCGATCGTGAGCTTCCGGCAAAGGCAATCTTTAAGGCGTTCCTCAAAAAGGGCAAGTATGCTGAAGCTATCGATTTAGCGCAAACTTTGGAGCTCGATGTCAAAAAGCCTTACGGGCAGCTCTCTACCGGCAACAAACGCAAGGTGGCATTATTGGTTGCAGAGTTTTCAGTGCAAGATCAAGGCCTTGATGTTTTATTGCTCGATGAGCCGTTTACGGGTCTTGATACATTCTCTCGAGAAGTTTTTCAGAAGCGTTGGAATCATAACCAAGATGGTGTTTTGCGGCTGGTAAGCTGCCACCCTGATTTTGATAGCATGGAGGTAAACAGCTCTGTGCTCATCAGCGACGGCAAGATTACACATGTGGCCGGTGACGGTAACACACAGTGCTGGGGTGAGCTCAAAACCCAGTTGAATTGATAGATTAAGACATGCAATTATACAGGTTAACACTAGCAACCATGATCCAGCGGAAAGTTTGGATCATCGCACTGTTTTGCGCCCTTGTGCTGCCTATTGTTCTCCCTTATCTCACTCCCTATGAGAGTAATCCTTCTTTGCTCGAGCCTGCACGGGCCCAGGCGGCTTGGGGTTGCTTATGGGTAGTGACGATCGCTTGGCTGTTTTTTCAGGCAGCGCGTTTTGGCGATGACACCGCTCGATCCGGTCTCGGTGCCTATTTTTTAAGTTCAGGAGTTTCTGGTCTGAGTCAGATGATGCAGATCTGGTTAGCTTGCCTGAGCTTTTTATTGCCTCTCGTTCTGGTTGCCCTTGCGGTTTGTTTCATTGGGGCGATGCCAAGCGATAGCGCTCAGGCGCAGATGTGGGTTGCCACCAATTTACAGTATGCGGCTCTTTTCCTTCTTGTGGTCACACCCTTAATGATGGTGGCAGTTTCGGTAGGAAGTCGTTTTGGAAGCACCGTCGGGTATCTGATCCCTCTCTGCATGAGTGTTTATGGCATGTATGGCGTAGGCTATCTTGCCATGATGACTGATGTTCAAAGCAATCTGTTGCTTGATTGGTTGTATATTGTTTCGCCGCACTATCACCTAGCGGATCTTACCCCGCGCCTCGTCTTCAAGCATGGAAGCATGCTCAGTTCAGAATTCTTACAGCTCGTCATCTATTTTGCCGGCATCAAAATTGTCTTGGCGATGCTCTCAACCCTTACTTTTCAGCCGAAGGCAGCGGCCTAGTTTTCTTTAACGTTATTAAGCATGTCTGCAACTCATTCCCTTACAATGAATTCTTACCCAGCCAAACTTACCATGTGCTGCGCCCTTGTTACGGGTGCAGCTCTATGGGGTGGTATGGCGGTTAAGTTTGCCTCCGAAGACAAGCTGTCTTATGAGCCCAATGTGGCATGCCTGAAGGGTAGCCCCTATGGGAAGATTTTTGCTTTAGCGATGCAGGGGCCGATTGGCTTTTACTGGCACGAGGGTAAGACTCACGAACATGCATCAACTCTAGCGGATGATCACGAGCACCACGCAGGCTGTGCTGATGGTTGCCATGGGCAT
>CAWVVN010000073.1:0-10804 GCA_963933605.1 uncultured Verrucomicrobiales bacterium
TCGGTGAACCCATCTCGCACGCCAGCATAGCCTTTATGGAATGAACGCACCCAGCCTTAATCACCCCCCCAAGCATCCCTCTCTCATCACCATTCAAAAGGTAGGGCCGGTGGGACTTGAACCCACGACCAAGGGATTATGAGTCCCCTGCTCTAACCAACTGAGCTACAGCCCCCTTAATTGATGATGTTTTACATCTGGTGAATGATTCGGTCAACGACCAACCCAGACATGTGTTGAGGCTGAGCTACAGCCCTCTGCCGCCGCTGTCAATACATATGGCAGCGGCTGCGGTCAACGAGGAAGCTCAGCATCTTAAGCAGCATAAGCCCTCTTGACCTCAAGCCCGTTCTCAACAAGGATATCGCCATGCGCAATTACCTGCTTTTTAGTTTCCTAGCAGCGCTGACTTTCATGCTTCACTCCTGTTCGACGGCGAGCGGTGGCGCTGGCACTTATGGTTCACCCAATATGGGAGGGCCAAGCGTTGAAGTGAGGGTTGCCGAGATTGCTTCTGAAGCCACCGGCAATTTTTATTACGGTAGGCGCTACTTCGTCAAAAAAACCCGCTTCTGGGGTTATTTACGCAAACCTCGCCAGAGCGCTGACACCGCCAAACTTGTCATTTTCAACGAAAGCAAAAAACGCAATCCAGATCGTTTACCCGAGACAGGGCCGCCAGGTGAGCGCTATGGCTTTGACCAAAACTACGAATACAAAATCTACGGGTATTACACTGGAGACAAGGTCTACGAGGTGAACTCCAATCAAATTCTGCCCGAGTTTATGCTGACCGGTTATGAGCTTGTTGATCGTAATCGAGGCTGGCTATTTAGCCCCCGTGATCATTACAACCCTCAATATATCAACCTCAGACCAGCTCTCTAAATCATGACTATCTCAAGAGATGAAATTGCTGCGGTTCTCGATGAGATCGCGCTCCTTATGGAAATCAAGGGTGAGAACCCATTCAAGACCCGCGCCTACCGCAATGGCGCGGAAACCGTGCGTAACTACCAAGGTGAAATTGTTGCCATGGCAGCTGCTAACAACCTTGAAGGCATCCCAGGCATCGGCAAGGCGCTGCAGGAAAAGATCCACGAGCTCGCCAGCACTGGCAAACTCGAGTTCCACCAAAACCTGCGTGCTGAGTTCCCTCCCGGACTTTTTGATCTCTTTGGCATTCAGGGCCTGGGGCCAAAGAAGGTGCGCGCCTTGTATGATAAGCTCAACATCGATTCCATCGACACTCTCAAAGCGGCCTGTGAAGATGGATCAGCAGCCTCATTACCCGGCTTTGGCAAAAAATCCATTGAAAAGCTGCTCGAGTCGATTGCCCTTAAGGAACAGTTTGCAGATTTCTTCCGCCTCGGGGACGTGGCTCCTGTGGCAGAACACATCCTCAATATCCTGCGCGAACATCCAGACTCACTGCGCGTTGCCACCGCCGGATCCTACCGCAGAGGCAAGGAGGTACTGCATGACCTCGACTTCCTCGTCGCCACTGCCGCTCCAGCAAAACTCACCGCCTATTTCACGACCTTACCCGAGGTTCACTCGGTGATCGCTCATGGTGACACCAAGGCCTCTATCCGCCTCGAGAATGGTCTTCAGTGTGATCTGCGCGCCGTTTCCAATGATCAGTTCCCCTTTGCCCTGCAGTATTTCTCGGGCAGCAAGGAGCATAACGTGGCGCTGCGCTCGCGCGCTCTCAAACACGGCTGGTCACTCAACGAATACGGCTTCACGCCAAAGGATAAGTCCACCCCGCCCGCGCCAGCGGTCAAGGACGAGCGTGATATCTACCGCGTCCTAGGTCTTGACGATATCCCGCCAGAGCTGCGCGAAAACCAGGGTGAGATCGAGGCCGCCGATGCTGGTGAAATACCACGCCTCATCGAGCTCGAAAACTTACGAGGCACCTTCCACAATCACACCACGGAATCAGACGGCAAAAACACACTCGAGGAAATGGCAGCCGCCGCTCGCGATCTAGGTCTGCAGTATCTCGGCATTGCCGATCACTCCAAGTCTCAGTTTCAGGCACGAGGCCTCCAGCCAGACCGTCTACTGCGCCAGGTCGAAGCCATCAGCACACTCAACGCTGAGTGGGATGACTTTCAGATCTTCGCCGGCACTGAGGTAGACATCCTCAAGGACGGCACGCTCGACTTTGAAGACAGCCTATTAGCTCAGCTCGATTACTGCGTAGCATCCGTCCATGGTTCGTTCCAACTATCAGAAAAGGAACAGACCAAGCGTATCATCAGCGCCATGGAAAATCCGCACGTTACCATGCTCGGTCATGTAACGGGTAGGTTACTACTGAAAAGAAAAGGCTATGAGATCAATATCGATAAAATCATCGATTGCGCTGCCGCTACCGGCACGATCATTGAGCTCAACTGCAACCCCTACCGGCTCGATATGGACTGGCGCCACTGGCACCGTGCCCGGGACAAGGGGGTGATGACTTCCATCAATCCGGATGCTCACTCCACTGAGCAGCTCCAATATCTTGCCTTCGGTGTGCGTATTGCGCGTAAAGGTTGGCTGAGGCGTGAGGACGTGCTCAATACCCGCAGCCTTGAGGATGTGCGGGAGTTCCTGAGTTTGGAAAAAGCTTCCCGTAAAGCCTAGCTTCTAGGTTTAATTGACCTGCGTTCCTTCTAGCGCATTTCAAGCTTGGTCTTCGCCCAGCACCATTTGACCACCTCACCATTCTCGATCAAGGCGATCGCTTTTTGCTGCTGTTTGCCAAGAATTGTCTCGGCCTCAAAGGTGACCATGCCGCTCTGATAATTGGCTCCATCAAACTCCATACCCTCACCGGCGACCCACTCGGTAACCTGGTCCGCCTTAAATTCACTGACATCACCTTCTGCAACACTCGCTTGCATACATGAGACAATGGCGAGCTCATCGAGCACCACGGGCTTGGCGTCCTCGATACGCTTCATTTCAGCCTCTCTCTGAATACGCGCGTTCATTACTGGGAGAACCAGTTCCTTGAAATCCGTTTGATCAACATCGATCACATGCTCGAGAGTCATGCCCTTGGTTTTAAAGATAAGGTCGGTGCCCTCAAGACGAATCGGACTTACCGCAGATCCTTGCTCAAGGGTGAGTGTGAGACCATCACTCGCGATCTCGAATGTCTCACGAAGAGATACTGTTTCAGGGTAATCCGCAGGTTTGACCAAACTTAAATCGATCTTGATCGTTGCTACGGGCTTAGACTTCACCTTCTTGGCTTTTTTCTTAGGTTTGGCTGTCTCCTCCTTTTTAACCACCTCGCTTTTATTTCTGTCTGCGTTGCGCAGCTCAAAAAAGAGGGGTTCAATGACATAGCCCACGCCAACACAGGCAGCGACCATAATAAAAGTACCTAAATTTGTCATGACGGGCGTATCCGTAACATTCAGTTCAACTCACCGCAAGCCAGATTAAATCGTGGCTCGCATCAAGATCACTTCTTTTTATTACGTAAAAATGGGGGGATATCGAGGTCTTCTCCTTCGAGCACATTCGGACTTTCGCCTTCAAACTTTCCCTTGGGGCCGCCATCCAACTCTAGCTCTCCTTGAGCCGTTTGTTTGTCTTCGTCAAATACCTCGCCAAAAAAATCATCCTCTTCATCGGATCGGCTATCTTCATCCTCTGTTTCCTCCGCCTTTTCAGAATCAAGATCTTCGATCTCGGCAAAAGGGTGCTCGTCTTCATCAATGTCAAAATGAACGGGAGCTTCATCCATGCTTGGTTCTTCGTCCATGGTTGACTCTTCATCCCTCAGCACAGCATCTGCAAGCTCCTGGACATCGTTCATATTGATAAAGTCCGCATAATTACCGACTTCCTCCTCCTCTGCGTCAGCTTCAGTGTCTTCATCATAGGAAGCATCGTCATCATCTTGGTCTTCAGAGTGATCACTCACCAGGTCATCAGGAGCAAAACCTTCACTTGGCTCCATGATTTCCTCGTCCTCTGGTGTATCAATCACCGTGGCAGATTCGACCGCCGCGATCGGTGCAGACACACTGAGCTCAGCTACGTCCTCGTCCTCCTGATCCCCTTCATCCTCATCTGGCTCAGCGGCATGAATTTTCCCTTCTGGAACTGCGCTGATCAGTGTCACGCTGAGGCTTCCTTCCATCGATGGATCGGTAGCAACACCAAATAAAACCTGGGCGCCTGATGGGATATGCTTGGCGAGGCTCTGCATGAGCAGCTCTACCTCATAAAGTGTCAGGCTTTCATCTCCACAAATATGGATGAGCACACTCGATGCATTGGCTAGCAAGTGACCTTTATCAAGCAACGGACTGTTCAGTGCATTCTCAATAGCTTGCTGGGAGCGGTTTTCCCCTTGCCCAACACCTGAGCCAAAAAGACAGCGTGAACGCGTCGTATTCAGCGCACTCATCAAGTCCCCTAAGCCGATGTTGATCAGGCCAGGCCTGACGACAAGACGTGTCACCGCCTTGATCGAATCTGAAATCATTCTGTCACAGGCGGCAAAAGCTTCGTGGATGCCCTGCTTGGCAAGAACCAGCTCACCCATGCGGTCATTATCAAAGGTAACCACCGCATTGGATAATACCGATAATTCATTGAGTGCTGTATCCGCCTGCGCTCTGCGCCGTTTCCCTTCAAACTCAAATGGCATGGTCGCAAAGATAACAACAAAGGCACCTTCCTCGCGAGCGATGCGCGCAATCAGCGGAGCTGCTCCAGAACCGGTTCCTCCCCCCAGGCCTACACACAGGAAAACCAGCTGCCGACCACGGAGCGCGTCACGCAGCTCCAGCTCAGCCTCCTCTGCCGCCCGCGCGCCAAGCTCAGGATCTCCACCGGCACCCAGACCCTTGGTCAGATTTTTACCCAAATGAATTTTCTCGGCTGCCACCGAGCTCGATAAGGTGCGCAGATCTGTGTTCACACAGGTCATCTCAGGGCCTGACAGACCGTCGAGCGTGGCCCGATCAAGGATATTAGCGCCGGCACCACCGAGCCCTATAATTTTAACGGACGACTCAGGGATGGTCTGTTGTGGATCGCGGCTATATGAAATCATTGTATTGTTAAGGAAAATTCAAGGCTGACAGCAGCAGCCTAATAGTTAACAAACCTTTATCAAAAAGGGCGGCAACTGGCTAGCATAGAATGCTATTTTTCATGACACTCCATGGCATCAAGCCACCAACTTGATCACATCAATCGTGATATCAAGCCGGGCACGATACTGTGCCATGCCCACGCGCGAGTCGCCGCGATCACAGACTCTTCATCACTAAGCCTGGGATAAATACGTTTTTTTTCCAGTACTACCGAGGCCAGCCCAGCAGCCTGTAAATTCGTTGTCACCGTCAGTATCTGTGCGCAGGCCGCAAGCCCTAGTGAGGCCATCACAATACTCATCACCCACAGTAAAGGTAGCCTACCGACAAATAAACCAAAGACACATACAACCAGAGTGAAAATAGGAAATGCATGCCCGAAGCGCCGCGCCCAGCGACGCCGGGCGACAGATGCTGGGTCTCTCAGCGACAGGAAGTAGAGTCCAACTCTCAGTGCAACCTGGCCGTGATCTGCGCCGTTTTTTCCTGCTGCCAATTCCGAAGTAAGGGACAACCAGCCATCTCCACTATCAGCGGCGCCTGCCCACTCCCGTTTTTTGATGCGCAGCTCAGCATGCTCCTGACCCATGGACGATAACATGCGCTGGGCAAGAGCCGAGCCTTCACCAGATAGAGCAACAACGCGGGATCTTTTCAGAATGCGATCCGCATGGAGCTTACGTAAAATCAATGCTGCCAGCAGCGGCAGCAGGGAGAGGAATAATAAAAGACGGTGCATGTAATGGGAATGGAAAGCACAGCATCATCAACGCGCCTTATTTGGTAAAGGGTCATTTTTGAAATGCTCGTATTGTTTGCTCAGCTGCTGGTAGTTTGCATAGACCATCGGCAGGCTGCGGGGGCTTCCTCCAGCATGAGAAATACTGGCAGCAATCGCTTTTTTCGACCACATGAGTGCTTGTTGACGATCCCCCCTGGCGAACCACACCTCAGCCATAGTATCAAGGTAAGCACCTTGATTCGGCATGCTGCTGACCGCCTTTTGAGCATGGGCATAGGCTTCATCTAGATTCTTCACTGCCCTAGCAGCCAGCCATGCCGCGGTATTGTGGGAGTTATGGGATTGAGGGTAATCCTTGCTGACCGCTTCAATGTGAGCATAACTCTCATCAAACCAACGCTGATAGGTCTTTGCTGGAATCTTATTGCGTAGGGCGGGGAAAAAATCATCGGCAAGTGCGCCATCTCCGGGGATGAGTTGGCGGGCAATATCGAGTCTTCGCAGGCCCTCCGTCTGCCCCCCTTGATGCAACATCATCATGCCGTGGCAAAACTCAGCTCGGTAGCGCACTTTCAGAGAAAGATACAGTCCAGCTGCGCTACTACGCATCACAAAGCGGGCAAAAACTTCACTGATTGCCAAAGCCTTTTGCCAGTCACCACTGGCATACAATGACTCTCCGTTACTCGCCAAAAGAGTCACTGCCCAGCTATATTCAGCCAAGTCATCGCCATCTAAATCAGAGAGCGCAGCAGCCAAGAACCAGAGCTCGATCGCTTTCTCCTCATATCCAACAGCGTACAAATAATGACCCCAATCGATCAAGCTCTCTGGGTCGCCCAGGCTCAGTAGCATGGCCCGACGATAGACTTCCTCTGCCTTTTGCGTTTGGCCCAGTTTCAGTAATGCAATATGCCACTTACCTAGGCTGAGCCGATCCTCCGGCCTGCCCTTGACGCGAGCTGCAAGCACAGGCTCAATGCTCTCCCAACGCAGCAGGTTATAATCCAAATCATTGCGGGCTCCTTGCAAAGACTTCGTCTGGTCCGCGAAGCTATCTACCATCTGGGATGCTGCCGTAAGATCGTTGCGAGCAACACATAATTGATAAAGCGTAGTGATGAGAAGATCCTTGGCCAAGTCATCGAGCTTGATCGCCTCAGCCACGAGAGCTTCGTGAAGCTTTGTTGTCTGATCGTCAGGATCGGGCAGCAGACCGGCAAGCAAACCTATTTGATCTATGGTGGTTGCGACATCCTCTCCATTACGATTTGTAAGATGACGACTTTTAAGATGGTCCCATAGGCAATCTCTGAATTGAGGTTTTAAAAGGTTAATCAATTTTTTAGCTGCCTCAGCAAACTCACCATGATCGGCACCATCCTCAGTGATCTCCCGCTTGATAAAATAAATACTCAAAGAGCCTAGGCCCGCGTTGGCCATCATCTCAATATGCTCATTCCAATCTTCTCCATCTTGAGTCGCGAACAGGGTCATCATCGGAGTGAGCACTTCACGCGCATCTTGTTTTTCGCCGCGTGCATAGAGAAAGCTCGCCAGCATCATGACACGCTCGGCCGCCGCATCGCGAGTGTCTCGATCATCTTCTTTGAGCTCCTCGATGCGTTTGTTCACCCAATCGGTATAGGGCGGCTTGGCATCGTCTAAGATCCCGAGTGACTTCAAGCTTTGCCTCGGCATTTCAACCAGATCGTAAAAATGAAAAGCTGCATTGGCATCACTGCTCTGCAGTATTCCAAGGGCCTCTTCGCGAAATCCATTGGCAGCAAGGCACCTCACGATGCGCGAGCTTTCTTTCGGGTCTTGCCCCACGAGCTTCCACTGACGACTTTGGGCTTCCGCCTCAGCTTCTTTGCCCTCGAGCCTTAATTGCTGCAGCTTGCAGCCCCATGCGTAAATGGCATCGCCCTCGTTAGCCGATCGCTCCAGCCATGGCACAGCGTCACCATTTAATACGCGCAGCAAATCTGCCGCTACCGGATTATTGGCCTGTTGCGATTCTTCAATAGCGGCAGTGAGATTACCACCAGCTCGATGTAACCACATTCTCCATCTCGCTGCCCTATCCCCCTTCAGAGCGGCAGCTTTTCGAAGCTCTTCATCTCCTTGGCCCGTTTGAGTGTAATAGAAAGCCCGGACACGCATGTGCAAATCACTGTCCCCCGTCAGTTCCAGAATTTCGCTGACTAGCTGATGATTGTGCTCAGCCATTGCCTTTCTGATGATGGGCTCGACCCTAGGCCAGCATAATCGGGACATCGTACCTTTGATCTCAGCGTTATTTTCAAGCTTGGCGAGATACATGATCTGCTTCCACTGATTCAGTTTCATGAGCTTATGGGTAATAATAATTTTACCATCATCATTACTCTTCAAAAACCTAAGCACCAACTCCCTCGCCTGCTCTGGGCTGTCATGGAGAAGCCCAGCTGAGATATAAAAAATTAACTCCCTAGCCCGCTCAGAGGCCTCAATATCGTCACCCGCCTCTATCCGGCGCAAAGCCGGCAGCGTGTCTTTGCCCAGCTTCCATAGATCAACCATGGCCTGCTCTCGCTCTACAAAAGATTCATCGCCAAGCTTCAGCGCCATTTCATCAATCCGCTTGAGGGCGGGCACAGCGATCACCTCCTCAGCTCCAGGAAGCCTAACATCTTCCGCAGCAGCTTCGTAGGCGACGTTCGCTGAAACAACGAGTGATAGCACAACGGCACACCACACCCACGCTCCTGACTGAGGCTTATGATGTTTGTTGTGCATTGGATGAAGCTGCATGATCATTGGATCTTTTGTTTAGTCTCCTTAATGCATGTTAAGAGGAGATGAACTCAATAAACTCATTACTTACTAGAGCGCTGATGGTCACCGATTTTATTCAACCATGAGGATATATCGCTGAAAATCTGAGCTCGCTGATGGTCATACATCAGGAGATGGTATGAGCCAGGATAGTAGTGATGTGTTTTGTCGATTGATTGATTAAAGCTCTTACAGAAGTCGTTCACCTTGTCTTCTTGAGTGAAAAAATCTTTACCTCCGTGAAGCACCAGCACGGGGCATGAGACGGCCGGTGCCATTTGATCCATGGACTGGGCCAGGTCGCCAAGACCGACCAACAAACGAAGAGTGTAGCGGCGGATATACCAGGGATTCTTGGCTGCCTGCTGCTCATGAATATCCTCTTTAGTCACCATCGCGCGCTGACCATCAGATAGCGATTCCAGTGAAATTCTAGCCTTGGGGAAAAGTATGGCAGCACATTTTGAGGCCAGCAACTTCCACGTAGGAAGCTCGGAGTCGACCTCGATAATCGGTGAAGAGATCGCCATGGCATATGGCCGTTGTTCGCGGCGCGCGTTTTGATATCCGTGCATCACAATCAATGACCCCATGCTCTCACCAAACCAAACGATTTTTGATTGGGGATGCTCTTGGCGCACTAACTCCGTGAAGACCGTGAGATCTTGATACCACTGCTCTACTCGCCTGATATCGCCACGCCTGCTCTCTATTGGATCCATACCTTGACCCCTCGTCTCCGCTGCATAGAGCGCCACATCTTGGCGATGCTTTAACAAGTAGTTCGCCAAGTTATCATAATCACCTGCATGACCTGAAATCCCATGCACTCCAATAATAACGATCGCTGGATCTTGATGGGCCGCGGATTTCGGCAACCACTTACGGTAGCCAAATTCGTCGTTATCATAGCTTACGTAATGATCTTTCTTAAGCTGTGGATTTCCTTTCACTGGTGGAGCAAAGCTAATGGCCGTACCACATGATGACAGCAGCGCCACCCAAGCAAAGGTGGCCAGCATTTTCGACGATACAGCCAGTCTGGAAAAAGAACTCATCATGAAAGCCAGACAAGCTTGCAGCTAAACAAGGCTGATTGCAAGCACCCATGAAGCATGCCCCTCCATCAAAGAACTCGGAGATTGCTTGATTATTTGTCCGCCGGGTGGTTTCCTGCATGTGTGTTACAGATCGTCTTCAATGAAATTAGTGCTGCCGAGATATCCCGCATGGATACTCTCGACCAACTAGAGCTCCTCGATGCCTTCAGGGTTTCGGAATCAGACCTCGTTGAATTGGACGACAATGACGAGCACAGGAACTTTGGCAAGATAGCGCGCGACGGCAAAACACTTTATCGATTCCGCGCGAATGATTGTCGTATCTACTTCGAGGTGGCAGAGAACTTAGTGATTGTCCATCGGGTGCTGCACAAAAACACACTTTCTGATTTTCTATTCAGATCAAAAATGCCGGTTTCCGAGGATCAGCAACTCGCTGAATCGAAGCACTTTTGGAATCTCATTGACGAGGGGCGCAACGCACGGCGCATGTAGTGGCGCACATAGTGGAGCACACGCTTAGCCTCTGTCCCACTTGCTTTTTCCTGCTTACTTTTTTCTGCTTTCCATGGCCATTTGATTCATGCTAGATTTTGAATCTACTATGTTGCGGAAAATTTTTCATGTCATCGCCTTCTTGATCATTGCTGCCTTAGTCATCTCGGCAGTAGCCAACAACGATCCTGATGATGCATCAAAGCAAGCAGCGCAACTCCCCGTGCTCTTACTGGCAGGTCTTTATGTAGGATTTATGTTTGTCATGTATATCTTACCGGCACTAACAGATAAGGCGACTAACGCTGTGCTTGCATCCAACGAGACCATAACTAGAGAACCCATCCACAAGGCCCAAGCCGCCTACGCCCGTGGTGAATACATCGAAGCGATTACCCTCTACCGGGCCATCGCAATGGAAGAACCTGACAATCGACTTCCTTGGGTTGAAATTGCAAAAATTCAACACGACCAGCTTGAAGACCCCGAGATCTCGATGAACACCCTGCGAACGGCACTTGAAGAACACCACTGGCCCGCAGACGATACCGCATTTTTCATGGGCCGAA
>CAWVVN010000074.1:0-10732 GCA_963933605.1 uncultured Verrucomicrobiales bacterium
CTCGTTTATGAAGTTCGGCAGTGTGGAATGATTGCTGGAATTGAACTGCGTGGCCGTGATGGCCAGCCCTTCGATCAAACATGGAGGGTAGGCGAAAAGGTGTCGGTCATGGCCCGTGAGTATCAGGTTTTAACAAGGCCCATTCTGGATACCCTGGTTGTCATGCCGCCATTGTCGATTTCCACCGATGAAATCGAAATACTTTGCAGCGGTCTTGGCTCAGCGATCAGAGACTATGCGGGCATGCACCATGAACAAGATGAGGTTCTGTGAGTGTGCCGATGAAGGCCTACCGGCCGTCCAGTATGATTGACTACATAGAAGGGCGTGAAGTTGAAGTGGATGCTATATGGAGGCAGCCACGCTTGAAGGCTCAGCTGTTAGGAGTGAAAACGCCGGAAATAGAGCGTTTATTGAGTGAAATAGAGCAGAGGGTCAAGAATGGTACAAATTAATCTCATTTTGTACGAGACAATTTCGCGAGACTATGGTTTCCAGTATCCCTGCAATCGAATAATAGCTTTCTAGCTATTACATTAAATAATCCTTATATATAAATTACAGATGGAAACAGTAACAAAACGCGATCTCGTTATTAAACTAAGTAACAAAACGGGAATTGGGCAGGCTGAGGTTCTCAAGGTGCTTGAAACCATGATGGAGACCATTACCAGCGAGCTAGCTAGCGGTAATGCTGTAGTAATGCGTAATTTCGGATCTTTTCAAGTGCGTGAGATGAAAGGTAAGGTCGGACGTAATCCTAAAAATCCTGGCCAAGATATGAAAATCCCACCTCGTGCCATCGTGAAGTTTAAGCCAGGCAAGGAAATGAAAGAGCGGGTAGCGCGTATCCTTCCCCTCATTCAGCAGAGCCAATAGAAAGCTCATCAGAGAGCCAAGCATATTGATGAGTATTGAGTCCAAAAAACAAGAGCTGCTCGAGGAGTTAGGCTTTTTTGATGATTGGACTGAGCGCTATGAGTATGTGATAGGTTTGGGCAAAAAGCTCAAACCATTCCCTGCTGAGAAACAGACGGAAGATCGGCTCATCAAAGGATGCCAGTCTCAAGTTTGGCTAGATGCCTCACACGAGGACGGAGTTATGCATTATGTAGCAGACTCAGACTCTCTGATTACCAAGGGCATGATTGCCTTGTTTGTCCAAGTGCTCGACGGTGAGACGCCAGATGTGATTCTGCAGGCAGACATGGGATTCATCGATAAAACCGGCCTGAAGGAGCATTTAGCGCCCACACGAGCCAATGCGCTCAATCTGATGGCAACACAGATGAAGCAGCGCGCACTGGATTTTGCCAGTTAGCAAGCCACAAGCTAGCTAGCACAGTATAACAGAGCGATTACCTCTGCTGCTGCAGCCAGAGGTGGATTTCTTGGGCTGATTTTTTGCCGACTCCAGGAACCGATTCCAATTCCTTGGCATCGGCCTTTCGGATGCGTTTAACGGAGCCAAAGCGCCTCAACAGCGCTTCTTTGCGTTTTGGTGAGATCGCAGGACAGTCATCCAGTAGGCTCTCGCGAACCCGCCTCCGCAAGAGTAGTTCATTGTAATTATTGGCAAAACGGTGAGCTTCATCACGCATTCGCTGCATGAGTTTGAGCGCTCCTGAGTCATGAGAGAGTAGCAGCGGTTCACTGATGCCGGGTCTGAAAATTTCTTCTCGTTGCTTAGCAAGGCCAATAACGGGCAGGTCGTGTAAACCAAGACGCTGCAGTTCTCGCACAGCCATGCTGAGTTGCCCTTTGCCACCGTCAACAATGACAAGATCGGGGATATGCAAGGGAGATTTACCCTCTCGAGCAAGTCGTCGAAGAGCCTCAAGCGGCTGTTCTTGGCTACTCTCAAGATCAGCAATGCTATTTTCCAGTAGAATGCGCGAGTAGCGCCTCCTGACGACCTCTGCCATGCTGGCGAAGTCATCTTGTCCTTGGACTGTTTTAATACGATAGCGCCGGTAACTCTTATTTTCAGCGCTTCCATTTACAAACCGAACCATCGAGGCGACAATGTGGTTGCTCGAAACATTGGAAATATCAAAGCACTCTATGATGTTGAGTTCGTCAGGCAAACTGAGTGCCTCTCGTAGTTCTGCCACGTCTTCGCTGGGTTTAACCGTGCTGGGAACGGCGCCCCCACTACGGGTAAAACTTCGCGTTGGACTGAGGCTTTTTTCTAAGTTGTCGATGATGTCACGGAGCCGGCCGGCTTTTTCAAACTGGAGCTTTTCTGAGGCCTGCTGCATTTGTTCACGTAACCCTTGGAGGCGATTTTTTCTGCCTTTTCCTTCGAGCAGGGCGACGGCTTCCATGACACGAGAGCGGTAATCTTCTTCGGAGATCTTGCCCACACAGGGGGCACTGCATGAGCGGATGACATCAGCATGGCAGTGGCGATATTCATTTTCACTGGGCAATCTGGGTCGACACGTACGTAGGCCGAACTCACGATTAATCCATTCGAGGGTCGCCTTAATGGCAACAGAGTGAACAAAGGGGCCAAAGTAGCGTGCACCATCGTCTTTTTTTAAACGCGTTAGCATGAAACGAGGAAGCGGATCCTTGAGCTGAACTTTCACCATGTAGAAGCGTTTGTCATCGCGCAGGCTGACATTGTAGCGTGGGCGATACTGCTTGATGAGTTTGCTTTCCAGAATGAGGGCTTCCTGCTCATTACGTACGATCTGAAGGTCAAAGTCCTCAATGCTGTCAATGAGCGCGCGGGTTTTGCGGTCAGCGCGCATTTTGCGGGAGGGCATGAAATAGTTGCCGACGCGTTTTTTGAGGTCGCGAGCTTTGCCCACGTAAATGATGCCCCCCAGTCGATCCCGCATCAAGTAGACGCCGGGCTTGTGCGGTGTGTCTCTGAGTTTCTGCTGGATCTTGGGTGTGCTCATCAATTACTGTCACAGAGAACTGTGTTGAATGTTTTGTAAATCAAATGCTATGAGAAGACGATTATTCTTTGTCCCGATTGATCTATGGCTAGCAAGCACGCTTTTGCCCTGCGTCGCTTATCATGCCGTGGCTAGCTTGTTGAGTTCCCAGTGCTTGCACACGAGAAAAATCGGACTACAATGCTTTTGACACAATTTCCATGAAATCTAATATTCTTACTTTTGGCCTGTCTTCTGTGGCGATGCTGGCTTCTTCCTATTCCCTGATGGCTGCCGACGCTGATTTGGTGGATTCACCTGATCCAGTTGGTAGCACAGATATTCTTGAGATTCTTTGGATGGGAGGATTCATGATGTATCCTTTGGCTGTTTTATCAGTGATCTGTGTGGTTTTAATCCTGTTCTATTTTTTCACGATTCGTCGCAATTCCGTGGTGAGTGATAAATTCATGAGCATGGCGGAGGCGCTTATCAGAAAGCGTGACTACCTGGGTTTGGTGGCACATTGTCACAAACAAAATCAGAGTGTTGCTCGTATTACCGAGAAGACACTCGATTTCATGACGAAGAATACAGGCACGACTTTTAAGGAAGTCCGGGAGGTTGCCCAAGCAGAAGGCTCTCGCCAAGCAGGTATCCTTACTCACCGTATTAGCTATCTTAACGATGTCGGAACCATTGCCCCGATGACGGGTTTGCTGGGCACGGTCATTGGCATGATCCGCGCATTCATGGAGATCGCGAACGGCCACTATGAGGGGGTGCATGCCAATAAGCTGGCAGAGGGAGTCTATCAAGCGCTCGTCACCACCGCTAGTGGCCTCGTTATTGGTATTACGGCTGTTATTTTTTACTCCATTTTCCGCGGCCGGGTGCAGAAATATATTGCCGAATTAGAGGCTGCAGCCACCCATTTAATGGCATTGCTGGCAGCTCAATATAACCGACGTGGTGGCGTGGCTCCTCAGCCGGTTTATTCAGACGATCAGGACCATGATCAACGAGATGCTGCACTGGCTCCAAGGCCGGCGGCAAGACCGTCCAATGACAGTCCTGAGATTCACGGAATGTAGATCTAGCCACCTTTTTCTTAAGCGATGAAATTTCAAACCAGAGAACCCGATCCCGCCGTTTTTCCACTGGCGCCGATGATCGATGTTGTCTTTCTGTTGTTGATCTTTTTCATCGCGACCATGCAATTTTCCCAAAGTGAGCGTGAGCTCAATGTGTCCGTGCCTGTCGCTGAAGAGGGGGCTGATGCCAAGCAGACCGTAGGGGAGATTATCGTCAATGTACGTGAAGATGGAGGTGTTATCGTGGACAATAGCGAAATGACACAGGATCAATTATTTGGCAAATTGACCCGCATTGCAGCAGTGCACAAGAATCAAGCCATTAGAATCCGAGGTGATGGTAAGGTCGAATATCAGAAAATTGTAGAGGTGATTGATGTATGCCAGAAAGCGGGGATACCTAATATCTCATTTGCAACGCAGGTGCAGCGCCGGCCTAAGTAGCAGACGATTTTTGTGTTCACTCAAGCAATCAACGAAGTAAGCAAAAAATGAGTTTCAATCCATTCTCTCTATGAATATTAGCATGCGCATACTTTCTTTGGCTCTATGGGTTTCCCTCACTGTGGGACTGTGCCATTCTGTGGTCAGTGCTCAAAATGCTCCGCTGGTTTCCGATCCAGCTCAGGATCAATTTGAATTTTGTAAACAGCTCTATCGAGAAGCTAACAATACTGAGGATCAGGCACTCAAGGTGGACGCTTATCAGCGGGTTATTCCTCGTCTGATGACATACATTGAGCGTTATCCCGATCACGTCAATACGCAGGCTGCCAGTTATTATTTGGGGGAGTGTTACTACCAATCTGGATCTCTTGATGAGGGCAAGAGGATACTGCATGGAGTGGTGAACCGTTTTAGAGAAGGCCGCTATGTAGCACTGGCATCCAACAGGCTTGGTTATGATGCCGTAAATGAGAAAAAGTACAGCCAGGCGGCGGTTCATTTTGGCCGGGTAGCTACGATGGCAACCACGGCGCAAGAGCGCTTCCGCGGTCGATATCAAGAGGCTTCATGTTTTCGTTATGCGGGTAATGTTGACGAGGCCATACAAGCCTTCGCTATGGTAGAGGCTGCCGAAGAAGCGCCCATCAATTACCGCGAGAGCGCACGGCTGAAGTTGGCACATCTTTATTTGGCCAAAAAAGAAAATGATAAGGCGAGAGAGAAATTTGAGGCCTTAATGAAGCCAGAGGTTGAGGTCAAACTACGTATTGAAGCGACTCTCAATGTAGGTTTGTTAGCCCTTCAGAAAAAAGAAGTTGAAGTCGCCGCAGAATGCTTTGAGGCGGTCTTGCTCTCTAGCGAAGATAACTTCAAGCCAAGCGCGCAGGCAGCTTTGATGAATAGCATGTACACGGCTAAAAACTACCAAGCGGTGTTGGATGTGATGAAGCGTGCAGAATATCCCGGATCACCTGCTACGGAAGCAGTCAAATACGCCATTGCTGGCCGTAGTGCTTATCAGCTGAAGTTATATGACGAAGCGATCCAACTTTTTTCTCAGGCAGAGAGGCAGGTGCCAATGTCAGCAGAGGCCTTTGAAGCGAGCTACTTCCGCTTGCTTTGCTTTTACAATATTAAGGGAGCGAATATTCCCATGCAGGTCGATGCCTTTCTAGAAATATACCAAGGTCAATATCCCAAGCACGAGAGGATTCACAAGGCGCTACTTATGAAGGCGGAAACATTGTTTGATGCCGAGCAACACCGCGAAGCTGCATCTGCCTATAACCAGATAGATTCGGAAATCATTGGAAGTTCGAATCAGGCTAATCTCTACTACAAAAGGGGTTGGTGTTTATCTTTGTCCGGCGATCATAATGGCGCAGTACGTGACTTTACATCTTTTCTAGCGAGGCATGCTGACGACCAGCGTGCACCTGATGTCATTGCGATGCGTGGAAAGTCATTTCTAGCACTCGGTGACCGTATTTCTGCGCTCAAAGATTTTGATTTGCTCATTGAGCGTTTTCCAAAAGACAAGTTGGCAGCTCTTGCATGGCAAAATAGCGCAAGGATTAGAAAAGAGGATAAGGATTACGGGGATATGATTCGCCGATACGAGGCTCTGCTCAAGGGCTTCCCTGATCTTGGTCAAGATACTACAGCAAATGCCCATTACTGGATCGGGTGGGGTAACTATCAGATCAAAAGATACCCCGAGGCTATCACAGCATTGGAGAATGCATGCCGCCTCGACCAAGCGAACTATGCTCAGCGCAGTGGCATGCTCGTCATTTACAGTGCCTACGCGATGAAGGATAAAGGCAGGCTGCAGAAAGAGATCGATACACTCACTGAGCTGGGCCATCAGGATAAGATACCGGCTTCTATTTTTCGGTGGCTGGGCGTGCAGTGTTTTAACGCCGGCGAGATGAAGGCCAGTCAGCGATATCTGACACAAGGAGTAGCCCTCGATGATCCGCGTGCAACCCCCCAAGCCTTTTGGAAAATGCTGGGTAAGGCTTGCGTTTCCGCAGGTAAGTATGAAGAGGCTATTGTAGCTACTGCCAACTTTCTTGATGTGGTTGATCAGCCCTTTTGGAAAGCTGAATCTTTGTTAGACAGAGCCGAAGCCTATCTGGGTTTAGAAAATCTCGAGGAAGCAAAAAAGAGTGCCGAGGAAGGGCTTGAGCTCAGGCCCAAAGGCATGGTGAATGCTGAGCTGCGTATGATTCTTGGCGATATTGCCTACAACACAAATGATTTTGCTGCTGCAGCAGCTTACTATGTCGTGGTGGTTCAGTTGTTCGTGGATGATAAAGAGCTCAGGGCTGATGCACTTTATAAATCTTACGATGCTTTGATGAAAAAAGGAGATCAAGAGGAAGCGGAGCACTATCTCAACACCTTGAAAAAAGAATTCCCCGCTTACTTGAACAAGAGCAAGCCTGCAGTGGTAGACGAGCCGTGACCAATGATGCGCACAGCATCAAACGCAGCGAAGTAGTAGCCAAGAGGATCTCGGCTGGGTGAACAGTTAACGCAGGGGTCGTGCGTTGGGGTTAATCGTCCTGCTGTTGGACTTTTCCCATGGGTCGGCATGACTAGACCCTTCCTTGCCAAAGAGTTCCTCCGCTCTTTTTCCTGCCGGTAGGCAAATGACAATTGGTTTCATTTGTCGTCCTTGGGCATCATAGCGGTATCTTAGATATCTTACTGGGTATTCCTGTTCGAAAGGCTTTTTGGTTACAGGGTCAGTTAATGTTTTTGTCCTTTTGACTCTGGCATCAAACATGTCCTCCGCTACTAGGTTTCCATCTCGCTTGTGGTAACCGTAAACAATGCGGTATAACTTCGTTCCTGCACCGTCATAGACAATGCCACTACGAAGCTTACCGTAGGCATCTTTACGGTAGACGATGAGCATATGTAAAACTCTATCGCCGCCGCCGCCAGGACGATCGCCATAGGTACGGCGTTCGATAATCCGTTGATCTGGGCTGCGAAGGAATTCGGTATATGTGCCATCTTCATTGTGCATGATGCGCACATTGTTTTTGGGAGCATTCACGCCAGCTAGATCAGATACAGCAGCATTTAAGCTGCTGATTGTCATCAGTGATGCAATCAGTAGGATGATTGAGGTGGCTGCGGGGATGGCAGCCATGGGCCCTTTTTTAAAGATTGTATTCATACGTGCCTGATATGAAACTACCGCTGAAGGTGAATATTCCAAGCCATAAGATCATGATCTGGAAAACACGTCGTCAGACATTAGACCTGAGCCAGGGCGGAATCGTCATGGGCATTTTGAATGCTACACCTGACTCATTCTCAGATGGAGGGAGATATTCCTTAACTCATCAGGCGCTTGGTCGGGCGATGGAAATGGTCGAAGAAGGAGCCCGGATTATTGATATTGGTGGTGAATCCACCCGCCCCGGGGCTCGCGCGATCGATGTTGCCGAGGAAATTGAGAGGACCGTGCCCATCATCAAGGCGCTGCGAGATGAATCTGATATATTGATTTCTATTGATACATCAAAGGCAGCGGTTGCTGAGGCAGCCATCGAGGCAGGTGCCGACATCGTTAATGATGTAACCGGAATGCGAGATGCTAAAATGGTAAGGCTATGTTCCGATGCTGGTGTTGGTGTGTGCGTAATGCACATGCAGGGTGAGCCGCGTACGATGCAGCAGAACCCTTGTTACGATGAGCAGGGGGGAGTGGTGTCAGCCATCAATACGTTTTTTGCTGAACGGCTTGTAAGCCTCGAAGCATCTGGCATGAATCCAGATTTCATCTGCCTCGATCCTGGTATTGGTTTCGGCAAATCCTATGAGCATAATTTGGAGCTGTTGAGGAGTCTTGGCGATTTACAAAAGAGCAGGCCTATTCTTCTTGGCGTGTCACGCAAATCCGTCATTGGCAAACTAACGGGCGAGGAAGATCCTTTGCAGAGAGACCGTGCCACAGCTGTTGTGACAGCTTTAGCTTTCAAGAGTGGCATCAGCATTCATCGCGTGCATGATGTCAAAGGGGCGGTAGAGGCTATTCGTATTGCGCAATCCCTTTAGTCTTGAGTTAAGTCCTGATGTTAGTAGATTTTGGGCCATGTGTAAGAGCCTGTTTTTAACCTCGCTGCTATGTTCTTTTATTACTTTGGCTTATGCCGAAGATGAAGTGGCTGATCATCAAGAACCACTGTGGAGTCCATCAGTTGGTGACTCCTGGACTTATAAAGTCTCTGTGGAGGTGGCTAAAAGCACCACACTTCCCTCTGGGATTCCGGGGCAAAAAATCGAGGAGCTAGAGGGGAAAGTCCGTGCAACGTATGAACAGACTGCTGTATACCGCGGTTTTTTACCTCTCTCCGAGGACGGCCCTAAAGCCCACGCTTTCTATTTTTCCAATGGCGAACAGCTTGAGGAAATTCAATACATGCTGATTGAAAAGAATGCGGTGAAAGCACTCGGATCGAAGCAGGAGGGGAAAACTCCCAAGAGAGTTATCAGCCTGAGCAAGCCTATCCCCATCATTGAGTCTGGCTGGAAGGGTGGAGAGGCTTTTCCCGTTGTGATGGATCAATCGATAGGGGGTAAAAAGATGCGCATGACCAGGTGGTTTAGAGCGATAGGATGGGAGGATTTGGAAACTGAAGCGGGTAACTTCAAAGCGCTGCACATACAAGTCACAGGGATGAATGGCGGGCTAGAGCTCAAACGTGGATATTGGTTTGCGCCGGGAACTGGTTTTATCAAAGAGGATAAGAAATACTACCTTGGCGATAAAATGATCATGAATCAAACCAGGGAACTTATAAAAACAGGCAAGCAGAAGCCTGCTCAATAGGGCCTGATAGCTCCAGAATAGAATCAACTCTGGGACTTATCAAATAAGCCTTGCCAGTATGCGAGGCGTTCCTTGATGCGTTTTTCTAGTCCGTTTTCCGTAGGGGAATAATAACTGCGTCCATCTGGAAGATAAGCCTGCGGAGTGTAATTTCCCTCATAATCGTGAGAATAGTGGTATTGCAGGGCTGCCTCACTAGCGCCAGAATCTTGAGCCAGTTTTTTGCGTGTTTTTGTTCTTAAGTGCTCAGGAACGGCCAAGGTTCGGCCTTCTTTAACGTCCTTGATGGCCTCTCCAAGAGCGGTGTAGGCGCTGTTTGATTTGGGTGCAGTGGCGAGGTATACGGTAGCATGAGCAAGAGGGATGCGCCCCTCGGGCATGCCAAGAAATTCATAAGCTTGCTGAGCATCCATAGCGACGCGCAGGGCATTCGAGTCGGCTAGGCCTATGTCTTCGCTTGCAGAGATAACCAACCTGCGCGCAATAAATCGAGGGTCTTCACCGGCAGTGAGCATCTTCGCGAGCCAATAAAGAGCAGCATCAGGATCAGAACCTCTGATGGATTTGATGAATGCTGATGCTGTATCGTAGTGCTGATCACCGTCAGCATCATAGACAATCGCCTTTTGTTGGATCGACTCTTCTGCGACCTCTAAGCTGATGTGAACCCGTCGATGATCGTCGCCCTCTGGTGTCGTCAAAGCGGCGAGCTCTAAAGCGGTAAGCGCACGGCGGGCATCGCCGTCACTTTTTGCGGCGATGTGGGCCAGTGCATTGTCATCCGCCGTAATATTCATGGCCCCTAGACCTCGCTTTGGATCAGTGAGAGCAACGTTCATTAGAGTAATGAGATCATGACTCGAAATTGGCTCCAGTTGGAAAATTTGTGACCGTGATACTAGTGGCGAATTGACATAAAAATAGGGATTATGAGTCGTCGCTCCAATGAAGCGAATGGTGCCGCGTTCAACATGCGGGAGCAGCACGTCTTGCTGGGCTTTGTTGAAGCGATGAATCTCATCAATAAATAAGATCGTTGTCTGCTCACGCAGTTGTCGCCACTTCTGAGCCTGAGAAATTTTATCTCGTATTTCAGCTACGTTTGATTCCACCCCGTTGAGCATCTCAAAGCGACTGTCGGTGGAGTTGGCAATCACCGTAGCAAGGGTTGTCTTGCCCGTGCCAGGTGGGCCGTAGAAAATAAGAGAGGAGAAACGGTCGGCCTCAATCGCTCGCCGTAATAGATTACCCTCAGCGAGAATATGTTGCTGTCCTACGACCTCTGTGAGTGCTGTAGGGCGCATTCGTGCAGCCAGAGGCGCGTCGCTGACGGAGTCTGAGGGCTCGGATAGGGTGACTTCCGAGTCAGAAGAATCTGGGAAAAGTGACTCCATGAATGTTAACTTACGGGATGCGAACTTATGGAATGCGAACTTATGGAATGCGAA
>CAWVVN010000075.1:0-10553 GCA_963933605.1 uncultured Verrucomicrobiales bacterium
ACCCTGAGCTCTGTGTCATCACCGATGTCGCCCTCGATCCATACAACAGCGATGGCCACGATGGCCTCGTCGCTGAAAATGAGCGCGGCGGACTTGAAATCATCAACGATGAGACTGTCGAAGTGCTGTGCCAACAAGCACTCTGCCATGCCCGTGCAGGTGCTGACATGGTATCCCCCTCTGATATGATGGATGGGCGTGTCGAGGCCATCCGCACCACGCTAGACTCAGAGGGTTACCAAGACGTCTCTATTCTTGCCTACACCGCTAAATATGCTTCAGCTTACTACGGGCCATTCCGAGGTGCGCTTGAATCGACACCTAAGGCAGGTGACAAAAAAACCTACCAGATGGATCCTGCCAACGTTCACGAGGCAATACGTGAGACCCTACTCGATGAAGAGGAAGGCGCGGACATCATCATGGTCAAACCCGCCGGCCCCTACCTCGATGTCATTTCACAGGTCCGCAATGCCACCACCTTACCCCTTGCCGCATACCAAGTAAGTGGTGAATACTTGATGATTAAAGCTGCCGCCAAAGATGGCTGGCTGGACGAACAGGCCGTCATGATGGAGTCCCTTATCGGCATTAAACGCGCCGGAGCAGACATCATTGTCACCTACTTTGCCAAGCAAGCTGCGAGCTGCCTATAAATCAGGCTTGCTATGACAGCATCACTTGAGCAGCCCCTCAAGAAAACTGCCCGCCTTTTGCTTCATAAGTTCTCCTGCTGCATTCTTGGATGCCTTTGAAAGATCAATAATCTTACCATCAGGTCGTATTTTCGGATCTGAAAAGTCACCGGTCGATTTGATTTTGACCAGCAAGCGATCATCGCGAAAGAGATTTTTATCCACATCATCGGCAACGCTCGCCCTTAGCTCCTTTGGCAATAGCTCCAGCCCTTTTAAAATAGTAGGAGCCATCACCGCGCTTGTCTTTTTAGATGCCAGTAATTCGCCTCGGACATCGTGTTGATCTGTCTGCGTGTTAAGCCATCCTCCACCAAGCACGGCAACCTCCCAGTCCTCCACCCAGATAGAGAGAGGCTTGGTAATGTCTATGCGGCCTAGATGATAGTGCGCTGAAATAGATTTGCTGCGCCCGAAGCTTGCTCTCTCCGGCGCTTTACCCACATTAAGCCCCACTTTTTTGAGCACAGAAAGTTGATCCCAAGAACGGGAAATAAAGGGCATGTTGGTACTGAGCCAAGATTCATCTGACAAACTAAATACCCCATCGACCTCGGGCTCAATCTCACCTGTTGTTACGTTGAACAAACTCACACTTGAAAGCCCATCTAAATACAAATCACCGTAATGCTCTCTCTTTTCGGAATACACTCGAATCAAACTCTTTGCCTTCAGCTTGGCTTCATTTGAAGCTGCCAAATCATTCGGGTCTATTTGGATAGCGCTTAGATCAACATGCAGATCCTTGCATTCTATTTGCAAACCCATTTCCTCGAGGACTAAGTTTAAACTGCTGTTGCTTATAGAAAGCCCACCGAGTGAGGCAACAAAGTCCCCTTGTTCATGAATATTGAATCCCCCTTGCTTCTTTTGGCTGCTTTCTTGCACTTTCCCATCTACCTCATCAGGGGATTGAAAAAGCTTTTCAAGAGATGTCGTACCATCCTTGTAGTAGGTGATTTTAATATCAGCCTCTTTGATCCCGATATGCTTCACATCAATGTGCTTTTGAAACAGGCCTAACCATCCGATACTGAGACTGATTTCACCTATCTTGACAGGTGCCTCAGCGGGAACCTTACCCCCCTTAGGCATGAGAGAAACATCACTAATGACGACCTTGGCTGGGAAATTAAAAATAGACACCTCCACTCCGCCAATCGAAACCTCACTATTAATTGATTCTTCAATTTTTTGTTCCAACAGATCTTTGGTGGCTAAATTTTTCACCCACAGTCCTATTCCAACGAATACACAGAGAACAAAGGCGCCCGTCAGCGCAACCATTTTGATGGAAGGTTTTTTAAATAGAGTAGCCATTATAGTAAGATTGGGTTGAGCGAGTTATAACCATGCAAGATTATATGATACAGGTGTCACATTATCAGATAGGGTTGAGTTAACAGCAATAAAATCAATCGTCGCAATATACCTAATTCAGACCTTGCGCCCTTGGCCATGATAACAATATGTTGCCGTCATGATCTTAACACTGCTCAGCGCCTGCTGCCTCATCATTTTGGGTCTTGGAGGGTTTCTAGGCTGGGAGCGACTCGGAACAGAAGGCAATCAGGTGGAAATGCTCATGCCCGTTTTTTTTGGCGGCGCTCTGATTATCTGTGTGGCATTCGGACGCCAGCATTATCGTCATGGATTGTATGGAGGGCTCATTGTTGCTCTCCTTGGTATAGTCTCGGCAATCGTGCGTATTTATCAGTATGAGCAGTTTCAAAGCATCTCTGACCCCAAAACCCAAATCATTATCGCCATGGCAGCTATTTGCGCGCTGCAACTCTCCATCTCCTGGAAAGAGGTTCAAAGAGACAGAGCCCAATTGCAGACGATCGATGACGTCGAATAGGCCACAAAGGCTATGTGAGTAAACATCGACACCTCGACCCACCATCTCTCAGAAAAAAGTCTTCCAGCTTTCCTCCATTTTGCCTTTGCGCCGAAATCCAAATAGCGGCCGCCATCGAGGTGCCTTAGGGTGCATGGCGGGGAACATGCCGGCCTCATGAGGAAGCTGATTGGCCTTACGCGTATTGCATTTAATGCAGGAAGTCACAATGTTGTCCCAGCGGGTTTTACCACCTTTATCGCGTGGTAACACATGATCGAGGTTAAGCTTTTTTTCGGGGAACTTCTGACAGCAATATTGGCAGGTATAGTGATCGCGTAAAAAAACATTGTGACGTGTGAATTTCACCTGTTTGCTTGGCAGTTTGTCGTAGAGCGCTAGCACAATGACTTTAGGAATCTTCATCGCAAAACGCACAGATCTGATTACCTCCTCAGCCACCCTCTCGGAGGATGATTCCAACCAAGACCCTAAATCGTGCGTCTGATATTTCATATCCCCCTCCGCCTCTACCACGTGCGCATGCCCGAGACAAAGCAACTTCACAGCCCGACGTACTGAGCAAGTCTGAATAGGCTGCCAGAGTTTATTAAGAACTAATACATTCAGATTCAAAGCTTCGATCATAATAAGCGGGTAGATTATATAATTTGCGCATTTTAACACGTAATCGGTTAGCCTTCAATCCTGAAATTTGGTCAGCCCTACAGCTCATTTCATCAGCTGTCTATGACCTCGCTAAGAGCAATGTGAACAACTGCAAGGTGACATTGCTAAATGAAAGACAAGAGAGATACAGGTTATCAACAAACTTATTCACACTCGATTCCGGAAACGCAAAAGCACTCTGTGAATAACTTGGGCAATACCCTTGGTTTTATAAAATAATACAGAAACGAGCGAAAATATATTAATCTTCCTGATCCCATACAGCAACAAATTCGAGTGCTCGCTCAGGATCATTCAAGACAAGTGATGGATTGTGAATAACTTGGTTATAAAGTGCCTGCAGCTCACCCTCAGCAAGTTTGTTTTTTTGCAAAATTCGAAGCTGCCCGCCCTTATTCGGCATTCGTTTTTTGGCGATCTCCAGTGCCACACGTCCCATGGTCATGCGCACATTGAGCTCAATCACATAACGTATTCCTAATGAGCCATCGGCCTGCCGGGCGACCATCGCATCCACCCCAACAGGTCCAATATAGCCCTTTAGCAAAGTGCTCAGCGCTAGGGGGATTTCCTCACCATAGACATCATTGATCTTTGCATCTCGGAACAGAAACGAACTCAGTTCATCATTAAAACCCGTAGCCCACTTTGGCTTAACCTTTGTGCTTTGGTAGCGCCCCTGGGCATCATTCTTCATCTCAGTCATTCCTATGAAGTCTACCTCTCCACCCTCACGTATTTCATAGAGTGCAGAAAAATCCAACTCTCGCTCTAGCCACGGCTCCACAGCAACGCCACCATGGCGTTTAATTACCTTGTTCAACCAAGGCATAAAATCTTCTCCAGCCATGACTTTCCGATGCCCACGGCCCGCACACGCGTATGCCGCCTTGAGCAGAACTGGTCCTCGCTTTAGCAGGCGTTCCACTTCCTCAGCTGCCGAGTCCAGATCCTTGCAGAAAAATCCAGCCTCCTCTCCAGACGATGTAAGCATTTCATTGAGCCGAAAACCCGCTTCTTTACTAAACCACCATTCAGGAACCTCCCCACGCCACTGCCATGGCAAAGTGGGTGATACATCATCAGCCAAAGACTTGAGCGTATCGGAAGCATCTGGTGACCATGCCCAAGGACGCAGGCCCCCTAGCTTACGCCCAGCCAGACTGCCGACTTTAATGACCTCAGGCAGGTGGAAACCAGCCTTTTTCAAATACGTCCGGTGAGCATTGCTGGGCAATGTTCGCATCAGACTAACGTCATCTCTTCGGCACCATGCCAGGGAAAGCATTTCCAGGTCATGCTCTAATGCCACCTCTATTTTGTTCGGCTGATAGCTGCGATGCGTGAACGCGGCTGCAGCATGAGACTCTGCGTTTGGATTATACCAGTGCACTACGGGGGTGCGCCCTCTCGATTGCTCGCATATTGCTAATTGCTCGATGAAATCTTGATCCAAACCCGCCAATTGACGACCCTCGGTATTGAAAGGTGCCATGCCCTTTGCTTTTGCGGGTGCCATCGGGAAACTGAGTGATTTGCGGTAGGCGTTCCAATCTGTTTCACCTTGTTTTTTCCATTTTCGAAACCACTTCAAGCCGTGACCCACATGATTAATCTCATCGAGGTAAATCTTTTCCAACACCTTGGCCGTTGCATGATCGCCCACTTGCCGAAACAAGGTTGCATAGTGTTTAGAGAAATCTAAATTGGCCTGCTCGAAGGTGAGATTAAGTCGGGTGACAAAGTCCATTGGTGTATCCATCGGGGCCACCAACTTCCAGAAGTAATCATTGAGTGGCAAATCGCCAAAGGATATGCCGCACTCCTTCATCCTACGCAGATACATCAAGGTATGCATCTGCTCCTCCCTCATCGATTCATAAACACCGCGGCGGTATTCAGCAGGAGCATCGGGGAACTTAAGCAAAACAAGAGCCATCAGCTCAGCTGCCAGCATCTCATGATTGGCAAGAAAATGGAGCATTTTGCCTCGCTCACGATCATCACCGAGCTTGTTGACCCCAGGAAAATTTGAGCGCACCACCTTGCTGGTGATTTTTAACTCTTCAGGGCGTCCGGGAGCATCTGGCAGGCTAAATAAACACCCTCGGTCATCATCCATCACGCCTTCCCCCAACCGCGGAGCAAGCAAAAGCTTCTCCTCCAGCGAATTCGCAAGCAAAACTCGCTCTGCCACCTCCCGCATCTGCAACACCTGCATAGATTCAGAGTTAGAATGAGCGCACCAAGAAGCAAGATAATTCCCATCTGGGACATAAACTCACCTTCAAGAAGAACCTACCCGCCAGGCACAGAAAATGATATATTACTCGCCAGTTCCAAGCTCATAGGCTAGCAAATGGACATGCACAGCTCTGCAGATTTTGATCAGATCGTACCCCGGCGAGGTTCAGGCTCCATCAAATGGGACCGGTTTCCGAATCTCGACCCCTACTGGGTCGCTGACATGGACTTCATGTCTCCACCCTGTGTTCTTGAAGCTCTTCAAGCACAGATTTCTCATGGGATTATGGGTTACGCTCAACCACATGCAGGCCTCATGGAGGCAATCGATCACTACTTACAAAACAGACACCAGCTTGTTGTCGAGGAAAAGGAGATCGTCCACCTCGGCGGATTGGTGCCGGCACTCTCTATTGCTGCGCGTGCGTTCGGCTCTCCGGGAGATGCTGTCATGACCTGCACACCGATCTACCCTCCCTTTCTCTCCATACATCAAGATGCCAACATGGAGCTGATTTCCGTTCCTCATGTTTTAGCGGATGGCCACTGGAGTTTTGATTGGCCGGCGATGGAAGACGCTGTCACAGCAAACACGAAGATATTCCTTCTCAGTAATCCTCAAAACCCACTCGGCCGTGTCTTTTCAAAGGAGGAAATTGAGAAGCTGGCCGATTTCTGCCAGCGCCACGATATGATTTTGGTATCGGATGAGATCCACTGTGACCTCATCCTTGACGAAGAGCAAACACCTCACGTGTGCGCTGCTAGCCTTCCAGAGCAATTACAAAACCGGATCATCACACTACTCGCACCCAGCAAAACCTACAACATCGCCGGCCTTGGTTATGCATTTGCTATCATCAAGGATGACTCGCTGCGTCGCAAGTTTTGCGCTGCCCGCGGCCACACCCTCCCCGAGATCAACTGCCTTGCATACTATGCTGCGGAAGCTGCCTACAAAGATGGAGACTCATGGCGACAAGCATTACTGGCCTATTTACGCAATAACCGCGACACGCTGACTAGCTTTATTGGCGAGCATATGCCTGGACTCATCACTCCTGATATCGAAGCTACCTACCTAGCATGGATCGACTGCCGCTCCATGAACAAAGAAAATCCAGCAAAGTTCTTTGAGCAGCAAGCCGGTATCTATCTCTCGGACGGCGCCTTCTTTGGCAACCCGGGCCACGTCCGCTTCAATTTCGGATGTCCACACAGCCGGGTCATTGAAGGTCTTGAGAAAATGGCCAAAGTCATTGATTAAAAAAACAGCCTCCTTATGTTGGCCACTTATATCATGAAATCTCTATTTCCGCTTACCATTCTCACCTTCTTGATGCCCTGTCACCTCCCCGCTGATATTAGTAAAGAAATCCAGCTTGGTGTGGAAGCCGTCGCGGGATACCGCAGCGGATATGTTTATCGAGGCTTTGAGCTAGCAGAAAGCACCATTGACTTTCAGGTAGAGACTGAGATCGCGCTCAGTAATCGTACCTCACTCAATCTTGGATCATGGTATGCTACAGAAAACGGCAAGGGTGATTTTGATGAGTCGGCCTTTTTCTCCCATTTACGATTCAAACAAAGCGACCAACTCACCATTGGCCTCAGCGCTAGTTACCGTCATTTCGGCAACTCCAACTCTGTGCTTAGCGCTGTTTTCAAGGATGGTGTCGATGTCGGCACCTTTGCCACTTGGCAATTTAACGATGACTTCAGCGCTACTGCCGGAGCTTATTACGATTTCGGCGCAGAAGCTTGGTATGGAAATGCAGAAACACAATGGTCCAAAGCCATCTCTGAAAAAACCTTCGTAGCACTCAACACAGGCATCAGCTATGTCGATGATTACTATGGTCGTGACGGCATCAACGACGCCTACGGCCGGCTATCACTAACTCACCATCTATCTGATACGGTATCCATCACTCCCTACCTGGGCGGCTCTCTGCTCTTAGACAGTAGTGATGCTGGTGATGACCAAGCTTTCGCTGGTCTCTGGTTCGAAGTCAGATTTTAATCAGTCATCACCGATGACTCTGACTGACTCACACTGCCACCTGGCTTCGCAGAAATTCACCTCTGACGAACTCAGCGATATAATTGCCCGAGCACGGCAGCGCGGCGTGCAACGTATGGTCACCTTAGCCACATGCTTGGATGACTGCCCTCAGAACATATCGATTGCTGAGCAATACCCAGAGGTTTATGCCTGCATGGGCATTCACCCATGTGATGTTCACGAAACAGACAATCATTACATCAACGAGCTGAAAATTCATGCGCGTCACCCGCGCTGTGTTGCTATTGGTGAAACAGGCCTCGACTACTACCACCCTGCACCAGAAGGATGGACGAGTGATCAATATCACAGCAGGCAACAAGAGTTTCTTAAACAGCACTTTGAGCTAGCTGCTGAACTTGGTAAAAATATCGTCATTCATACCCGTGACCGCACCGGCGAAGCCTCACTCCACGATGCCCTCAGCATCTATCGCCAGTATGCCCCTCAAGTTCGAGCAGTATTTCACTGCTTCCCCTTCAGCCTAGAAGCTGCCCAGCCGATACTCGACTTAGGAGGACTCATCTCATTTACCGGCATCGCCACCTTTAAAAACGCAGCGACTGTCATTGAAACCGCCACCAACTGCCCTGCGGGCTCCTTCATGCTCGAGACTGACTCACCCTATCTTGCTCCCGTTCCGCATCGGGGCCAACGTAATGAACCGGCATTCACTTACTTCACAGCGGAAGCCATTGCTAAAGCCAGAGGCGAAAGCCTTGCAGATCTTGCCGCCCACACCGAGGCCACCGTGAATCAATTTTACGGTATTGGAACAGCTTTATAGAGAAACAGCTATCTAGACCTATGTCTCTATCTGAAGGCTCATGACGTTTTTCAGATCAGATGAAAGCCTACCTGACTTCTCAGCGTTTTTATAATATCCTCATTTTACAAAACTCATCCGCATGTTAATGAAAGAGAGGGTGAAAATTAATGATCATCTCAACCTGACATACCATACTATTCCATTATGAAAACAGCTACTCTACTGCTTATCGCAACTTGCCTTGCCCCTCTTCTGTTTAGTGCCTGCTCCACGGGCTCTGGATACAGTAATTGGAAGAGCAACAATCCAGGGCCATCTGGCGCAGCCAACCCATACGGAGTTCCTCGCGCTGGTGGTGAGCTAGGCAGCTACCCCCAAGCCCCAACGGCGCCAACATCTCCAGAGAACGCCCCTTACCAACCCCTGCCCCCTATTACTCACGCTGGCAGCCCTGCTGCTCCTTCTGCAGCTCCTAGCTTAGCTCCTTCCAACACACTCGATAGCCCAACCACTGCCTCCACCACCTACACCGTAGTACCTGGCGACAGCCTCTGGGGCATCGCCCGCAAAAACGGCACTAGTGTCGAGGCCATCCAGTCCGCCAACGGACTTAGCAGTACAACGATTCGAATTGGGCAACAATTAAACATCCCCAGCAACTAACGCTGCGCTCGAAGCTATCATCATCTGATTTATTCAGCGGACGATCCTGTAACAGGTCGTCCGCTTTTTTAGTGTTGGTATTTTAGCATCAAGCACTTCAAAATTGACGTTATGAAATCTTTATTGCTCTGCCTCATATTAGGCACCTATGTGATCGCACTTGAAAATCCAGCTCCCCTTGAAATTGATAGCGCAACTGCTACACAAGCAAGCAAGGTCAAAGCGGCTGCGTTGGAAAAACTTTTCACCACCTTAGGACAAGACGAATTTGCAACAGCCCTCAAAGAGGCTCAACAAGCAGACGTCCACCCCCAAGTTTTACTCGAGGCACGCTTTCTCAACCTCATTGATCTTGGCGACAACGCCGCCATTGCCGCCATGGCACCAGAGCTCAACGAGAAACGTGACAGCTTTGACCCGAATCACTCAGAGGTATTCGCACTCAAGGATGACTGGCTAGCAATCATTCACTATGGCCAGGCACTGGCAGCACTCGAAAAAAACAACAAGGGAGACTTCAAAAAACATATTACCGAAGCATTTTGGCTAAGCCCCCGGCAAGCACAGGCCTTCGGTCCACACATAGAAAGGCTCCAGCTAGAGCAAGCTATGCAGTCAATCAGACTCCCTCTCAATCAATCACTTAAATCTCAAATAGACGGCCAATTAACCCCCCTAGCTCAGCATATGGAGGGCAAAAAAGCCATCATCCTCTACTTCTGGAACCCCATGAGCCAAGAGATACAGGTCAATCTACCTGATTTCGTCATCACAACACAGACATGCCATCAAAACAACATTCCCGTTTTAGCCATCTTAACAGGCCAATACCCGGACATGATTCAAGACGCAGAAATCATCCGCAAAGAGGATGCCTCACAAGCTCGATGCGCATGGCTCATTGACTCTAACAAAAAATTACTCAGCAGCCTATTACGAGTAAGGGACATCCCCACCATGGTCATTGTATCACCGGAAGGAAAAATTTTATTTAACGGCCATCCGGCGGACAAAGAATTTTGGATCGCACTAGAAAATCTATCTCCAACATTCAAACGGCCTAACAGTAACGTCAAAAAAGGCTCTTAACAGATCAAAACACGCGACATCATTTTAAAAAATACTTTGCAAAAGTTTAATTCCCTCCTTGACCAAACCAACCTGTTAGAGCATTGTCATCTATAAAGAGAGTTTACGTTTACGATGCAGTTAACTTTTAAAAGTTATCTCTGATTAAATAAAACAATCTAACAACAAACATCCGCAAAAACTAACATGCCCTAAACAGCAGACCTTCGGATTCCAACTACCCTAACAAACAGCATAATACAATACCACTATGGCAGCCAAAAAAAAGACCGCTAAGAAGAAAGCCGCACCGCGCAAGGCCAAAAAAGCCGCAGCAAAGCGTGTAGCTAAGAAGCCCGCTAAGAAGCCAGCCAAAAAAGCAGCTAAGAAGCCAGCTAAGAAGCCAGCTAAAAAAGTAGCTAAGAAGCCCGCTAAAAAAGCAGCTAAGAAGCCAGCTAAAAAAGTAGCCAAGAAAAAGGCCGCTAAAAAGCCAGCTAAGAAGAAGGTAGCCAAGAAAAA
>CAWVVN010000076.1:0-10533 GCA_963933605.1 uncultured Verrucomicrobiales bacterium
TACCGGACGCATCACCAGCGGTGGTGAGTGATGAGGTAAAGTTGAAACTCGTCAGGACTGTGCGCGAGCATTACCAGAAAAATCCCGAAGCGCTGGCGATGCAGGCTTCGGGAAATGTGATTGTTCCGACGGTGGATAACCACCGGTAATCTGAATATTGATTACTCAGGCTGGAGAGCCTTATCCTTGACCGTGCTCTTTATGCGGAGGTCACGGAGTTGCAAGGCATCAACAGGTGAGGGGGATGATGACATGATGTCCATTCCCTTGTTGTTTTTAGGGAAGGCGATAACTTCACGGATAGATTTTTCTCCACAGACAAGCATAGCGAGTCGATCAAGACCTAGAGCAATGCCGCCGTGTGGTGGAGCGCCGAATTTGAAGGCGTCGAGGATATGGCCGAACATGCTTTCCTTCTCTTCTTCGGTAACACCGAGAGCCGTGAACATGGCTGATTGAAGGGCGGCTTCGTGAATACGGATGGAGCCGCCACCGAGTTCATAGCCGTTAAGAACAACGTCATAAGCTTGGGCACGGAGACCTGCGTAACGTTGACTCTCGTCCTCGAGCTCGGCGGTGGTGCCGGCAATGAGCTTGGCTTCATCTTCAGGGATGGGGCGCGTGAAGGGGTGGTGAACTGCGTTCCACTTTCCTTCTTCCTCATCATAACCAAGAAGAGGGAATTCGGTGACCCATAGGAAATTGAGCTCGGTATTATCTTCAAGGATGTTTTGCAAATCGGCACAGCAAAGACGAATTCGGCCGAGAACCTCGCACACGGATTCCCACTCGCCTGCGCCAAAGAGGATCAAGTCACCAGGCTCGATATTGAGTTTTTCACGTAGGGCTTCGACTTCATCATCCGTCATGCGTTTGACAAAGGGAGAGCGCCATGTGGAGCGGTCTTCATCACGTGCTTGGATGTAGGCGAGCCCCTTGGACCCAGCCTCGATAGCCGTTTGAGTGAGTTTTTCAATTTGGCCCTGAGAGGCACCAGCAAATCCTTTGGCATTGATGGCCTTGACGACTCCTCCATTGGCGATGGCGCCGGAGAAGACGCGGAATTCGCAGTCCTTGAGTTCCTCTGAGAGTTCGGTGAGGTGATAGCCGAAGCGGCGGTCTGGCTTATCGGAGCCATAGGTATTCATTGCCTCCTCGTGGGTGATGCGATCAAACTTTTCAGGGATGACGACATCCAGAGTGTCTTTGAAGACCTTGCCAAGCAGGCCTTCGATGAGCTTGTGCATGTCATCAGGGGTGACAAAAGAAGCTTCAACATCAATCTGAGTAAACTCAGGCTGGCGGTCTGCTCTGAGATCTTCATCTCGGAAGCAGCGAGCAATTTGGAAATACTTTTCAATGCCACCACACATCAGCAGCTGCTTGTATTGCTGTGGTGCCTGAGGCAGTGCGTAAAAGTTGCCGGGCTGCATGCGTGAAGGGACAAGGAAGTCACGTGCGCCTTCTGGGGTCGACTTAGAGAGGATGGGGGTCTCAATCTCACAGAAGCCGTCAGCATCTAGAAAATTGCGCGTAGATTGAGTGATGCGGTGACGAAGGCGAAGGTTGCGAGTCATTCTCTCTCTGCGCAGATCAAGAAAGCGGTATTTCATCCGCATGTCTTCATTGGAAAGCTCCTTATCTAGCTGGAAAGGAAGAACCTCGGATTTGTTGATGATGTTGAGCTGACTGGCAGAGATCTCAATAGAGCCTGTCGCCATATCGGTGTTGACGGTAGATACGCCATCGATGGTGGGGCGTTCCTCAACGATGCCTGTGACTTGGATCATGTCCTCGCTGCGCAAGGTTTTTGCCAATTCTGCGGCCTGAGCGTTGTCCTCTGGACGGAAAACACATTGAGTCAGACCCTCGCGGTCACGGAGATCGATAAAGGCCACGCCGCCATGGTCTCTGTTGGAATTAACCCATCCAATCAGTGTTGCTGTTTCGCCGATGTGGGAGTGGTGGAGTTCGCTGCAGGTATGAGTTCTCATCTTATTAAAAGGGATTATGGTGTGAATCTGGGTCGCATTAATGGCTTATGCGATAAGTGGACCATCAGGCGCATTGAGGAGTGCCTGAATGGTCTCAGTGAAATTACTTGTATTGTCTATGGTTTGCTCACTACGAGAGGAGAGGTTTTTGAGCTGCATTTCGGGGAATTCTGAACCGATGACAAGGGCGAAGCGTGCGCCAGACTGTTCTGCCTTTTTGAACTGCTTGCCGACATTGAGCCGTGTCATGGGGTAGTCAACGGAGAGTCCACTCGTGCGAAGTTGAGCAATCACACCGAGGGCATCGTTGCGCTTGCTCTCGTCAGCGATGACGAGGTAGATCTCACATGCAGGGTTACGTGCCATCCATGCCTCCATTTCTAATTTTGCACGAGGTGTCGCATCAATGAAGTTCTGGATGACCATATCTCCCATGGCGAATCCGGTAGCGGGAAGATCGGCAGCTCCGTTCGATAAAGTCGACAGAAGGCCATCATAACGACCACCACCAGCGACGGCGCGCATGGATTTTTTGGTATCAAATATTTCGAAGACAGCGCCCGTATAATAAGCCAGCCCACGGACAATAGTGAGGTCGAGCTCAAGGTATTGGCCGAGTCCACGAGCATTGAGGTTTTCTCTGATCTCCTTGAATGCAGGGGATGCATTCTCAGGGTTGTTGACAAAATCATCAACCTGCTGGCGGGTAACGTTAAAGGCGCCAAGTTGTTCTTCAAGGACCTCCGGCTTGAGTTTTTCGAGTCGGTCAACGAGCGGCAAAAATTCTGACGGGTCGGAGATGTCATGCTGGGTGCAGAAGCTCAACCAGCTCTCACGATCAGAAGCTCTGATGACAAAGTCATCTTCGCTAAAGCCAAGAGCGAGCATGGTATCAATGGCCATGGCAATGAGCTCAGCATCGGCGCCTGCAGATGCCTCTCCGATGATGTCGGCATTGAACTGAATGAATTCCCGGCCGCGACCTTTTTGTGGTTTCTCGTAGCGAAAACAGGGGCCGATCTCGAACCATTTGAGCGGTTTAGGAAAGTCGCGCTGATTGGCTCCGACAATACGTGCAAGTGAAGCTGTAAGTTCTGGGCGTAGCGTAATGTCACGTCCTCCTTGGTCTTCAAAGCGAAAGAGTTGAGTGGCGAGTTCACCGCCCGTTTTCTTTAGGTAGAGATCTGTGGACTCGACAATGGGGGCCTCATACTCGCTAAATCCATAGCGGTGCGCGACGTCTCTCCATACGGAAAAGAGGTAGTTACGAATCGCGCAGTCACGCGGAGTAAAGTCGCGAAACCCGGGTAGAGACTGGAAGCACTTGTCGGCCATGAGGCGGGGAGATGGCATAGACCAGCATGATATTCAAGAGAAATGGCTCAATAAGCCGCTATTCTGCCCGATGTTATAAGGGAGCAAATGACCTCAATCAGGGGGTATGGAAGCCCTTGGGACTCGGGATTGCTGATGTCTACTCGCTAGGCATGCCCTGAGCCTCGTTGGCTTTATTCAGGCAATCTAAGTGAGTTCTTATTACACGACAGCCTCTTTTGCGAGTGCAACGGCGTAGTCTCGGTTTAGGCGGGCTATGTTTTCAGTGCTGATTTCCTTCGGGCAAACAGCCTCACACTCGTAGAGATTGGTGCAGTTACCAAAACCTTCAGCGTCCATCTGGCGCACCATGCCAAGCACACGCTTGTCTTTTTCAGGTGCTCCTTGTGGTAGCAGGTTGAGGTGGGCAGCCTTGGCTGAGACAAAGAGCATGGCGCTTGCGTTTTTGCAGGCCGCTACACAGGCTCCGCAGCCAATGCATGCGGCAGCGTCCATGGCTGAATCCGCACGAGTTTTGGCAACAGGTAAGTTATTGGCATCCTGGGCTGATCCGGTGCGCACATCGATAAAGCCACCTGCTGCGATAATGCGGTCAAAGGCAGAGCGGTCAACCATGAGGTCACGCTGAAGGGGGAAGGCTTTGGCTCTGAAAGGCTCAACCCAGATGGTATCGCCATCTTTAAACTTACGCATGTGTAATTGGCAAGCGGTGACACCTCGTTCCTTGGAGTGGGGGATGCCGTTGATGGTGAGTGAACACTGACCACAAATGCCCTCACGGCAGTCATAGTCAAAGTGGATAGGCTCGCCGCCATCAAGGATGACACGTTGATTGACGATATCGAGCATTTCCAGAAACGAGGCTTCGATCGGAATGTCTTTGGCCTGATAGGTTTCGATGAGGCCGTCATCATGAACGCTTTTTTGACGCCAGACTTTAAGTGTTAAGTTCATGGGGAAATAATTTCAGGTTGAAGGATAAATAGTGGAAGTAGAAGAGTGGGAATGATCTCGATCTAGGCGTAGCTTCGAATGGCGAGGTGAACATTTTCGAATTCAAGTTCTTCCTTGTGAAGGGTGGGCGGGATGCCAACTCCATTGAATTCCCATGCGGCAACGTAGGCATACTCATCATCACGGCGAAGTGCTTCACCGGCTTGGGTCTTGCCTGCTTTGACTTCATCGGAGTCCTCGGTGAACTGATATTCCAAACGGAAGTGGCCTCCGCAAGACTCCTCGCGGTTAAGGGCGTCGGTGCACATTACCTCAGCAAATTCGAGGAAATCGGCGACTCGGCCGGCTTTTTCGAGCTCTGTATTGATTCCGTCAGCGTCTCCCGGGATGCGTGCGTTGGTCCAGAATTCCTCACGGATTTCGGGGATACGTTTCAACGCCTTCTCCAGACCTTCCTTGCTGCGGGCCATGCCGCATTGTTCCCAAACGAGTAAACCGAGCTCTTTGTGGAAGCTGTCTACGGTGCGGCTTCCATTGATGTTGACGAGTTGCTCGATGCGTTCCTTCACCGTTGACTCGGCTTGGGTGAACTCATCCATATCGGTATTAATGCTGCCTGGTTTTTGATCGGCAAGATAGTTGGCGATGGTCGTTGGCAGGACGAAGTATCCGTCTGCGAGTCCCTGCATCAGAGCAGAAGCGCCGAGGCGATTGGCTCCATGGTCGGAGAAGTTGGCTTCACCAAGGCAGTGTAGGCCTGGGATGCTTGTTTGAAGGTTATAGTCTACCCAGAGACCTCCCATGGTGTAGTGAACAGCGGGGAAAATCTGCATCGGTGTTTTGTAGGGGTTGTCACCTGAGATTTTCTCATACATCTGGAAGAGGTTGCTGTAGCGTGAGCGGATTACGTCTTCGCCGAGGCGCTCGATCGCGTCCTTGAAATCAAGATAAACGCCGAGTCCTGTGGGAGCTACTCCGCGACCTTCGTCACAGACTTCCTTAGCTGCCCGAGATGAAATGTCACGTGGGGCAAGGTTTCCGAATGATGGATACTTGCGTTCCAGGTAATAATCACGGTCTTCCTCTGCGATGTCCTCTGGGTGTTTGTTACCCGTTCTGATGGCTTCCGCATCTTCCTTCGATACGGGAACCCATATGCGGCCATCATTACGAAGTGACTCTGACATCAGCGTGAGCTTGGACTGATAGTCGCCACTGACAGGAATGCAGGTGGGGTGAATCTGGGTGTAGCATGGGTTGGCGATGTAGGCGCCACGCTTGTAGGCCTTGAAAGCTGCGGTGACATTGCACCCCATCGCATTGGTGGATAAGTAGAAGACATTACCATAGCCACCTGTTGCCAAACAGACAGCGTCCGCAGCGTGAGATGAAATTTCGCCAGTAACGAGGTTTCGCACGACGATTCCCTTGGCTTGACCATCGACAAGCACGACATCCATCATTTCTGTGCGGGTATGCATTTCCACGCCACCCTTGGAGATTTCTTTTTGCAGTGCTTGGTAACAACCGATGAGTAGCTGCTGTCCAGTCTGACCCCGTGCGTAGAACGTGCGTGATACCTGAGCGCCGCCAAAGGAGCGGTTGTCGAGTAGGCCGCCGTATTCACGAGCAAAAGGAACTCCCTGCGCGGCACACTGATCGATGATGTTGCTCGATACCTCAGCAAGTCGGTGCACGTTGGCCTCGCGCGAGCGGAAGTCACCACCTTTGACGGTGTCGTAGAAGAGACGATTAACGGAGTCACCATCGTTTTGATAGTTTTTGGCAGCATTGATACCTCCTTGAGCCGCAATAGAGTGAGCCCTTCGTGGGCTGTCTTGGTAGCAGAAGCATTTTACTTGGTAGCCTAATTCTGAAAGGGAAGCCGCGGCAGATCCGCCTGCAAGTCCTGAGCCGACAACAATGACGGTGAATTTGCGTTTGTTGGAAGGGTTGATGAGCTTGGAGTCCATCTTGTGCTTGGTCCATTTCTGGTCGATCGGGCCTTCAGGTATTTTGCTATCTAGTGACATGATAATGAGAAGTTGGTGGGTGAGCCGTTGGTGGGGGTGGCTTAGTGTGCGTTGTCTTGTTCGGGTAGTTCAGTGAGCCCAGCTTGAACCGCAGCTTCGACCTTTGCCTTGGTGGCTTCCATTTCTTTTTCACCCAGGCCAAAGAAATACACGCTGATGGGAATGGAGATGAAACCAACAAAGATAATCAAGCTGTAAGCCTTCGAAAACAGTTGGATTCCCTTTGCTGTTTTTTTAGTGCGCAATCCGAGAGTTTGAAAAATGGAACCCACTCCATGAGATAGGTGTGAGCATAACAAGGCCATGGCCAGAATGTAGAACAGAACGACAAGCAGGTTTTGGAATCCTGCAATGGTCATTGCCCAGTTTTGCTTAAAGTCTGCAAGGACTTGGAGATCGCTCTGAACGCGGACCGTGTAGTGCAAGATGTGGAAAACAAAAAACACGAGAACCGTTAGGCCACTCCATATCATCATCCGAGATGAGCGGGAGGCCACCATCGTGGCATCATGCTGGTAGCGGCTGGGTCTCGAAGCTCGGTTGGCAGCGGTGAGCTGAATCGTGGCGATGATGTGTAAGGCTAAGGCGACAAGCATGACGATGCGGAAGATCCAGATACCCCAGCCGTGAAGCATGGTGTGAAGGAATTCAGCGTAGTGATTGAATGCCTCAGAGCTCTGATAGATGAGCATGTTGCCGACAAGGTGGCCTGCTAAGAAAAAAACAAGATAAGCGCCGGTGAGGGCAACAACGATTTTTTTTCCGATGGATGACTGCCAAAAATGGCAGAGGGAGCATGTGGATGAACTCATAAAATTTGATTGCTGATAACAACGCAGCACAAACTAGATGGTAGTTGATGAATAATCAAGAGCCAACCGAGGCGAATCCCGACATGAAAAGTAGGGGGTAAAAACAAAAAAAAAGGTCTGCCGGGATATCCGGCAGACCTTATGAAAAAGGCTTATGTTTACAGTAAATTAATAGGAAAACAGCTCGTCCTCTTTGAAGAAGCGTGCGAGCTCTTCGGCGGCTGCCTCAGGGCCATCTGATGCATGGCATACATTGACCATCATATCCGCGCCAAAATCACCACGTATCGTGCCCTCAGGGGCCTCATTGGAATTGGTAGGCCCTAGTAGGCTACGGACGCGGTCGATCACGTCATTGCCCTCAAGTGCAAGCGCGATAACGGGCGTGCGGCTCATGAACTCAGTAATCTCAGGAAAAAAAGGCTTATCCGCTACATGAGAATAATGCTCTCTGAGGATAGCGTCATCGAGCTGCATCATTTTGATGCCACGGATGATGAAGCCCTCGGACTGAAAGCGAGCAAGTACACTGCCGACGATATTGTTTTCAATCGCATCGGGTTTAAAAAGAATCAAAGAAGTTTCAGTTGCCATGGCAGTGGATCTAGCTGGTAACTTTGGTTTTGGCAATCGTGAAAGCCTCAAATTAGCGGCTCATTGGGCAATCAAAGCCAGGCAACTGCGATTTGGTAAGTAGAGGCGTAACTTGCCATCCTTGTCTGCTCTGTAGCTCAAGGACTCGTCAGCTCTGCCGAAACCGCCGTTTTCTGGTGAATCACTGTTGAGTATGATTTTGTAATCTCCCTGAGTGCCAATGTTGAGCTCGTAGTCTTCAAAGGACTGAGTCGGGTTGAAGTTAAATATGAAAATCACATTACCACGCTCAGCAGCCAGGACCTGATGGTCATTGTGAACGTGGAGCTGCTGGGCAGGGTCACAAGCCAAGAGATTGTGTTTTTTGGCTAATTTGATCATGTTTTGATCAAAGGCATTGAGTTGCTGATAGCGCAGTTTGACGTTGTCCACCAGCGACCACTGGCGGCGGCAATAGTGGTAAGACCAGTCATTGCCCTCACGGGGGAAATCGAGCCATTCAGGATGTCCAAATTCGTTACCCATGAAATTGAGCCAGCCCTCGCCACCTGAGATGAGTGTGAAAAGGCGAATCAGCTTATGCAGAGCGATGCCTCGGCTGATGACTTCGTTTTCATCATCAGTATCCATGTGCCAATACATTTCCTTGTCCATCAGGCGAAAGGCGATGGTTTTATCTCCCACCAGTGCCTGGTCGTGACTCTCGGCATAGGCAATATTGGCTTCGCCATGTCTTCTATTGGTCATCACTGCCCACATTTCCTCGGGGTTCCACTGCTCATCCTTTTTGTGTTTGAGCAGCTTGATCCAGTAATCAGGAATACCCATCGCAAGCCGGTGGGTGAATCCGATGCCACCCTCAGAAGTAGGTCGGCATAAGCCGGGCATGCCGCTCATGTCCTCGGCTACGAGTAGTGCCCCTGGCCGAAGTCGATTACACAGTGTGGTGGCGAGTGCGAGGTAGAGGATGGCATCCTCATCTGCGCCATCGGTGAAGTATTTATCGTAGTGGTCAAAGTCGACACTGCCATGGTGCTCGTAGAGCATGGAGGTGATGCCATCAAAACGGAAGCCGTCGAAGTGAAACTCCTCGAGCCAGTAGCGAACATTGGAGAGGAGAAAGCGGCGAACCTCATCCTTGCTGTAATCAAAGCACTTTGAGTCCCATTGCGGCTGATCTCCTTTGATGCCAGCATGGAAATATTGGTGGTCGGTGCCATCAAATTCATTCAGCCCTTCAGCTAGGTTTTTGACGGCATGAGAATGAACAATATCTAGCAGCACCGCAATGCCTGCTCCGTGAGCTTTATCGACGAGATACTTGAGATCCTCAGGAGTTCCGAAGCGCGAGCAAGCAGCAAAAAAGGAAGACACATGATAGCCGAACGAACCATAATAAGGATGCTCCTGCACCGCCATGAGTTGGATGGTGTTGTAACCTAGTTTTTGGATTCGTGGTAAGACCTTATCAGCGAATTCTCGGTAGGTATGAAGTCGAGGCTCTTCCCCGGCCATGCCGACGTGGGCCTCATAGATAAGCGGCGCACCTATTGAGGATGGGTCAAACTCGTTTTCCCAGCAGTAATCCTTCTCAGGCTGCCAGATCTGGCCGGAGTAGTCATGGGTGGTCTCATCCTGAACACTGCGGTGAATCGTCGCGGGGATGCGATCTCGTGCGGATCCATCAGCGCCGTAAATGTGTAACTTGATGGTATCGCCATGCTTCAGAGCCTTGCCATCTAACTCAAGCTCCCAGATGCCGTTTGGACCCTTTGTCAGAGGATTAGTGCCGGCGTCCCAATGGTTGAAATCTCCGATGATCGATACATAGTGCGCACCAGGTGCCCACTCCCGCACGGACCAGATATCCTTAGCTTGGTGGTAGTGGATGCCGAGCTCCTTATGCAGCTGTGCGTATTGCTCAATGCTTCCAGCCTCTGCATTGATTGATTGCAGCTGCTGCTTGAGCCGGTCGATGCGCCAAGAGATGTGATCTGCGTAGGGTTCGAGCCAGCAGTCATCCTGAACCAAACGGGGAACTGAAGGTGAATCGCTACTCATACTTTGATGCTATGCATGGTGATTAGACAACGCACGGAAATAGTGCGCGATCAGGGTGCCTGGTGTTATTGTCCCGCTGCCGATTCGATGGCCTTGATTACAATATCGGGAGTGAGATATTCGGGAAGCATGATGGCGGGTCTTGAGGGGTCAGCTGGATAGATTAGATTGGTTGGCAGGGATTTGCGATCGGCGCGATCCATGTCTTTTTTGATAATGGCGTCCCCATCAGTGTTGTCAGCGGTTACCACCAGAACATTGTATTTTGTGAGTATCGACTCAACGGCGTCGGATGAGAACACACGGCTCTCATTTTGTTGGCAAAGTAGTCACCAATCAGCGGTGTAATCAACCCAGACGATACGCCCCTTGGATCGGTTCAGCTCGACCACACCAGGATACCATGATGAGCCAGTGAGGGGGGTTTCTGGAGCTCGTTGTTCGGTGGCCGACTTGGTCATGAAGAAAGCACCCGTCGCGACAAGTAGTGGGAAGCTCGTGCCCCAGACGAACTTTTTAAGCTTAGGAGTGTAGGGTGTGCCGAAGCGGCCGTATGCCCATACAGCGAGGCCGATGACAACAGCGGCCATCAGCAGCCATGAAGCACCGCCAGTGCCGGTGATCGTCGCGAAGCTTTGGAAGAAGTAAGCTGCTGTGGCGAACAGGGCAAAGGCCATCAGCTGCTTAAAGGTGATCATCCATGCCCCAGCTTTGGGCAATTTGTTAATGAGCTTCGGGAAAAAAGCGAGG
>CAWVVN010000077.1:0-10525 GCA_963933605.1 uncultured Verrucomicrobiales bacterium
ACTATAATAACAGCTTCTGCCGTTGAGCTAAAGAATCCAAGGCTAGCCACAATCATGGCGGCAATGGATGTTTTTAAGAATTGAATTTTTTGAGAACAAACTTTCATTAGGTTTCAATAATGACCTAACATGAATGTACACCCAATGTTAATTGGATGCCTTATTAGTAAGAACAGTTATATGTTATCATAAGCTAATAATCAGCCCAAATAAAGCAAAGGGCTTGTGAGTCTTATCGTTACATATGGCCTTGAAATTTACAGTATAGGCAATGACTCAAGAGGGCAAAATAGTGCCGGCATGAAAAACCAAAAAAACCGAGTTTTTATGAATGCATTCAGTTAAGAAAAACTAACTGAAGTGCCGTTTAGCGCAGAAATCTCCCAATGGGGTAGTGTAGCTCAGGCTCCGTTGGCTTATTATCAATCCTCGTCAATGACCATCGCCTTGGGCGGTGGGCTGCTGGCCTGGGAGGTGGCAAGGTCCTCTTCAGCATCATTTGATGTGTCAGAGGAGGGGGCTGAATCTTGCTCCGCTGAGCCGCTTTCGCTCAAGCCGGCCAATTCCTCGAGCGAGGCAGGAGCATTGCTTGGCATGAGCATGTTATCGCGAGGTGATATGGGTTCAAAAAGGCTGGGTGACTCATCCCCTTGATTGCTTTCTTGATCGGGTGATCGCTGATCGGCTGAGGGCTCAGGAGAGCTGCTGCTTTGCTGCCCGGCAGTCAGCCCGTTGGCGCTTGCTGAATCAGTGGCGGCTGCGGTTTGTTGGGGCTGATATTTTTTGCAGGCGTAAAATCCTCCCCCAATGATCAGTGCGATGAGAGCCGCGATCACAAGGGACCCTATCATGTTCCCGCTGTTGGAATGATTTGAAGCGCCTTCTAACTGATTAAGGCGTTTTTTACTATTTTTCCTGTGGCGAGAGTTTGGCGCCGAGCCGCGTTTTTCGCTGAGGCGATCACGGCGGTTTTGAAGGTAGCTGATGTTGGTGATGTCTTCCTCAAGGACAAGGGAGTCAGGTAAGGCGCTGACATCAACATCCAAAAACTCGCTATACTGTAGTAGAAAGCTACGGGCATATGAGGGGTGCAAAGAAGAATAGTCATTATTCTCAAGTGCGATCAAAATGGTCGATGTGATCCGAGTTGACTGCGCAATCTCGGCATGCGTGAGATTTTTGTTTTCTCGTGCCTTAAGTAGTTGTTCACCAATGTCGATGTGTTCACTCATGATATTCAATACAGCCTTTGTGATAAGCCTCTGTAATAAGAGAGGCTTAGAGCCTGGAAGCTGTGCCCGAAGCTAGACTTATATATTGTTTTGCTCAAGCACTGATACGGGGGGTCGACCAGAAGATGGAGTCGAGAGTTCGGCAAGGCATTTGGAAACGGCAAATAAGCCAAAGGTAGCCGTGATATGAGTAATACTGCCAAATCCAGATGCGCAGTTTAGTTTGCTGGCCGCATCTTGATTGCGGCTCGGCTTGTGGGGTGTAACCTCGCCATCACACTGTTCAAAAACAGGGGATTCAGATGAAAAAACACAGTTAATACCAAACTTGCGGGCCTTTATTTTCTTTTTGGTGTCCTCCCCGGCTGGAAATCCGTATTGGCTGCGCATCGTTTTGCGGACCTTGTTGATGAGGCTGTCATTGTGGCAGCGAGAGAGGTCGTCAATGCGGATGAGAGAGGGGTCACGTAATCCTCCGGCGGCGCCGCAGCTGATGGCGGGAATGCCTCGCTGTTTACAGCCGGCCAATAAGAGTGACTTTTCTCGGACGTGATCAATGGCATCAATGAGATAGTCAAATCCGCTGTTGAGGATTTCTTCGGCGTTGCGCTCGCTGAAGAAAGTTTCCTTGCACATGACCTGGCAGTCAGGGTTGATGGCCTTCACTCGGCTGGCCATAGCAGAGGTTTTCTGCCGGCCAATTTCGCCATCCATGGCATGTAGTTGGCGGTTGATGTTGCTGATGCAGATTTCATCAAGGTCGATCATGGTGATCCGACCAATCCCTGACCTAGCAAGTGCCTCTACGCACCAAGAACCGATACCTCCGATACCAACCACACAGACGTGGGCACGTTGGAAATTTTCGATGCTTGCCTTGCCGTAAAGACGCTGAATGCCTCCAAATCTATCCATGATTCTAATCTCCGAGACTTTGTTATTATGATTTGAGCAGCCCTTGCTGGCCAGCGATGTAAAGGCAGGCGTGGATTTTAATATCCACAAGCAGACCTTTAGCCTGCTGGTGATTGAGCCAGGTTTCAAGCTCAACGAGTGGGACCCGGTGCACGAGGATATCTTCTTGCTGGGTGCCGCCGCCACTGTGCTCACGCGTCAGTTCGGTTGCGGCGAAAAAACTGACCATTTCTGTGGTCATGCCCGGGGAGGTGGGGCTGCTGATCAGGGGAGTGATCTTGCCAGCTCGGTAGCCAGTTTCCTCAAGTAGCTCACGGGCAGCTGTTTCAGCAAGCGTTTCACTGGAGAACGCGTCCTCATCACCTGCAAGACCTGCTGGAATTTCAATGACACGAGCCTGGAGGGGAATGCGAAACTGTTCGACGAGGATAAGTTCCTGGTCATCGGTGATGGGCAAGATGCCAACCGCTCCGGAGCAATTGGTTCTGGAGGCGTATTCCCAGTGGCCGCGAGCGTAAAGACCGAGAAAAGACCCCTCGCTGAGCATGTTTGTTTTCATGGTTTCTTGATCCATGTCTTCTGTAGTAAGGGTGTTTAGTCTGTCTCTGGTCTAGTGTCTCTGGTGAGAAGCTCTTCGAGTGCCGTCACTGCTGATTTTTTCTCGTAGAGAATTTGGTAGACCGCATCAATGAGTGGAATGCGAACGCTGGTCTTATGCCCAGCATCATAAATAGATTTTGTATTGAGCACACCCTCAGCAACCATGCCGAGATTGGCAATGATATCATCGAGGTTACCTCCTTTTCCAAGTGCTTTACCGACGCGGTTGTTACGTGAATGTGGTGAATAGCAGGTGGCCATGAGGTCGCCGACGCCAGATAAACCGATGAAGGTTTCCATTTGGCCGCCTAGGGCAGTGCCCAGCCGCGTCATTTCTGCAAGTCCTCGTGTCACAAGAGCAGCAATGGCATTGTCACCCAAGCCAATGCCATCTGCGATGCCAGCGGCTATGCTGAAAATATTTTTGATGGCACCGCCGAGTTCGATGCCGGCGATGTCATCACTGGTGTAGCAGCGGAAGAAGTTAGTGGTGAAGACGTCTTGTAGCTGCTCGCTTAGTTCCTTTTCCTTGGCGCCGATGACAGCACAGGTTGCCAGGTTGCGGGATACTTCTTCTGCGTGATTTGGCCCCGATAGAACAGCAAGCGGGTTATTGGGGAGGTGGCGGTGGATGATCTGGCTCATGCGCTCTCCATTGGCTGAGATGCCTTTAGCGCAGGAGACAAGGATCGTGTTTTCTGGCAAGTCGATAGAGGCGAGCTGGCTGGCGCTAGCCTCGGTGGCTGAGGTTGGGACGACAAAGAGAACCAGCGGGTAGTCCTGAGCGCGCTTGATGTCTGTGGAGGCAATGATTTTAGTATCTAGACTAAGATTGGGGATGTAGTGCTGGTTGGAATGATTCTGATTAATCTCATCGACCGTTTTTTGATTTCTACCAATGAGGCAAACTTCGTCAAGTCGATGGGCCAGTAGGCATGCGAGGGCGGTTCCCCAAGATCCAGTTCCGAGTATGGCTGCGCGCGTGATCATTTGTTTTTTTTGGAGAATTGATGTTCGCTACCATCAATGAGGGCTTTGATGTTGGAGCGGTGCCTCCAAACAGCAAGAAGAGCGACGACGATGCAAAATACAAACAGTGGTTTGTTCCAAGTGCCATTGGCTAGTTTGTCGTGATACCAGGAACCAAAGATCATCAAAAAGGGCAAGCTGAGAGCGGCTCCTATGCTGGCAATAGAGACATATTTGGTAGTGAAAAAGAGAATCACCCATATGGCGATGAGTATCAAAACCGCGGCCGGCATGAGGGCGATAAGTGCCCCTCCTGAGGTGGCAATACCCTTGCCTCCTTTGAATCCGATCCAGGGTGAATAATTATGACCAAGAATAGCAGCTAGGGCTGTGAGGATTTGTAAAATCTGCGCCTTAGTCTGGCTAAGCTCGACGGCATAGGGCTCAAGGGCGTGCAGGGTCATGGGGTTGGACTCGCCAGCATAAGTAAATAGGCTGATTCCGAGAACAGCGGGAATAAGCCCCTTGAGTAGATCGAGAATGAGGCAGGCGATACCGTAAGGCTTGCCGACGATGCGCAGCACATTCGTGGCGCCAATATTGCCGGAGCCATGTTCGCGAATATTGATGCCCTTCGACTTGGCAATAATCAGCCCAAAGGGAATTGAACCTGCAAGAAAGGCGATGATGGGAGGGATCCAGAGTGGCATGGTAACAAAGAGATGCGGTGTGACGGCCACGCAATCGTAGATGGGGAATTCAAAAAACCCAATGAATATTTTTGCCCTTCTCGGCTCTGCTTTTTGCCTCTATCGCCGTCTTCAAGCTGGCGGCGGCGTTCAGCCCTAGGTTGACGAAAGAAAAAATTCCATTATGTGTATTATATATAGTGCATAGAGAATCACGGCAAGGGGGGCAGCATTCGACCATCGGTCGATCTTTGGTGATGATGTTATCTTTGCAGCTTGGTTTTCAGTTGGGTTTTACTGGCCAGCTGCAGGCAAGCTCTGATTACGACTTGGCTCCAGTTCTCTATTCTGCCTCGAAGGATAATAATACCATCACCCGAATTCAGGCAGCTATGGATGCGCAGACATTCAATCTGTCAGGTAGCACACCAGCGGAGGTGCTTAGCTCTCTGCTGGATGAGTTGGGCATTTCAGTGTCTTCTCAGGTGTTGGTTTTTTCCAAGACAAGTCTGCAGCGGAAAATGATCACGCCTGCCAATCCGCGGGCGATCTATTTTAATAATGATTTTTATGTGGGCTATGTGCCAGGAGGGGTGATTGAGATAGTGGCCTGTGATGACCCCAAGGGCATGATGTTCTATAGTTTTGATGTAAACGCAGAGCCCGACAAACGCAGGTTTTTACGCAGTCAGGAATGCATGAGCTGCCACGCTACTAAAAACACGATGAACGTTCCTGGTTTGTTGGTAAGATCGGTTTTCACCGAACAAGACGGCCAACCCTTGCTCTCGTGGGGCTCGCTATTGACCACCCCTGCCAGTCCTGTTGAGGAACGCTGGGGCGGTTGGTATGTAACCGGGCGTCAGGGTCAGACAAGGCACATGGGCAATCGATGGGTCAGTGATAAGGATGCCGGAAGAGATGGCTATGAGGCAACGACGGGCCAAAATGTGACTGATCTGAGTGGTTTTTTTGACACCAATAAACACCTTGCTGATACCAGTGACATTCTTGCGTTGATGATCATGGAACATCAGATCCAGGCACACAACACGCTCTCAGCTGCTAAGGTAAGTTATCTGCGTAGCGCTTATTTGGATAAGGCAATTCATCATGGCAAGTATGACGTGAACTCCCCATCAGCCCAAAAAATGATTTTGGCGACGGCGGACTCGGTGCTGAAGATGCTCATGTTTGCTGATGAAGTTGAGCTGCCTGAAGACGGCATCGACGGCTCCGACCTTTACCGGGATAGCTTCACAGGGCAGGGGCTCAGTCATGACGGCCACTCACTCCGTGATCTGCGCTTAGAGAAGCGACTTTTTAAATACCGCTGCAGCTTCATGATCCACAGTAAATCGTTTGAGCAACTGCCCGATGAAATCAAAACTCCTGTGCTTAAAAAACTACATGCCATCGTCACGAGCGAGCATGACATGCCTGGTTTTCCAAGTCTGAGTAGTCGGGAAAAAGAGCGCATCCACGACATTCTATCGCACACACATGACGCCTATCAGCGCGTAGCATCAAGATAGATTGGGGTCCCCGAAACTACAAACCACGGCGCACAGCTTTGCGGGGCTTATTAAATTCGAGGTAGGTGACGCCAGTGACTTTATTGGTGCCTGTCTGGTAGGTTTCGACATTCATTTTCTTGAGTGTCTGGATCTTGTCGACGGTCATTAAGTCGGTGACGTGGAAACGTTTGAGTAATCTTCCTTGGGCGTCGTATCCAGCCATTTGCATCAGGGCTCCGTATTTTTTATGGACCCAGATATACACGAGGCTATAGCGTCCATCCTTGCCAGGGTTAAGCAGGCGCAGTTTATAGCATGATTGCATTTTGATTTTATCCTCCCCGACTATTTCGGCATCTTTCCAATAGAGGAACCGCAGTGATAGATCTTCATAGGTGACATCGCTACCGATGATGGCTTCGCCAATTTTTTGAGGAGGGAAAGGCTTGGCTTTACCCTGCTCAGTTTCGAAGAGCTTGGCTTCACCTTCTTTGAGCTGCATATGAAAGCCGCTCCAGGTGTTGTTGGTATGAAACTGGAAAGTGATGTCTTCACCACTCAAATGCAAAGAGAGCGGGGTGCGTTTGCCGTCTTTGCGAATGTGTCCATCAAGCTTGCCATGCTGGAGAGTGGTGCCGAGCCGTATGCCTTCTAGCAGTTTCTCAGCACTGGTGTCAGCACTGATGTCCGCGTCAGCCATCGGCGATATGCCGACTGCAATGACAAGCATGGCAGCACAAAGAGAAAGGGATGAGATAGCTTTTGAAAAATGGTTCAGCATAGTGATGTTGTTTGATATGTAACCTTTTGGACGGTCAGGACAACAGAGTTATTCACAAAATGCGCTTTTTCGCCCAAAAAGTAAAAATGGGGCTTGAGCCAATGATAGCATGTGGATTGGATGTCACTTGTCTTTGCTCTCACACGAGAGTCTCTTTGCACTATTTCTACATCATGAGCCTACGCCATCAACTGACCGACGTTTTAACAGAGTATTTGCCCGCTAACCCGAAGGAAGCGATCAAAGGAACTGAGTTGATTCGTTTGCTGCGCATGAAGCTTGAGGGCAATTATTCAGACGCCTCGCTCAGGTACCATTTTTCGATCATGTCCTGTGATCCGACGTCTCCTATTGCCAAGGTGGAAAAGGGGCAGGGGTATTACCGTCGCACGGCTGCCGTGCCAGCACTCTCAACGGCGCAGGAGCTTTTTTCTCAGTACCAAGGACGCCTTGATGACATCGAGGGCAACCATGAGGAAGTGGATCATGCCATGATGCGGATTCGAAAGTTCCGCGCTATTGTCAACAAGTGGTGTGACGTCAACGGAAGGTTTCCCTTTGCATTTAGAGAGCCCTTTGGTGCGGATGCGCCGATTGGGAACCTCTGGAAATTTCCTGAAATGATCTTGATAGACTGGGATAACGGAGAAGAGGTTGAGCCCGCGCGCGCGATGATCAAGTTGAAGTCTCAGCTCGGGTTACCGCCATTTAGAATGCACGCAGCGCGGTTGCGTATTCTGCCAGCCCACCACAGCTTCCGTGAAGATTTCTTTCAGACTCTGAGCTCTTCCTCTTGGGCTCAAGGCGGCGAGCTTATCTATGCTGCCCCTATTGAAGATGAGGCTTTAGCTGATTCTATTCGCCAATTGAGTGCTACCTTTGGCATTGGGGTGACCACCTTTGGACTGACTGCTGAGATTCTCGATGACCTGCCAAGACCAGCAAATATTATCAATGCACACCCTCGTGAGACGGAGGCATTGATGGAAAGGCTCGATGTGACACGTGTGGGGATGGCTAAGTCCCGTCCTCACCTTGACTGGAGTTCGCTTGAAGCCATCCGAGGCGACAGTACTGACGTTGATAAGCTGCTCAATTGGCTTTCCGGTAGTGTCGAGATTGGCCGTATTCTGCCCTTTCAAGACGAGTAGTAAGATCAGTAGCAAGATTGGCAGTATTTGTCTTTGATCTGAGTATTTGTCTTTGATCTGTATAGCAACACAGATATGTTCCAGCGCAGGGGCGCCTATCAGGCGTCATGCCAAACCACTCATTTACGATAGAAATGCATATAGAAATCATGGACACGACGCTCCGCGATGGTGAGCAAACATCTGGGGTATCATTTTCTGCATACGAGAAGCTGAGTATGGCCAAGATCCTGCTCCAAAATGTGAAGGTTGATCGTATTGAGGTTGCGTCTGCGCGCGTTTCGCAAGGCGAGTTTGATTGTGTTCAGGCGATTAGCCAATGGGCGGAGAAAAATGATTTGTTAGACAGGGTGGAGGTGCTCGGTTTTGTTGATGGCAAAGTATCGGTTGATTGGATTACCAAGGCTGGTGCAAGGGTCATTAACTTACTGGCTAAAGGCTCCAAGCGTCACGTTGAGTTGCAGCTGCGCAAATCTCCTGAGCAACATCTTGAGGACATCAAGGAGGTCATCGCCTACGCAAGCTCACAGAATGTCGACGCCAATATTTACCTCGAGGACTGGTCCAATGGCATGATTCACTCGCCGGACTATGTTCATGCATTGGTGGAGGGTCTGATGGATACCCCGATCAAAAGGTTCATGTTGCCGGACACACTCGGTATTTTAAATCCTGATCAGGCCTATGATTTCTGTCAGCAGATGGTCAATCGCTACCCTGCGCTGAAGTTTGATTTTCACGCCCATAATGATTACGATCTTGCTGCAGCTAATGTCTACAGTGCCGTCAAGGCTGGGGTTCACGGTATTCATGCTACGGTCAATGGAATGGGCGAGCGCGCCGGTAATGTGCCACTATCTAGTGTCATCGGGGTCATCCACGACCAACTTAAATTGACGACCAATATCGAGGAAGCATCGATCAACAAGGTAAGTCGCATTGTAGAAACCTATTCGGGGGTCAGGGTGCCGGCCAACAAACCCGTCATTGGTGAATTTGTCTTTACCCAGACCGCGGGGATTCACGCTGATGGTGACTCCAAGGATAAACTTTATTACAATGATCTACTGCCAGAGCGTTTTGGTCGTACTCGTGAATACGCATTAGGCAAGACATCAGGGAAGGCCAACATTCAGAAAAACCTCGAAGAGCTCGGTATCAGTCTCGACCAGGATGGCATGAAGCGCGTTACCGATAGGATCATCGAGCTTGGTGACAAAAAAGAGCGTGTTACCAAGGAGGACCTTCCCTTTATCATTGCTGATGTGCTGGGTGGGAATACAGAGACTCAAGACATAGAGATCGTCAATTATTCACTCTCCCTGACCCAAGGTTTAAATCCTGTGGCCACGGTGCGTCTTCGTATCAAAGGTGAGTTTTACCAGGAAACAAGCACTGGCGATGGTCAGTACAACGCATTTGTCCGTGCGCTTTGGAGTATCTACTCAAGATTGGAGAAAGATCATCCAACCCTTGAGGATTATTCAGTGCATATTCCTCCAGGGGGACATACGGATGCCTTGGTGGAGGCCACTATTCTGTGGGATTTCAAAGGCAAAAAGTTCAAGACGCGTGGTCTTGACGCGGATCAGACTGAAGCCGCTATTAAAGCTACCATCAAGATGCTCAACATCATTGAGGAATCTTAGCGGGGGCTTATACCCAGCCGATCATGCCTGCTACTCGGTAAGCGGAGTAGAGAAACAGAATAAAGAGGACAAAAACAAAAGCTTTGGCGCAGGCTTCGATGGATGTGCGAGTCATGGGCTAGGTGGGTTCATCGGCTGAAAATACCGAATGTCTGGCAGGCTTTTAATGCTTTAGCCTATGGAGGTCAAGGTTTCCTGTGCGGGAAAGAGCATCTCATTCACCTTGGCTGTCAGATGCATACGAGATCACGGCTTGCGGTGAGAACATCAGCAGGTTAGTAATGCGGCGTGATTTATCTCGATTCCAATGCCACTACTCGAGTTCATCCTGAGGTGCTGGAGGCAATGCTGCCGTTCCTCACAGACCAATGGTATAATCCGTCCAGTGGCTATCGTGCGGCGAAGCTAGTGCGCAAGGCTCTTGAAGTTGCTCATGAGCAAGTGGCGGAGCTGATTCACGCCAAGCCCACTGAGATCGTTTTTACGGGCTGTGGCACTGAGTCCAATAATGCGGTGCTATCATTTCTCGCCTCGCGGTCTCAGGGCGATCAAAAGATCATCACCAGTGCAATCGAGCACAGTGCGATTCTGCGCCATGCAGAGTTTTTGGCAGAGCGGCATCATCTCAGAGTCGAAAAAGTCGGAGTCAATAGCGACGGACGTTTGTGTCTTGATGGCTTTGCTAAGGCAATAGCCGGCGGCGATGCTGCTATGGCGTCGGTGATGTGGGCAAACAATGAAACTGGTGTGATTCAGCCCATTGTCGAGGCCTGCCAGATCGCGCGTGAAGCCGGAGTTGCGTTTCATACCGATGCCATTCAGGCAGTCGGAAAAACATTGGTCAATGTCAGGGAGGTGCCGGTGGATTACCTCTCTATCTCAGGCCATAAGTTGCACGCTCCCAAGGGAGTGGGGGCGATGTATATCAGGGAGGGCTTAAAATTTGAGCCGATGCTGCACGGCGGCGGTCAAGAGGCCGGTCGGCGCAGTGGCACGGAGAATGTTGCCGGTATTGTGGCTCT
>CAWVVN010000078.1:0-10495 GCA_963933605.1 uncultured Verrucomicrobiales bacterium
CGCTGTGTTTTTCTGGACCGGCAGGGGAGATGTGGCATTCAGAGATTATCCATGGAGCAGGGACGAGGCGATTGGTTCGATAAGCCGCTGACGTGCTGGATTCACCCCATTGTGATCCTGCCAGCGAATCGCGAGCGCACGAGGCCGCAGGTGACTTTGGTTTCACCTGAGAATGATCCACAGAAAAAGGAAGGCTATCCCGGTTTTGCCTCTTGCACGCACTGTGGTAGGCCGGATCAAGACGGAAAAAAAGCCCGGCAGGCACGTGAGGTGCTGGCTGCCGAGCTTGAGATGATGGGTAAGATATCGGGACGGGATATTCTTGGGGAGTTGAATGCGGAAGAGCTCGATTAACCCTTGGAGACGACTTCCCAAGCTCCGTCTGCGGCATCCGACTTGAGCGCGGCATCAATAAAGGCGAGTCCCATACGGCCATCGTCAATGTTGGCGTATTTTGAGCCGTCACAGCTCCAAGGCTTACCGTCTTGGTAGGCACGGACGTCTTTTTCAAACTCACGGTGTAGGCGTGCGTAGGCGTCGTGGAAGGCTTCGCCGTGGCCGCTTGGAATGGTGGGCTCGTCGAGTAGCCACTGTGGCACGTCTTCGAGGAAGCCGTCGTTTGCTGACACTGCTCCGCGCCAGTAGGTGCGGTCAGGCTGGTCTTGCAGGAGGATGGTTACTTTTTCAGGATCTTCTTGGCTCCATTTGAGGGCTCCCTTGGTGCCGGCGATCATGATGCCGAGGTCGTTTTTGTGACCGATGCAGATTTGGGAAGCACGCACGAGGCATTTGCCGCCGTTGGTGAGTTCACCGTAGGTGGTGAAGTGGTCGTCAATGGGGCGGCCGGGAACGAACTTGTCCAAGCGTGCAGATACGCGCTCAACGTCGAGACCTGTGACAAAACGAAGTTGCATCAGGGCGTGGGTGCCGATGTCTCCACCGCAGCCGCTGCCGCCTGCTTTCTTAGGGTCTGTGCGCCATGCAGCTTGCACTTGGCCTGAGTCCTCAAGCTTGTCTGCTAGCCACCCTTGGATGTAATAGGAGTCAACCCAGCGAACTTCTCCAAGGAGTCCACTCTGGACGATGTGTTTACTGAACCAGCTCGACCAGTGGCCGAGGTAGGTGTGAGCGACTGCAAAGGGAACGTTCTTCTCTTTTGCCTTGGCTACTAGCAGGTCAGCTTCTTCAAGGTTAACGGTGAGAGGCTTCTCACAGATAACGGGGATGCCCAGCTCAAGAGCTTTCATTGCTGGGTCAAAGTGAACAAAGTTGGGGGTGACAATGAGCACGTAGTCGATGCGGTCTTCCTTGGGAAGCTCGGCCTGGGCGGCAAACATGGCATCATAGGATGCATAGCCCATGACGGGGTAGGCCCAGTTGTTAGCTTCTTCGATGGCTACCGCAGGGTCAGGGCCGAGGGCAACGGAGTGAACCTTACGTGTGCCGTCAAAGTGAATGGCTTTTTGGTGAGGATTAGCGATGAATGCACCGGAGCCTCCTCCGATCATGCCGACTTTTAATGGTTGTGGTGACATAGTTATTGAGTGTTGAGGTTGAATTTTAATTTATTGGTTGTCTTGGTCGAAAGCAGAATCAAAGAGTCCACCGCTATTGCGTGGGAAATCAAGGTTTTTGACGTAGGCACAGGATTCGGTAGCGCCATGGAAGCGGTCCATGCGGGCGTCTTCCCATTCAACGGAAAGGGGGCCTTCATAGACGATGTCGTTGAGAGCTACCATGATTTCCTCGAAGTTGACATCACCGCGCCCAACGGAGCGGAAGTCCCAGAAGCGGCGTGGGTCGGCGAAGTCGGTATGGCCGCCGAAGACGCCTACAGTACCGTCACCGTGTCCCCACCATGCGTCTTTCATGTGCACGTGGTAAATGCGCTCGGCAAAGGTGCGGATGAATTTGACGTAGTCGACTCCTTGGTAGCCTAGGTGAGATGGATCATAGTTGAAGCCAAAGCGCTTGTGACCGTTGACAGCCTCGATGGCGCGTTCGGTGGATACGATGTCGAAGGCGATCTCGGTGGGGTGAACTTCGAGGGCGAAGTTGACATCGACCTCTTCGAAGACATCGAGGATAGGGGTGAAACGCTTGGCGAAGTCATCAAATCCTGCCTGCAGATATTCTTGGCTGGTAGGTGGGAATGAGTAAAGAGCGTGCCAGATAGAGGAGCCAGTAAAGCCGTTGACAGCAGGAGTGAATGGGTGAGCACCTCCTGGGCGTGCGTCCATGAACTTACGGCAAGCGCGAGCTGCATTAGCCATGTGCTCGGCGGCACGCTGACGGACACCTTCTGGCTCACCGTCACCCCACATTTCAGGGGAGAGGATCGCTTGATGACGTTCGTCGATGTTGTCACAGATTGCCTGGCCGACGAGGTGGTTGGAGATGGCATAGCAGTCTAAGCCATGAGAATTGAGTAGCTGCCATTTATCGGCAACGTATTGATCATCGGCAAGAGCAGCATCGACGTCGAAGTGATCGCCCCAACAGGCAAGCTCAACGCCATTGTAACCCATTTCTTTTACCTTGGGTAAGAGGTCTACAAGTGAGAGGTCGGCCCATTGGCCGGTGAATAGTGTGACAGGACGGGACATTAGAATAGTGAATAGTGAATGTTGAATAGTGAATGAGGTGCCGAGCACGGCGGAGGTATGCGTTCAGAGGTTTTGGTAGATTTTTACAGTTTCGGGATCTGGAGCGATGGTGCTTTCTGAATCGGGGACTGTAAATTTCTTTTCAAGATCATCGAGTGAAAAGTCGCCAGTGGCGTGAGCGGCTCTCATGGACGCGCCCAGTCCGGCAGATGAGCTGGTGGACATGCGTTGGACATTACTCTCAAAAATATTGGCGATCGTTTGGCAGATGCCTTGATTCTTGGATGCGCCCCCCGTGACGTAGATCGTGTCTGGCGATTGGCCCATCCATTCGCCGCGGGCTTTCATGTTGAGGAATTGCTTGTCGAGAAGGCTACGGATGGGGCTTTGCTCCTGGCTCATTGCGGCATCGCTGAACTCGTTCCAAGTGATGTCTAACTCACTGCGCAGTTTTTCCAGTGCGAGGGCACCTTCGCTAAAGCAGATCAGGCTCATGAATCCGCCGCAGGGGTTGCCGAAGACATGTCCAAACCCGCTTGGGTCTGTGACTGGCTGATCCATAGCGGCAAAGAGGGTGTAGCTCGTGCCGAGGCTGATGACCATCTTGCCGGGGGAGGCTGCACCCATGCCGACGAGGCTGCAGGGATTGTCTCCTGACCAGAGAGCTACTTTGGCCTCTGGATTGAATTGGTATTTCTCAACGAAGTAGGGAGAAATGTTGCCGGCCATCGTTGCGGAGGGCTTGAGAGAGGGTAATTTATGAGCAAGGCCATCAGCCGTGATATTGACGATGTCGGTGTCCCAATCGCCGGAGGCAAGGTTCATCAAGTTCATGCCGGCGCCGTCACCATAGTCAATGCTTACGGATTGACCGGCTAGAAGTGAGGCAAGGAAGGAGCTGTTGAGGTGAACGTGGGCGGTGTCTTGCCATGCCTCAGGGGAAAGTTTGGAAAATCGGCGGATTTGAGCACCGGAGAAACGTTGGGTGGCGGTTGAACCTGTGCGCCTGCACAGCTCATCATTGCCACCGAGAGCAGAGGCGATTTCTTTGCACTCTTGGGCGGTGGAGCTGTCCATCCAGATGGGGGAGAGCGGGCGACTGAGGCAGGGTGCCAGTTGGTCCTTGAGGCAGCTTGCGCTCTGCAAGTCGGCCAAGGTGGTATTGAAACGATCGTTAAGATAGACGGTGGCATGCTGCTGACCTGAGCCGGAGATGGCTTCGATGGCCGATAGGTCGGCGCCACTCTCGAGCAGTCTTGTTAAAAGCAGGTCAAGGGCCTCCACCCACATGAGTGGATCAGAAAAAACCTCTCCGGGTAAGTCGCCGTGGACAAAGCCGGATGAGGTTTGGTAATCGGGTAGGTCACCCTCGAAATTGACCGATGCTTCGTGGATAATCGTGCCTTTACTCGCGTCAATGATGAGCGCAGAAAAGCTTTGTGTAGAACAATCAAGTCCGAGAAACATGTTATCGATTGGGTGTTGTTAACAGGTAGTGGGAGAAACGCCTTCCCTGCTTTGGCAGGGAAGGCGTTGAGTGAATCTTATTTGAGCTGAATGGGCTGCAGCTTAGAATTCATCAGCTTGTGCAACGGGTCTTTTCGCATTGCTATCGGCAAGCTCGACGGGTTTGTAACCGCCCTTAGCTCTGAAGTAGAAGATCAGGAATAAGTAGATCACTGCCATGGCAGCAGGTATCAAGGAGTCGACCTTCAAAGTGCGTCGGTTGCCCTCGATGTCTGCGGCGACAACAGTTGCTTGAGCTTCTGTGCGCTCATCCACAGCTGCGCCTTTGGCTTCTGCGAGACGTTTTACATCGATTGGATCAACAGCGTCAAACATAAGGAAGCTACTTTGCTTCTCAGAATCTTTCCACTCAGCGTGGAGAGCCGTATCAGCTTTGTTGAGCTCCTCGGATGCATAGCGATCCTTGAAGTAGCCGAGGCCGGGGGATCCGATAAGTCCTGCGGACATCATGCCGATGCCACCCATAAGACTCATCGCTACAGCACCAGTGGCTGGGAAGCGGTCTCCAACTACAGCGAGCATGGTAGGCCAGAAGAATGTCTTACCAATAGCGTATACAAGAAGCGCACCAAGGGCAGGGCCGAAGGCTGTAACTGCAGATACGAGATTGAGACCAATACAACCTAAGACAGCGCAAATAAAGAGCAGGCTGATAGGGTTGAGTCCTGCTTTCTTCTCAATGAAGTGAGCGCAGAATCGAAGTAGGAACATCACCAGTGAGGTGAACACGAAGAGCATCTTGCCTTCCTGCTCACTCAGGATAGCTCCAGTGATATTTTGGATCCATCCATCGGTGCCGAGTTCGACGGCTCCAACAAGTGCGTGTGTGATGAACAAGACGAAAATCAGCCAGTGACCGATAGAGAACTTGGTCATGGCGCCAATTGCCAATAGGGTGGCAAGGCCAATAGCCAGGGAGATCATGCGTGGTGCGCTTGATCCAGCTTCAAAGAACGGAGCCAGAGTGCCTTGGAAGAATAGGTAAAGCATGAAGGAGACAACGAGTCCTCCAAGAATACCAACATCCTTGAGCATCTCTCCGAATTTGAGTCCCTTTGCAGAGGCTTCAGACTGAGGGAATTTTTGTCCCAAGAACATAATACCATATACAAGTGTGGGAACGAGGTAGAGAGCCAACTGGCCTTTCCATCCCCATCCGCCATCGCCACCGAGGAACCAACCAACCATGCCACCGAGAATCATGCCGAGTGGCCACGATGCGTGTAGGATGTTGAGGTAGTGGTTACGGTTTTCGGGGAAGAGCGTTGCAACCAGTGGGTTGGCAACGGCTTCAAGTGTTCCATTAGCAAGCGCAAATACAAACATACCCCAGAAGAGGAATTGGTAAGCGGTTTCGCTGTCTTGACCTTGAGTTGCACCAAAGGTGATGAAGGCCGAGAGAATATGGAATAGGAAGGCCGCGACAACCAGCTTGCCGTAGCCAATCTTGTCGACGACAACGCCGCCAATCATGATGCCAAAGCAAAAGCCAGTGAAGCCAGCTCCACCAACGGCACCCAGCTGGGCACCACTAAATCCAAAGTCGGCTGCCCAATTGGCAAAAATACCGCCACGGATACCAAAGCCGACACCAGCGGCAAGAATAGCAACAAAGCCCGCCCATAACAGGCGTTTTCTGTGAATTTCGTTATTATTAATACTCATATATAAGTTTATCTGTTTGTTTCATCGCAAAAGCGATTCGGGTTTTTACAAGATACAAATGATTATGCCAGATAATCATTGATAATATTTTCGAGCATTTCCTGACGGCCACTAGGCAGTTGTGGAGCTTTAATGCTCTGGGCGTGAGCATCCAAGGCATCGAGACTGGTAGAGCCGGCCGCGATCTCGGCACCGATACCGGAGTCATAGGAGGCGTAGCGCTCGCTGATAAATGAGCTCATGCGGCCATCTTCGGCGATTTTGTGGGCGATTTTGAGACCACGAGCGAAAGCATCCATGCCACCGATGTGGGCGTGGAATAGGTCCTCGGGCTCGTGAGATTCACGGCGACGCTTGGCGTCAAAGTTCAATCCGCCAGTAGTAAAGCCGCCCATGCCTAATACGCGTAGCATGACTTGGGTGGTGTCGTAGACGTTGGTTGGGAACTGGTCGGTGTCCCAGCCGATGAGCTCGTCACCACGGTTAGCATCAATACTTCCCAGCGCGTTGGCACCGATGGCGACATCGAGCTCGTGCTCCATGGTGTGGCCGGCGAGTGTGGCGTGGTTGGTCTCGATGTTGAGCTTGAAGTGGTCGAGTAGGTCATACTCACGCAGGAAGTTCAGGCAAGCTGCGGAGTCTGAGTCATACTGGTGGGTGGATGGTTCACGTGGCTTGGGCTCGATGTAGAACTGGCCAGTGTAGCCGATCTTCTTGGCGTGATCGACTGCGAGGTGAAGCATGGCGGCGAGGTGGTCGAGCTCACGCTTCATGTCGGTATTGAGTAGGGTGGCGTAGCCTTCACGTCCTCCCCAGAAGGTATAGCCTTCACCACCAAGTTGGTGGGTGGCCTCAAGCGCGTGCTTGATCTGGCTGGCGCCGTAGGCAAAAACGTCAGCCTGAGGTGAGGTGGCTGCTCCTTGAGCATAGCGTGGGTGGCTGAACAAGCATGCTGTTCCCCAGAGAAGTTTTTTGCCGGTTTCGTTTTGGAATTTCTCGAGTTCTTCAACGATGCGGTCGAGGTTCTTGTGGGTTTCTGTGAGCGTGGCGCCCTCGGGGGAGATGTCCCGGTCGTGGAAGCAGTAGTAATCAATCTGGCTTTTCTCAAGGAACTCAAAGAAGACGGGGATGCGGTTGAGAGCATTCTGGAGAGACTCTGAGCCGTCGTCCCATGGCATCAGGGCAGTACCGGCGCCAAAGGGGTCGCCGAGTTCATTGCGCATGACGTGCCAGTAGGCGGCGCCGAAGCGGAGGTGCTCGCTCATGGTTTTACCACCAATGACTTCATCGGCATTGTAGTGGCGGAAGGCAAAGGGGTTCGTTGAGCCGGGGCCTTCGTATTGGAAGGTGGGTATGGTTGGGAAGTATTCAGACATGATCGTGTTCGTTTGTTGTTCCTAGTTGTTGGTTCTTAGTTATATGAGAGATTTTTTTGGTGAGCTGGTGAGCTCGGCCATCAAAGATGGTTGGTATTATGTATAGGATGCTCAAGATGTCTATAGGGCTAGTCGTCAATTATTTGTCATTTTTCGTCATTGTAAATATCTCTTGGATGCTCAGAATAGGGGCGTGAAGGATATTCAAAGTGCTGATATTGAGGGTTTTATGTCTTCATTGTTACCGGGGCAGATAGCAACGGCGCTGTTTCAGGCGTTGCCAGGTGTCATATTCTGGATGAAGGATTTGCAGGGAAGATTCATGTTCGTCAACAACGCGTTCTCTTACGAGGTAGCGATGCGTGATGCTGCAGATTTGATAGGTTGCAAAGATGAGGATGTTTTCCCTCACGAGCTGGCGGTGAAGTATCAGGCCGATGATGAGAGAGTCATCGTATCGGGGCAGGCTTTGTGGAGTGCTTCAGAGCTGACGCCGACAAGGTTAGGGGGGGTGGAGTGGCGGTCGACGAGCAAAATACCGCTGTTGGGTAAAGATGAACAATGTGTCGGCACGGCTGGCATTTCCAGACGCATGGGTCATGACGAGGGGCTTCCTCTGCCGACGAGGCATCACAAACTAGCGGTGATTGTTGCCAATATTTACGAACGGTTGGACGAGGGCATCGATATATCAGAGGTGGCGAATCGAGCGGCGGTTTCTATCAGCACGCTAGAGCGCTTATTTAGGAAGCATATGAACACAACGCCGAGGAGGTTTATCATGCAGGCAAAGATGTCCGCTGCCTGTGACCGATTAATCAACACGGGCATGCAGGTTAGTGAGGTAGCCGCTAGCTTGGGCTACGGTGAGCTGGCCAATTTCAGTCGGGCTTTCAGCAAGGAGATGGGAATGTCTCCCAGTTCTTATCGGAGATACTACAAAAAGGGATAGGCATGAATTTACCTGTTCATCACTTGAGGGAGTCCTTGCTCGATTCTGTGCATTCGAGCGGCAGGCTGCTGCTGCGTGCACCTACGGGTTCTGGTAAATCAACCTGTGTGCCGCCGATGTTATTGGATGGCGGTGTCGAGGGCTTGATCGTGGTGGTGCAGCCGAGGCGGATCGCCGCGCGGATGCTTGCCCGTCATGTGGCGAAGTTGCGTGGGGTGAAGCCTGGCACGGAGGTGGGGCACGTGGTGCGGTTTGAAAACTGCATGGGAGCCGACACTCGGATTGTGTATGTCACTGACGGGGTATTACAACGCTGGCTGCAGGACGATCCTGGTTTGCCGCATGTGGGGGCGGTGGTGTTTGATGAATTTCATGAGCGCAGGATTGCCAGTGATGTGGCACTGGCTCGGTGTTTAAATTTACAAGAGGGTGCGAGGCCGGATTTAAAACTCATTGTGATGTCAGCTACTCTAGAGGTGGCAGGCTTGAAGGATTATCTCGAGCCATGTGACATTCTCGAGGCAGAGGGACGTACGTTTCCTGTCGATATTAGCTATCGAGGAGCTGGTCCTCCACCAGCGGGAGGTCGTCAGGAGGTGAAGATATGGGACCGGGTGGCGGAGGTCGTGAGGGACAATGTTGCGCGCGATGATGTCGGGCATGTGTTGGTGTTTTTACCTGGGGTGCATGAGATTCGACGGACGGTAGAAGTCATTGAGCGTGCGAGTTGGTCGCGTGGTTGGGATGTGTGCCCACTCTATAGTGGATTGTCCCCCAAGCTGCAGGATGCTGCGGTGGCACCTGCTAAAGCGGGAGGGAGACCGAGGATTATTGTTTCGACCAATGTTGCTGAGACTTCTCTCACCATTGATGGGGTGCGCACGGTGATTGACTCAGGTTTGGCGAGAGTGGCGCATTACGATGTAGTGCGAGGGATTGATACCTTGATGATTGCAAAGATTTCACGTGCATCGGCGGATCAGCGTGCGGGTCGTGCCGGCCGAACGGCACCGGGACGTTGTATCAGATTATGGGGTGAGGCGGATCAGGGACGAAGGAATGCCTTTGATTTGCCTGAGATACTGCGTGTGGATCTTGCCGAGGTTGCGCTTTCTTTGAAATCCGTAGGGGTCGAAGATGTGCAAGCTTTTCGCTGGTTAGACAGGCCGGATGAGAAAGGCTTGGCGACGGCGGAGCATCTGCTTTTTGAGCTTGGGGCTGTGGATGAATTAGGCCTGATCACGGAGCGCGGTAAGGCGATGGCGAAATTTCCACTGCACCCGAGGTATGCATGTTTGTTATTAAAAGCTCAAGAGCTCGGCTGTGTGGCGGAGGCGGGCTTTATCGCGGCGGCAGTTCAGGGAGAGGGGGTATTGGTGAGGCGCAGGGGGGCGGGGGATTGTGAATTCAGAGAGCCGGAGGACGGTACGGATTTTGTTGCCGAGTGGCGGGCTTATCAGTTTGCCAGTGATATGCGTTTTGATGTGAGGCGCTGTGCCGACTCAGGGATCTTGGCACGGGGCGCGCGTGAAGTTTCTAAGTCCTTGGAGCAACTAGAGCGCACGGCAGTGAGGATGGGACTGGATTGGGGAGAGGTGGATTTTGATCTTCGTAAACAGCAAGTCGGGCAGGTGATGTTGGCGGCATTCAGTGACCGGCTAGCAGTCCGGCTAGGTGAGGCAACCTTGGCGTGCCGTGTGGTGGGCGGCAGACGGGGTAATCTGGATGCGGCGAGCTCGGTGAAGCAGGCACAGGCTTTTGTTGCCACGGAGATGACTGAGGTGGAGGGCAAGGAGGTGACCGTTTATCTGAACCGCTGTGCTGAGGTGTCGCTGGATGATTTGCGTGCGCTCTTTCCGAGTGATTTTCATGAGCATGATGGTGCTAGTTACGATCCTGTCTCGCGCAGGGTAATCAACAAACGTGAGCTGCGCTTCCGAGACCTTGTGCTGGAATCTAAGGAAGGTGGTGAACCACCTCGGGATCAGGCTGCGAGATTACTAGCAGAGCGTGTTGCCAGTGATGAGCTCAAGCTCAAGCATTGGGATCAAGGTGTGGAGCGCTGGATTGGCCGCTTGGTGAGTCTATCCAAGTGGATGCCCGAAATGGAACTTCCAGGCTTTGATGAGGACGACAAGCTGATGGTGTTAGAGGAGGTGTGCCAGGGGGCAAAGTCTTACAAGGATATCAAGAATCGTGAGGTGATGCCAGTGCTAGCTCGATGGTTATCACAAGGCCAGCAGGCGGTGCTGGATGCCTATGCGCCATTGGAGGTGACTTTGAGCAATGGCAAGAAGGCCAAGGTCAGATACTCGGCTGACGGAGACCCGTGGATCGCCATGAAGATGCAGTTTCTCTATGATGTGGAT
>CAWVVN010000079.1:0-10224 GCA_963933605.1 uncultured Verrucomicrobiales bacterium
CTACTTGCTCTGGCACCGATGCAGGCAGTCACCAATCTGCCGTTCATGCGGGTCATGCAGCAGTATGGCGGCCCAGACTATTATGTAACCGAGTATTTCCGCGTGCATGCCGACTATAGCCTGGAGCAAAAGATCCTGCGCAGCATCACGGAGAATGAAACCGGCAGGCCCGTCTTCGCACAACTCATCGGCCAAGACATTGATGCCCTGGTGCGCACTGCCAAGGAGCTACAGGCCTATCCGATCGCCGGCATCGACCTTAATCTAGGCTGCCCAGCACCCGTCGTCTGCCGCAAGGATGCCGGCGGGGGTCTGCTCCGAAAACTCGATCACATGGAGCGTATCATCGCCTCATTGCGAGAGGCCGTAGACGGCAAATTCACCGTCAAAACACGTGTCGGCTACGACAGCCATCATGAGTTCTCCGACCTTCTCGAGATTTTTAAACGGCACTCCATCGACACCCTCACCATTCATGGCCGCACCGTTTCCGAGCGCTACCAAACGCCGATTCACACGGATTGCATTCGCCTCGCCGTAGAGCAAATGGATTGTCCCGTGATGGCCAATGGCAACGTGGTGGATGTGGATACCGGCTTGGGCGCCATCCGCAGAACCAAGGCAGCTGGACTCATGATCGGCCGGGGCGCCATCCGCAATCCGTGGATCTTTGATCAGTTACGCGCCTCATTCTCAGGCCAGTCACCGCGCGAGCTCACCCGAGCCGACCTCTTCGCTTACATCGATTCTCTCTACCACGAAATCGCCTCCCATGCGGATGATTTTGACCCGAGCAAACATGTCAACAGAATGAAAAAATACATGCTCTATATCGTTCAAGGCGTTGATGAAGCCTTTGAGCATCGTATCCGTCGAGTGACCACGCCCGAGAGCTTCCACAGCACCTGCCGAGATTTCTTAGATAACAACGAGGCCCTACCCGCTCGACCGCCCGAAAAATCAAAACTCTTCTGCGGCTTCGATGCTTTGCGTTGATGTGAATCCTGTGATAGCTTCGTCTTTGTGCCAGCAAGTTCATCAGAAACACCACTGATCCGGGTCCGTAACCTGCATCAGAACTTCGGCGCAACTCGCGTTCTACGTGGTGTGGATCTCGACATTCATCCTAACGAGACGGTGTGCCTATTAGGCACCTCAGGTGGAGGTAAAACCGTCCTGGTCAAACATATGATCGGCCTGATGCAACCACGGCAAGGAACCATCGAGATAGATGGCGTGAATATCTCCAACATGAGTGAACGAGAACTCGGCCCCATTCGAAAAAAAATGGGCATGATGTTTCAAAACGGAGCCTTGTTTGATTCATTGAACGTCGCCCAAAACATCGCCTTTCCACTTCGCGAAGAAGGCATCACAGACATCGACGCATTAAACCAGCACGTCTCTGATGTGCTGGAAATTGTGCGCTTGCCTGGGCAAGAAGAGAAAATGCCCTCTGAGCTATCTGGCGGCATGCAAAAGCGTGTCGCCCTTGCACGGGCCATCGTCATGAAGCCCAAGTGCATCTGCTATGATGAACCTCATGCCGGCCTTGACCCGATCACGGCGGAGAGAATCGACAAGCTCATCAAATGCCTCCAGCAAGATCACGGCATCAGCAATATTGTCATCACCCACGAGCTGCGCAGCGTGTTTCGCATTGCTGATCGCATCGTCTTCATGAAAGACGGCAAGGTGTATTGGCAGGGAACTCCTGGTGAAATGAAAGCAAGTCCAGACCCCACTCTGAGGGACTTCATCAACGGTTCCGATAGTCATGGTGATGATCAGCACGCCAGCTAAAGCTAAAGCCCATCACATCGCGCTGATGTGAATCAGGCGCCCCTTTTTTGCACCTTGCAAGAATCCACAATCCAAGAGAAACTCATCCCATGCCCGTTCGGGAAAAAAAACGAGAGCGACTCGCAGGCCTCTTTGTCCTTATCGGCCTGCTTCTGCTCGGTGTTCTCATTGTAGAATTCGGCCGCTTTGGTGATCGATTTCGCGGTCACTACCCTCTTTACGTCGAGTTCCCTGACACAGCGGGCATCATCAAAAACAGTGAGGTTCGGCTCCGCGGCGCAAAAATCGGACGAGTTGCCACGAGGCCAGAGCTGACTATCACCCAGAAAGCAAGCACGGTGCGCATGGAAATGCGCATTCGCAATGATGTGCAAGTGCCCCTTGATTCTGTTTTTGAAATCAGCTCGACCGGACTCCTTGGTGACAAATTCATAGAAATCATTCCTCCAGATCAGGAAACAGGAAATTATTATCAGGACGGTGACAGCATAGCGGGAAGAGGCGCTGGTGGATTTGACTCTCTCAAGTCAGACGCGGAAGACATCGCGCGCGATACCAGCCAGCTCATTAAGGAAGCTACGGTGACCTTTCAAAAAATCGACAAAGCACTGGAGTCACTTCAACGCATCGGAGACGGCATGAATGTGACGATGTCGAAGATTAACGAGGAACTACTTTCCCAGCAAAATCTTGATCAACTAACAAAGACCATTGCCAATTTTGAAAGCTCAAGCGACAACATAAAAACGCTATCCGCAGAGCTAAAGCCAACGATTAGCGAGGCCCGTGAAACCTTCGCAAGCATGAAAAAAACTTCACAGAGCGTTCATGACCTGGTCGCCGATGCTCGCAGCGAAATTAAGCAGATCAATCCTGCCCTCAAAGACATCCCCAAAGCCATCCAAAGCATCAACAGTGCTGCAGCCAAGGCTGAACAAACGATGTCAGCGATGCAGAACAAAGACGGGCTTGTTGGCGCGATGGCTTACGATCAAGAAACAGGAACCAATGCCAAGGAGTTTGTAAAAAACTTGAAGCGCTACGGCATTCTACGCTATCGAGACGACGCCTCTCCTGAGGATAACGACCCTCGCAACAAATTCCGCGGTAGCCGCCGCTAAGCGCACGCCACTCTCAGCTTCAATCACCTAACCGCTATCGCCTAATGTCTGACACCAGTGACGAACCCCGCATCTACCTCCTGCCCAACCTGATGACAGCGGGCAACCTCTGCTGCGGCTTCTTTGCCGTGCTGACCATTTTTAATGGCATGCAGGAACCTGATTTTACCGCCGCCTTTCCTTTTTATGAGAAGGCAATCTTGCTCATCTTTGGTTCTTGTCTCTTTGATTTACTGGACGGAAGACTCGCCCGCATGGGCGGTCAGGAATCTCCCTTTGGCCAAGAATTCGACTCGCTCGCCGATGTGGTTTCCTTTGGCATGGCACCTGCCTTGCTCGTTTCTAAAGCGGTGCTCTTCAACCTACCAAGCAAGATAGGATGGGCTATTGCCTTCATTTATTTACTCTGTGGTGCAATGCGCCTAGCACGTTTCAACTGCTTGGCCAACATGCCCAAGAAAAAAGGTCAGTCCATGGACTTCCGCGGCATCCCCATCCCCATGGCCGCTGGGTTCATTGCCTCGGTGACTTACCTGCTCATTTACTTTTCAGAAACCGAACGTGAGCTCGGCCATTGGAACTGGGTACTGGCAGGCGGCATGCTCGCCATCTCTGGGCTGATGATCAGCAACCTGCGCTACCCAAGCTTTAAAAAAATCGATTTCCAAACGCGAGGCACCCCCTGGGGCATTCTCGCTGGCGCCCTGCTCATCCTACTGCTCATCAACGAGCACACACGCTGGTACACACCCACCGTTATTTTCTCCTTATACCTCATCTATGGACTGATACGCCCACTGCTCTCAAAAAGATTACGCCATAGTTTTGAGGAAGCGGTTGATGGCAAATCGTCATACAATGACGATGAAAATAACGATGAAGCTCAATCGAGCTGAGGCCAGAACATTACCGCCTAATATATAGCATCACTTTTCGAAAACCTATTTCACCCTCGTCGTTTTGTCTGCCCAACCAGTATCCAGTAGAGTTATTTCCCCAAAAAAACTCATCGTTTACCGTCCTGCAAGCTGGTGCCGAAACCTAGTGCTCGCCCTAGCTCTACTGGTCACATGCGTGGGCCAAGCAGACGCGAGAAAAATATCTCGTGTCATCATCGATCCGGGACACGGAGGCAAGGACAAGGGGGCTAACCGAGGCACCGTCTATGAGAAAGACCTCGCTCTCAAGGTTGCTTTTTTAGTGGAGAAAATGCTCAAGGCAAAGGGCATGCCGGTCACCATGACACGTCGCAGTGATCAGTTCATCTCACTCAGGGGCCGCGCAGATATCGCCAATCGTTACACCAACGCTATTTTTATCAGTATTCACTTCAACGCCCACACCGGCACCCGCCTCAATGGCGTGGAGACCTACTACTTCGGTGATGAGGGTCAAAAACTTGCTGCTCATGTTCACCTAAGGATGCTAAGCCGCCTCAATCCCCGTAATGGTAATACTCGCCAGCGCCAAGATCTGGGCGTGCTTAAGGCAACACGATGCCCTGCTATTCTAGTGGAATGTGGATACATCAGTAACTCGGCCGAGCGCGAAAAATGCCTCACTTCAGCCTACCAAGAAAATTGTGCGAAGGCCATTGTCGATGGCATCTGGGCGTATAAGACGTATCGCTAATAGATAGCTGCGGGATAGTGTGCGGAAAGCTGCCTCTACACTCATTGAGCCGCGGCGTTTTCTAGCATCTCATGATACACGCTGTCTTGGTTTATCAGCCACCAACGCAACTACAGGAGTTCTCGAAGGGATCAACTCACTGTATTGCTCCATGACAATACTGCTACAAAGGCGAGAGCAGACACTGACGATATCTGAAAGATGACATCCACCTTATCGATACGAGCCATCGCCTCTTCTTTTTTATCCATGGGAGCTTTGGTGTAGACATTAGTTCCCCATGTAAACAGCGCGAGCAAGCCCATTGCAATGGGGAGAGCGATAACCAAAGGTAACGGCGCGCCCTAACCCAGATTATCGAGTAACTTCTGGTGAATGCCGCCAAAGCCGCCGTTGCTGAGCACGGCGACGCTATCTCCCTCACGGCTTTCACTGGCGACCAGTGCAACAATTTCATCCACCGTTTCAAGATACCAGCAAGATGTCCCTGAAGCTTGAATATCGCTAACCAGCTTGTGAGGATCGAGTCGATCTTGCTCAGCTACTTTTTCTGGATCAGGCACTGCGGGAACAACCACAAGATCGGCTTTACTCAGCGCATTGGCTAAATCGTCCTGAAAGACATTGCGCCGAGTTGTATTGGATCGCGGTTCAAAAATGACCCAGAGTCGAGAATCAGGATACTGCTGGCGCAAACTATCAACCGCAAGCCCGATCGCTGTCGGATGATGGGCAAAATCATCAATCACCCGAACGCCCCCGGCAATGCCGCGCACCTCCTGACGGCGTGCAATGCCCTCGAAGCTTGCGAGCCCCTGCCTGATTTGATCTGCACTGAAACCAGAAAAGCTTGCCGTGCAAATAGCCATCGCCGCATTACGCACATTAAACTCGCCGGCCATCGGCAACACGTAATGCTCACCATCCAGCACAAAGCTGGTGTTTTCGCGATCATAGACAATCTCCGTGATCTGCAGGTCACACTCAGACCCCAGGCCCACGGTGGTGATCGGAGCAGGCCCATCACTTGCCACCTCCATGCTGTTGACACAGTCACCATTGACAAAGGCCATGCCATTTCTCGGCACAATATTAAGCAGCCTTTTAAAGGTCAGCTTAATCTCATCAAGCGAGTTGTAGATATCTGCATGGTCAAACTCGATGTTATTGATCACGACCACTTCGGGAAGATAATGCAGGAACTTGGATCGCTTATCAAAGAAGGCGGTGTCGTATTCGTCGCCTTCAAGAACCACAAAATCAGAGTCGGTAAAGGTTGCCCCTTGGCCAAGATTACGCGGAATGCCACCGATCATGTAACTTGGATCGACGCCGGCTGACTTAAGTATCCAAGCAAGGATGGAACTCGTCGTTGTCTTGCCATGCGTGCCACTGACCACCAGATTTCTACGCCCGCGAAGGAAGTGATCCTTGAGAATTTCGGGCAACGATACGTAAAGAAGTTTACGATCCAGCGCGGCTTCAGCTTCTTCGTTACCACGGCTAATGGCATTACCCACGACGATCACCTCCGCTGTCTCCGGGATGTTCTGCGCTTTATAGCCAGGAAAGATCTGAATGCCCTGCCGCTCTAAAAAGGTGGACATGGGGGGATAGACATTTTCGTCCGACCCCGTGACCGTGAAACCCTTTGCATGCATGGCGGCGGCTACTGAGCCCATGGCGGTTCCGCATATACCAATAAAATGAATGTGTTGCATCAATGACAATGAAGTTAGTAATAAAAATAGGTTTTATCCCATCAGAAAAATAGCGGCTAAAAACCAGGCGCAGCAACCGTGCCGCTTTGCACTTCATCAAGCTGACGCAGCAAGATGGAGTCGGCGACTTCGCCTACCATGTGCTCAAGCAGCAGCCGCAAGTGACTCCCCTCACAGTAATCAGCCGGAGCAATGTGTTTCACCCGGTCCGCTCTGGCACAGAGTTGGTAGCATTTTCTAAAGCTGTTCCGCGTTGGGTCATCAGGGTTATACACCGCAATGGCATTGCCGCCGTTTTTACGCATGACCGTAAAACAAGGCACATCCGTAGGCCCATCACCAACATAGATCATATTTTCAAACGGAATAGGACGTAGACCAGGATTCATATGATCATTCACATCGTCCTTAAAGTCTAATAGGCCTTTGTTAATGCGGAACAGGAATTGAGTTTTGGTGGTATGAGATATCGTTCTTTTAGCGTGGCGTATGTGCCCTTGCTCATCCTCTCCAAACTCACAACCGTAGATCGCACGGAAATTATCTTTGATGCTGCAACCATCGAGAAGCGCCTTCAAACCTGAGGAAACAATGTAATACTCAATGGTAATATCCTGAGCCTCATGCTCGGGGCCGAGGCAGCGTTTGCGCAACTGATCAAAGATATCTGGAACACCTGGGAAGTAACTCAAATTGGCCCCCAGCTCAACGAGGCGCGCATTGGTGACTTGATCCATTTCAAGATAACCAAGAAGACAGTGCATGTAAGCCAACTCACCATCCCATCCTTGCTCCTTCACAAGCCGGTTGCACTTTTTCCAGAATGATTCGGGGTTGATCCCGAACTCCGGAAAAATAACGTCATCCTGCATATAACTTGGACTCAAGGTCTGGTCATAATCAAAGACAAGCGCGATGGTATTCTGTGCAATGGCCATGGGTATTGTGTTTAACGCCACTCCATGAGGCGATCAACGCTGCACAGCAAACCAACAGAGAAGCATAACAGCAAGCGTGAAAACCAATCTGCCGTGCCTTCCATCAATCAATGCGCTGAGCCTGCCAGAGCTGGTGCCACTTAACCTGCAAAAACGATCATCACCTAAAAATCTCCACGAGGCGGCAATCTTATTTTTTGGTGGCATTCACCGAGAGCTGTTTTATCATTTCCTCATGATGAATTTGAAATTAACTACTCTCCCTCTCGTTTGCGCACTTGTCTGCTCACTCGCCCTGAGCTCATGTCAAACCACCAACCCCTACACCGGCGAACAACAAACTAGTCGTTCGACATCAGGTGCCGTTATTGGCGGCCTCATTGGCGCAGGCTTAGGATCCTTAACCGGCTCTGGAAGCACGGACAGAAGACAAAAAGCCATGGTTGGCGCAGGTATTGGCGCTCTCGCTGGCGGTCTTATGGGTGACTACATGGATAAGCAGGAAGCCGAGCTACGTCGTCACCTTGAAGGCACCGGGGTTAGCGTAACGCGCAATGGCGATAACCTAATACTCAACATGCCAGGAGACATTACCTTTGCTACCGATAGCTCGTCGGTTAATGACCGCGCCCGCAACACACTGGATGGAGTCGGCATTATTCTGGCAAAGTATAAACGCACCATGGTCGACATCACCGGACACACAGACAATGTCGGAAATAGCACTTACAACTATCAACTCTCTGAGAAGCGCGCACGCTCAGTGGCTGGATATCTTAAAGATGGCGGCGTGATAGATCAGCGCATTCTCATCTATGGACGCGGCCCAGATCAGCCGACAGCATCCAACAACACAGCGGCAGGTCGCCAAGCAAATCGCCGCGTGACCATTGAATTGGTCCCCAGCCAGTCCTGATTAAAGTCCTGATTACCGGCTTAAAGCCGACGATCAATCACTCTATAAAAAGACCATCTCCCGCATACGCAGGAGATGGTCTTTTTGGAATAATTGGACTGAATCGCTCATTCGGTCAGGTCCTTGAAGCTGCTCTCACAGTTCCTACCCACGGAAGCGATTCCGTTTTTAACGGCCCGAGTCACTTCATATATCTGACTCTGGCCAATCACTTGGCCGTTGCCCGATTTGAGCCCAAACAAGGAGAGAGTTGTCTTGCTTACGCCTTACTGAGAGGCACCCAGCACCGCGTTCCACTTGGTCAGGTTAGCTTGCTGAGCAGCAAACAACGCATCCGTGGAGTCTAGCACCTTGATGGACTTGATTGTATCGCCCACCATGATGGCGTTGACCACATCGAGCCCCTTCGTGACCTTGCCAAAGACGCTATGTCGGCCATCCAGCCATGAAGTGTCCTTGTGCGTGACAAAAAACTGGGAGCCGTTAGTTCCAGGACCCGAATTCGCCATGGAAAATACCCCGGGACCATCGTGCTTGAGTGAAGCGTGAAACTCATCGCCAAATCGGTATCCAGGACCGCCCCTACCCGTTCCTTGAGGGTCTCCTCCTTGGATCATGAAATTGGGGATCACACGGTGAAACTTCAAGCCATCATAGTATCCTCTTTTTGCCAAATTAAGATAGTTAGCGGCTGTCATGGGCACCTTCGATGCGTAGATGGTTGCCTCAATCGTTCCCTTACTCGTATTGAGCTCGATGCGTATATCTTTCACTTCACCGGCCGTCTCGGTCTTAGCAGCATCTCCGGAGCTCACGTCCTTACTTCCTTCTGCCTTCTTCTCTTCAGCGCAAGATGTCAGACATCCAGCTAAAGCCATCATTAGTGTCAACCCATAGGTTTTGATTGTTGGTTTCATCAAGCAATGAATTAAGCCCGTATCGAGCTGACTGCAAGCAGAGAGAACCAAAAATTCATGCTCTTTACATGCGTCAGAATAAAAAATGAGCTCTTCAGGCTTACTTGCCCTTAAAGGTGATGCTGGTTTTTTCCGCGTCGTGCTTCGCGGAATTAAAATCATCCTTACGAGATCTGATAAAATATCCTTTCGACAGCGCATCGTCACCGTATTTCCAGCACATAAGCCGAGTATTTCTGTCTGAGCCTTTATCAAACAGAATCTTCGTATTCGTGATAGCAGGCATGCTTACTTCGTATTTATCATGCGAAACAGTTGTGTTAATCCGGTGTTTGTTGAAGTAATCATATTTATCAGACCTCACCTTTAGCCTCATTTCCTCTAAATCCTTTTGATCATTCGCGAGCTGTAATACTCGGCCTAGACGATGCGTCATCATGTGGTTCATGACTTCTGGTGGATCAGATCCGCGCTCTGATCGCATCCACGTGGTCAAGCCTTCCGGGGTGAACTCATAGATAAGCTCACACTTGATGCCACCCTTGAGCATGACCGATAGCTTGACCTGATCAGGATTCTCAACGGGATCGCCATGATTGAGAATTTCCACCATCTTGTAGCCACTAATCGTGCCGAGCTTGTTCCTTTTGTAGGCAATGGGCTCGACCATCATTTTCCAGCCATCAAGCAGCCCGCTCGCCTTTTCCTCCTCCTTGAGATATACCTCCATGGCGGCATTAGCATTGATCCGAGCAACATAGTGTTCACCCTCAAAGTAGGCAAAGTAACCTACTCCTATGCCATCGTGTAGCACCGGCAGGAGGCCAGCTTTTTTCTTTTCCTTATCAACTTTATTCTGCCCCTTATCGCTTGCTGCCTCATCAAGTTGCTTTAAGTAGGCTTGATCCGCATCGCTAAGCTGCTTGATCGCCAGAGTGATCTCTTTCCCTGATGCTTGTCTGAGGGTCAGATGGGTGTCCGTCTTGCTGACCAGCTCTGCTGTCATTTTACTGCCTTTGCTGCTGGTCCACTCACGGAGTTCGCCGGCATGAGCAAAAATCGACAACATAGAAAAAAGCATGATGAACAGTGTGTTACTATAATCTAATCTTTTCATCGTAGTATATCTTAAGCCCATTAAGCTTTAATGGGTAATGAATCATTCAAACATGATAA
>CAWVVN010000080.1:0-9767 GCA_963933605.1 uncultured Verrucomicrobiales bacterium
CTGAACCAGCACCTGCTCCACCGAGAATTTTCCAGCAGTTGAGATTGACGTAGTATTTGTCCTTATACTCGTTACCACGGATGTCGAAATGAACGGCGACCTCTTGGCCAGCCTCAAACTTGTCTAGCCATGCGCACTTGTCCTTGATGATTTCAAATTTGATATCCTGTGGATAGTTGTCGTCTCCTGTGGTGACCACAAACTCACGCTTGCTGAATCCGCTGGGGAACTCCTGGGTGTCAAAAATGACCTTAATTTTTCCTTTTGCCTCGTACATGGGTGCATTCAAGCACCCGATCGAGGATATGGTCAATTGAATATCCTAAAAGCAAAGGGTTTTTAGTGATGTGATGGCCAGTAAATGAGCATGATTTGCACTAGATGGGCTGTATTCAGGGCGAATTATGTTTTTATACACCGCGATGCTGGTTTCCTACAAGACGCGGCGCGCCATGAATGACAGATTGTCATTGAACTGAGCGTTCCTATAGTAAGAATGCATTGTTACCTATGGCACACTGCAGGTTTTAAGACTCGACCTACAATCACAACATCATGAATCAGAATAATAAAAAGAACTCCCAAGCTAACTCGAAAACGAATGATAGCTCGCTCAATCTGGAGCGCCGTAATTTTGTCAAACAGGCATCCCTTGGGGCAGCAGCGGTGGCACTGAGTCCTTTGGCAGCACCCTATGTGAAAGCTCAGAACGGAGCCAAAAAAACACTCAAGGTTGGTGTTGTTGGTCTTGGCGGCCGTGGCAGCGGGGCACTGCGGAATATTCTGGCGGCGGATCCTGACACCCAGATTTGGGCGGTGGCTGATATTTTTGAAAGTCGCCTGAAAGGCGTCGATCGCATGCAAGGCAAAGGTGCTAGGGTCGACACCGGGGGTAAGCAACGCCAGTTTCTGGGTTTTGACGGTTATCAGAAAGTCATCGATAGTGGCGTGGATATCGTAATTTTGACAACACCCCCTGCATTTCGCCCCCTACATCTCGCGGCTGCGGTGGCTGCCGGTAAACACATTTTCATGGAGAAACCCTTCGCCATTGATATCCCCGGCTTGAAGAGCGTGGTGGATTCCGCCAAAAAGGCCCAGGCCAACGGGCAGTCCGTCATGACCGGATTGGTCTGGCGTTACTCGACCCACTTGATGGAGCTGCACAAGCGCATCCAGGGTGGAGAGATTGGTGATGTGGTCTCGGTTTCATCAACCTACTGCGGTGGTGGTCGCCCAAACAAGATGCCCGATATTAAATTCAAGCCAGCCACCATGTCGGATATGGAGTGGTCATTACGCTATTGGCATAACTATCTTGAGCTGAGTGGTGACGGTATGCTGGAATTTATGATCCACGGCCTCGACAAAATGTCATGGGCGATGGGGGATCAGATGCCGGTGAAGTGCTACGGCATTGGTGGTAATGTGAAGCCGGTGGTGGGAGCCAATAACTGGGACCAATTCTCCCTCAATTATGAATATGCGGACGGACGCCGTGCTGATTTCCTCGGGCGCCAGATTCCAGGGACTTACGCCGCCAGTGGTGACGCCATTCTAGGAACCAAAGGTATCGCCGAGGCGAATAAAGGCGGTGTTTCCATCAAGCGAGATGGTAAAGTCGTTTGGCAAAGCAAGGGTGGCTTGGGTTACGAGACGGAACATAAGATCCTACTCGACCACATCCGCAGCGGTAAGGTGTTTAATGATGTCATCGGCAAGATGGAGCACAGCCACGCGCTGGCGATCATGGGCCGGACAGCCGGCTACACCGGGCAGCTCATCACCGACAAGCAGATCATGTCGTCCACAGATCAGCTCATCGACTGTAAGGGGCTCAACTTTGACACCCCGTTTAAGGCACGCCCAGCAGCTGAAATCGGAAAAACAAAATTTTCCTAGAGTCTGTTCGGACACTTTCTTACCTTTACCAAGATGAAAAAAAGACACCTCATTTCTCAGGTGGCAGGGCTTCTGGTGCTTGCTGCCAGCCCAGGCCTTGCCGAGACGGCTCCTAACGGTTTTACCTCCCTATTTGATGGTAAGGACTTCAGCGGATGGCGCCCGGAGAATCCCCATGACTACGCCAAACTCAAGGATGCCAAGAAGATTGCCGCCAAGCGCAAGAAGGATCTCGAGGTCTTCCCCGTGCATTGGCAGATCAAAGATGGGGTGATTATCAACGATGGCCATGGGCCGTATTTGTGCACGGCAAAAGAATATGGGGATGTGGAATTCCTTGTCGATTTTCGTCTCGATGCCAACTCAGACAGCGGCATCTACATGCGTGGCACCCCTCAGGTGCAGATATGGGATACGCGTGAAGAAGCTGGAAAATGGCGACACGGTGCCAAGATGGGGTCAGGTGGCCTGTGGAACAATGCCAAGAAAAGTCCTGGCAGGAATCCGCTGGTGCACGCGGACAAAGCGATCGGAGAGTGGAACAAGATGCGTATTCGCCAAATCGGCTCCTGCACCTGGGTCTGGCTCAATGACCAGCTGGTGGTGGATGGTGTCTACATGCATAACTTCTGGAAGCGAGATCGTCCTCTAGCGAAGCTGGGGCCAATCATCTTGCAGACACACGGAGCCCCAGTCGCGTGGCGTAACATTGCCGTGCGTGAGATCTTGCCGGTGGAAGCCGATAAGATCCTCGCCGAGGCGGCATCCGGTGATGGCTGGGTGAGTTTGTTTGACGGCAGCACAACAAAAGGCTGGAAGATGCAGGTGGCCGATGGCTTCAAGGTCATTGACGGTGCCCTGGTAGGAGGCAAAGGTGCGATGTTTTACGACAAAAAAGCCTACAGTGACTTTAAGCTCGCTCTTGAATTTAAGCTGCCACCCGGTGGTAACAATGGTTTGCTGATTCGTTATCCGGGTGAGGGCAATGGCTCGTATGTCGGTATGTGTGAGCTCCAGGTTCTTGATGACACCGCCGACAAATACAAGGATCTTGATGAACGTCAATTTCACGGCAGTGCTTACGGTATGATTGCCGCACACCGTGGTTATCTACGCCCGGTGGGTGAGTGGAATCATCAGATTGTTACGGTTCAAGGTAGCCGTATTCAGGTGGAGCTCAATGGGGTGCCTATCCTTGATGGTGACCTCAGTAAGGTGAAGCAGTTCATGGAGAATAAGGCTCATCCCGGCATCAAATTAACCGAGGGTTTCATTGGGTTTGCCGGTCATGGGGATTTGGTTTCATTCAGAAATATCAAAGTGAAGGATCTTGCAGCCAAGGCCGCGCGTAAAGCGGCTGCCCCAGGGGCTCTGCTTGCACCCACCGTCTCCAACCCCGCAGCGCAGCCCGAACCACGGGTGATTGATCTGGGTGATGATGTGGATGAAGAGCAAATGCGCCTCACCAAGCTTATCCGTGAGCGCATTCTTAAGCAGGTGGAGAAGGATGCACACAAGGCCACACCGGCCGAGGGCTCGCAGGGCAAGGCCACACCGGCCGAGGGCTCGCAGGGCAAGGCCACACCGGCCGAGGGCTCGCAGGGCAAGGCATACACCGAGGAACTTGATACCGGAGCATCCTTCGAAATGCTTCCCGTGAAGGGTGGCAGTTTCCGCTGGCAGGGAGAACAAGCTGATGACGTCATCGAGGCAACGATCTCTCCTTTTTGGATGGGTAAGCACGAGGTGACTTGGGAGGAATACGAGCCCTTCATGATCACTGAGCTTCCTCGGGAAAAAGACGGCCAAGTGGTCGACTTCATGCGTGAGACGGTTGAGGACGATGGTAAGCTCATGGCTCGCCCGACACCTCCATATCACCCGATGACTTACGGCATGCCTCGTGAAGGTCACCCTGCAGTGAGCATGACTCAGCACGCGGCTAATAAGTACTGTCAGTGGTTGAGTTATAAAACAGGTCACTTCTACCGTCTTCCTACCGAGGCAGAATGGGAATACGCCTGCCGCGCAGGATCAACAACGAAGTTCAGCTGGGGTGATGATGCGGCCGTGGCGGCTGAGTATGCTTTGATCGGTGGTGACGCCTCCAGCACCTACGACCTACCGGGCCAGAAGAAACCCAATGCCTGGGGTTTTTATGATATGCACGGCAATGTGCTTGAGTGGACCCTCGACCAGCACGTGGACAACCGCCTGAAACATTTTGGTAACAAGGCACAGAAGGACCCGTGGGTCATCGCTACCAAGGCATACCCGCATGTCACCAAAGGTGGTTATTGGCAGCAGGATATCGAGGCGAGCTCATCGGCGGCACGTCATCCATCTAACCCTGATTGGAAGGCTTCTGACCCGCAAAGCCCTAAAAGTATCTGGTATCATACGGACACGGCATGGCTTGGCATGCGGCTTGTGAGGCCAGCGAATATTCCAAGTCTTGAGGAAATGTATCGCGTATGGAACTCAGGAGTCGCTGAAGATGGTGAGATGGCAAAATACCGCTAGGCTAGCAGTTATTGCTGTCGCCTTGTGCATGACATTGCCCGTATGGGTAACACCACTTGCAGCTCAAGAACATGAGTTAGCAACTGAGCCCAAGCGCTATACCTTCACCCAAGCCCATTTGGGAACGATTGTTCGTCTGGTTTTTTATAGTGCTGATCGGACTGAAGCGAAGCAGCTCGCAGCGCGATGTTTCGAGCGGGTCGTTGAGCTCGACAGGGTGTTTTCCGACTACCGTGATGACAGTGAGTTGATGAAACTCTGCAAGGTGGCACATAAGCGGGCCACGGTGGTCAGCAATGACATGTTCACCGTGTTAGCCTGTGCACAGCAAATTTCAGAGCAGAGCGGTGGAGCGTTTGATGTGACACTCGGTTCCTCCAGTAAGGCATGGCGCGAGAGAAAGCGGGGCGATGTAGATGCGGCGATGCCGGTGCGGGAGAAAGTAGACTCCCGAGACATCGTTCTTAACGAGGCGGATCAAACAGTGAGCTTCAACAAGCCGCTGAGCCTTGATCTTGGTGGCATTGCCAAGGGATACATTGCGGATGAGTTGGCCAAAATACTAGAAGGTGCGGGGCTTGCTGATTTCGCCGTTTCTGTGGGTGGTGAAATGGTGTGTGCTGGCTCTCCGCCGAGTCGTAAAGGCTGGAGCATTGATCTCGAAGGCCCGGGTCAGAAGGTGGTGGCATCGATGGAGCTGAGTCGCACGGCGCTCTCAAGCTCGGGTGATAGTTATCAGTTTACCGAGATCGAGGGTAAGCGTAGTGCGCATGTGTTAGATCCGGATACGGGTAAGGGCAAACAGGACCAGCTTAACATTACGGTGATCGCGCCGACGGCGATGCAGGCTGATGCCTGGGCGACCGCTCTACGTGTTATGGGCGTGGATGAAGGTTATGCCCTTGCGGTAAAGACAAACTTGATCGAGGCGTTTTTTACCCCTGCGGCTGGTGCTAGCCTGAAAACTCAGGGATTTCCTTCAGTGAGTTTTCAGGAAGCCAACAAGTAGGCTCTTCAGTCTTTCTTGAGCGGTAACTTACGCAGCAGGATGTTGCGGAACTCAATCGGGGCTCGCTCGGACTCAAGGCAGAGGTAGCCAGATGCAGGTGAGATCTGGTCACCACCGGAAACCTCGTGGCCGTTGACCCAGAGGCGCACGACACCTTTCTCGGCACGGATGTAGTAGTGGTTCCACTGGTTCAGACCCTTGCTGTGGTTAGCAGTGGGGAAGCTGCGTCTGCCATCGGGTGAAGCAGGAGGGAAGGGGCGCATCTTGGTATCCTTGCCAACCGGGAAAACGTCACCGTGGCAGGTGAACCAGTCGGCTTTGCGTTTGCCGTCTTTTTCATAGTTTTCCTTATAGCCATGATCGAGAACCTGGACCTCGATGCCTCTGGGGAGGCGGCCTTTGCCGGCGCGGAGTTCATCTAGGCTTTCTTTGGTGGCCCAGATAAAGATACCTGAGTTGCCGGCGTGTTGTTTGTGTTTCCACTCACAGAGCAGTTCAAAATCAACGAGCGGCTCATGCGAGCTGATCACCCCGACGGGTTGGCCGGTGCAGAAAGCGTGGCCTCCTTCCCAGCGCCAGGTGTCTTCCTTGCAGTTCACATTTTGGAAGTCCTTGCCGGTGAGTTGCACCCAGCCGTCTTCTTTGCCGGTCGGTGGTGTCTGGGTGACTTTTTTGACGGGGGCTTGAGCAGTGGGCTCGGCACTGGCGGTATTGATGGTGAAGAGTAAGCTTATGCTCAGAGCAAGCGCGGAGGAGGTCAGGGTCAATGCATGTTTCATGATGGGAAGTTGCTGGTGAGTTAGGTTGTTTTTAGCGAGGCCTTGTTGCCTTGAAGCGAAAAGGTGCTCGCCGTTGATCTATACGCTATCAAACGTTAAGGGGTACCGTCTTGTAGGAAACCCGCACGGCGGTGTAGATGCTGGCAGCGATGGTCGCTTTTTTAAGGTGCAGGGACGGTTTTAATCGCGTTTATGATCAGCACAGGTTTGTCCGTGGTGATAGAAGCCGTTCCCCATTGGCTGAAGCGCGTGGCAATGGCCGGGTCATTGACGGTCCAGACATGATGGGTGATACCAGCGGCTTTAACTGCCTCGATGTAGGCGGGGGTGATGTGTTGGTGCGATGAGCTAAAGCCATCCGCCTTGATGTCGCGCAAGGTTTTTAGTACACTCTCGACCGTGGGGGCGATTGTGCCGGCTTTGTCTTTTTTCAACCCACATACCCATGAAGTTTGTAAATGGGGGGCGCGTTGCTTGATGGCTTTGAGAACAGGTGCCTTAAAACAGATGATGAGGATCTGGTCGCTTGCTAGTGTGCTGGCCTCGATCTCGCGTAGCAGGGGGGTGACGATTTCCGTACCACATTTGATTTCGATGTAGATTTTCTTGCCCTCGGGGATGGTAGCAAGGACTTCGGCGATGGTGGGAATGAGCGTGCCTTTGTATTGCTCACCTTTCCATGAGCCGACATCAAGCTGGCGCAGCTCTGCTAGGGTAGTGTTTTTGACAATGAGTTTTTTGCCGGTGATGCGTTTGGTATCCTTATCGTGAAAACAGACAATGTGCCCGTCCTTGGTCAGAAGGAAGTCGCCTTCAACGCCATCAGCCTGCTGCTTCCAAGAGAGCTCAAACGCAGGAATGGTGTTCTCAGGTGCGGCAGCAGATGATCCCCGGTGTGCGATGGTAAGCGGCTCTGCAAAGCAGATAGCCGAGCAGGCAAGGAGTGTGAAGGTCGTAAGGCGAGTTGTTTTCATGCTATGTTTCGTCACACACTCTCGACGAATATGGATAGCTTTTTAGGACCAGCTTAATGGGAAGCTTTGCCGATGGTGAATCGGGCTGTGCCGTTGTGCTCGGGCTTGGGGCGGATGTCTGCGCTGTAGTTGCCCCAGCGGAGGTGCTGAGCCAGCGGGAGGGTTTTGTATACATTGCCTTATTTATGTTAGAATGGGTTATTTCAGCAGCAGCTTATTGATAAACTCTTCACGTCCGATAGCTGGCGCAGGACGACCTTCATCTTTTTCCCAATACTTGAGGTGGCACTCAACGCCGATTTTTTGACAGGCCTCGAGCATGAGTTCACCAAAAATCGGGCTGTGAATACCGTTTCCGCCACTGGTTGTCGGGAATTCCCGTATCACGTTATAGTATAAATGCAGCGGCGGGTCATCCTTGCTCAGGTGGGTGAGGGGAGAGCATTTCAAAACGCGCTCCTTGTGCTTGTCCCAGTTGTTCATGTGTTCCTCAATGGTCTCGGAGCCAAAGGGTTTGTAGGGCATCGGGTTGTCAAAGGTCTTTTCTCCGATCTTCTCTTTGATCACAAAGGGATTCATGGTGGTTTGTGCGCCGGCCACGATCGCTCCGCTCACGCGAGAGGAGTAGCGCTCCACGGGGTCAGTGCTTTCTGGGTTCGCCACATCATCGTGCAGGGCAACCAGCAAGCTGGAGCAGCCTCCCGCCGAGCCACCGGTGACCACAATACGTGTAGGATCGATGTTCCACTCCTTGGCTTTGGAGCGCAGGAACTGCACCGCCCGCAGAGCCGCATTGAGCATCTCAGGTTGTTGCCCGCCCTCGTTGACCAGTGGGTAACTGATTGAAGCGACATGGTAGCCTTTATTGAGCTGGTATGGACGTTGGGTCTCGGCCTTTTTGCCACCCATCCAGCCGCCTCCGTGGATGTCGAGCAATAGCCCGAGTGGTTCCTTCGACTCCACCTGCCAGAAGTTCACGAGCTCTTTTTGGTGCGCGCCGTATTTGACGTCCTTAAAAGTCGGGGCAATATTGTTAGGGTCTTTGGCGGAGGTAACGTTGGGATAGAGGAGTGCGCAGGCGATAAGCCCAAATAAGAATCTTTGTTTCATGGGGGGGAGTGAGAGTTGAGTGCGCCTAGGGTAAGATCTGTTTCCTCGTCTCAAGCACTGACTTGAGCTGGTTTTCTCCACCGCGCTCTACCATGGTGGGGTAGACATCATCCCACCATTGGTCATAGCTTTTTGCCATCGCCTTGACGCGTTCAGGTTGATCGGCTGAGAGGTCGTTATTACATCCGGGGTCTTTTTTGGTATCAAAAAGCACCCACTTGTCGGCTGGGCTCACGCCCCAGTGGAACTGACCATTTTTCTTGGTGTAGTTAGCTGACTTGCCGCCTCGCTCGATTGAACGCAGTGTATTGCACTGCATGCCGAATACTTCCGTGGTGCATTCAGGATCATGGCATGGGCCACTGCGGGCGAGTAGGTAGTTGCCTTGGCGAATGCCTGCCATCTTGTGTTTGTGCTGAACGGCCATGCCGCTGGGCCAGCGGGCAACGTGCTGATAGAGTAGGCGGTCATCGTGCCATGAGATGGGTTTTTCTGAGTTGAGTAAGGGGGTCAGGCTGAAGCCTTCTAATTGGGGCTTGAGATCCGCGGGGATTTCCGCACCTGCCAGCTCACAGAGGGTGGGTAACACATCGAGGTGGGCAGTGAGCTTATCGATCTTTTTGGGCTTCCAGGTGCCGGGCCAGCGCCAGAAGGACATGGCGCGGCTGCCGCCTTCCCAGATGGTGCATTTACTGCCGCGCATGTTGGCGTTGTAGACATCGAGACCGACGGTAACGCCGTTGTCATTCATGAAAATGATGATGGTGTCCTGGTCGAGTTTTTCCTCTTCAAGAAAGCCTAGTAGGCGGCCGACATTGTAGTCCACATTCTCGATCATGCCCAGGTAGGTCGCCTGATCATCCGTGACTTTGCCACGGTAAGGGGCGATGTATTTCTCAGGAGCTAATAGTGGAGTGTGTGGTGAGTAGGTGCAGAGATAGAGGAAGAAGGGTTGATCGCCAGCTTGCTTGATGAAGGACATGGCGTGGTCAAAGTAGAGGTCCTCGCGGAAGCCTTTGCCTTTGACGTGCTTTGGCTTGTCATCATCCTTGTAGATGACGAATTTTGGGTCGAAGTGGTCGGCCCCTTGGAGGGTCCAGTCAAAGCCGCGTTGGTGTGGGTGGTATTCATTGTCCCAGCCGAGGTGCCACTTGCCGATGTGGCCTGTCTTGTACCCTGCTGTTTTTAGAATTTGAGGCAAGAGTGTGGCATCCTTCCAGAGGTGCTCACGTGGGTCACGGGTGTGGGTGACGCCATTGCGGAATTCGTGCATGCCGGTCATCAGGGCCGCGCGGGTAGGGGCACAGGAGGGGCTGACGTAGAAGTTATCAAAGCGCACACTCTCATCGTGCAGGCGGTCCGTGTGCGGGGTTCTTAAAAGGGGGTGGCCATGGCGGGCGAGATCGCCGTAACCCTGGTCGTCGGTGAGGATGAAGATGATGTTTGGTTTTTCAGGGCGCTTGCCCTGCG
>CAWVVN010000081.1:0-9598 GCA_963933605.1 uncultured Verrucomicrobiales bacterium
GAACCCTAGGTGGAACTTGGAACCCTAGGTGGAACTTGGAACCCTAGGTGGAACTAATACCGGTAGTCCTTGCCTCAACGGCAAGTTGAAAAGCCTGAGGATCTCCGTAGCGCCTGATGGAGAATTTGACGCAGCGGCGTTGGCCTGGGGCGGGGGACCAGGTGGCCTGCCAAAAGTAATACGAATTGCCATTGCTAGCGATCACCGTGATTTTGGATACCCCGACTACTCCCGAGCTATTGCGTTGGGAGCGTTCGCAGACGCGGGCGCGATCAGCTATGTTTTCGAGAAGGGCATTACGCCAATCTCGGGCAGCTCTGAGGGCGAAGTCAGGCTTTCCGTGAAGCCGATCGGCAAAGAATTTACCATACTTGATGCCTCTACGCTGCAATCTGACCTGGAAGCCGTGAGTGCCAGCACTGGGCAGGTCAATGCGGGTGATGGCATAGCTGGGGTCTTGTTGTCTGGGGTTCGCCATAAAGATGATACGGGAAACCATGCCACTGTATTCATCAGCGTGCAAGCTGGAAGCTTGCTTCTGAAGTCATTCCCTGCTTCAACGGTCCTAGCCATGTCAGGAATAGTTATCAAACCACGAGCCCGTATTTTTCACGGCCACGATTGGGTCTACGCTTCGGAGATCCGCAAGTTATTTGGAGATCCAAAAGCGGGGGATGTTATTTCTCTCAAGGACTATCGTGATCGGCCATTGGGCACGGCGATTTATAATCCAGATTCACAGATTGTTGCGCGCAGAATTTCGCGCAGGAAACAGAAGCTGGACAGCGATTTTTTCCAACGCCGGATTGGGCAGGCAATCGAGCTGCGCAAGAATGCGGGTATTGATATTAAGCTGGCGAGATTGGTGTGGAGTGAGTCGGATGGACTGCCGGGAGTGATCGTTGACTGTTATGGTGATCACCTTGTTTTGCAGACGCTGACTCTGGCGATGTATTTGAATCGTGAGATCATTGTTGAGACCTTGAAGGAGCTGCTTAACCCTGAGTCGATTGTTCTACGTAATGATTCACCGATGTTGACAGCCGAGGGCCTTGAGGAAGAGGTGGCTATGATGCACGGCGATAACCCTGGAGTTTTTGTAGTCAATGCGCCCACGGTAGAAGGTGGAGTGAAGTTTGAGATTGATTTGTTAGATGGTCAAAAGACAGGTCTGTATCTTGACCAGTTGGATGCGCACCGTGAGATTGCGAAGCTAGCAAAAGGTAAGCGTGTGCTAGATTGTTTTTGTAATCAGGGAGGTTTTGCTTTGGCCTGTGCCAAGGCGGGCGCGGCCAGTGTGACCGCAGTAGATTCATCTGGTCCGGCGATTGAGGCGGCTCAGCGCAATGCTGAACTCAACGGTGTTGAGATCAATACGGTTCAGCACAATGCCTTTGATTTTCTTAAGCACTGTGAAGACGAGTATGATCTGGTGATTCTTGATCCTCCCTCGTTTACCAAAAACAAGAAGAGCCTTAATAACGCAATGCGCGGCTATAAGGAAATTCACTTGAGGGGAATCAAGCTGCTCGCCCGTGATGGTATCCTCGCGACTTACTGTTGTTCGCACCACGCGTCACGGCAGATGTTTTTGGATAATATTGTTACCGCCTCAGTGGATGCCAAGAGAACATTGAGAATGCTGGCTAGTCATGGCCAGCGGCTTGACCATCCCGTGATTCCCGCGATTCCAGAAACGGAATACTTGAAGGGCTTTGTGCTGCAGGTGATGTCGTCTAGGTAAGCGCTGCAGAGATCAATAGGCTAAAAGCAGAAGCTGCGATATTGCCCGGCATGATGGGCGGGCAGTGGTGAATTTGAAGTTGTAAGCAGCGCGCCAGAAGCTTAATGATTTGTTGCCATGATGACATTGATTATCGCCTTGGGATCGTTAGTTCTCTATTTGCTGGCCTACCACACATATGGTAAGTGGCTAGGGCGTAAGATTTTTAGGCTCAGTGCGGAGACGGTTGTGCCCTCTATAGAGCTTGAGGACGGCAATGATTATGTGCCCACCTCTAAGGGCATTGTCTTTGGCCATCATTTCACGTCGATTGCGGGCACAGGGCCTATTGTCGGGCCGGCACTAGCGGTAATATGGGGCTGGTTACCCGCATTGCTTTGGGTTTTGGTGGGTTCGGTATTTGTTGGGGCCGTTCATGATTTTGGCGCGTTGGTGGTATCAATGCGCAACAAGGGGCAAACGGTGGGGGACATTGCCGGCCGCGTGATTTCCCCACGGGTGCGTATACTATTTTTGCTGATCCTGTTCATGGCGCTGACGATTGTGTTGGCTATTTTTGGTTTGGTGATTGCTTCGGTGTTCAAGGCTTACCCTCAGTCCATCGCGCCTTGTCTGATTCAAATCCCACTCGCTGTTTTCATCGGTCTTTTTATCCATCGAAAAGGGGGCAATATCATGCTGGCATCGGTGATCTCTCTCGCGCTGATGTATCTCTCTGTGGTTTTTGGCGATGTGGGGTGGTTGGGCCAAATCAACGAGTATCTCAAAAGCTGGTCGATGATGCAGTGGGTCAGTGTGCTTCTGGTCTATTCCTATGTTGCCTCGGTGCTGCCGGTTTGGGCTTTGTTGCAACCCCGTGATTATATCAACTCGCTGCAGTTGCTTAGCACCTTGGGCTTAATTGTTGTTGGGCTGGTGTTTGCAGGTCTCTTTCATGGGGCACCTGTCGATGGGGTGCGGCCGGCGCTTGAAATCGCGGCTCCGATGGTTGAAACCTCGATCAAGCTGAAAGACCTGCCTTTGATTTTCCCCTTTCTTTTCATCACGATTGCCTGCGGTGCTGTTTCTGGTTTCCACTGCTTGGTGTCCTCCGGCACCTCGTCTAAGCAATTACGCTCTGAGACAGACGCCTGTTTTGTAGGTTATGGTTCAATGCTGACCGAAGGTTTTTTGGCGGTGCTGGTCATTCTTGCGTGTGTCGCCGGTCTGGGACTCGGAGTAGCCGATGGCTCTGGCGGGACTTTGCTTGGTGCTGATGCCTGGAATGCCCGTTATGAGGGTTGGGCAACGATGAGTGGCCTCGGGGCGAAGGTCGGTGCCTTTGTTGATGGCGCTGCGAATTTTCTCAAGGCTCTTGGCATTTCCGCTGTATTTGCCACGGCTTTGATGGGTGTCTTTGTCGCCTCTTTTGCGGCGACCACACTTGATACGGCATGCAGGCTCCAGCGTTATGTGGTTCAAGAATTGGCGGCATGCCTGGTTAGGCCAAAGACGGAGCAGTCCACGGGTGAAGCATCAGACTCCCCGGCAGTGATTCGCACCACTGCAAATCCCTTGACCTGGTTGGTCAACAAACACGGAGCTACTATTTTTGCGGTTGCTGTTGCCTGGTGGATGGCTTCCTTGCCAGCGGCTGAGGGCAAAGCTCCGGGGACGGGCGGGTTGATTTTATGGCCGCTATTTGGGGCAATCAACCAGCTGCTCGGAGGATTGGCATTCCTGGTCATCATTTTCTGGATGTATCGTCAGCGCATGGCGGTATGGTTCATCGTTTTTCCGGCATTTTTCATGCTGGTGTTGCCGGCTTGGGCGATGACATACCAAATTTTTTGGCAGGCCATCGGCTCCACTGAGAGCTGGATCGAGCAGGAGAGGTGGTTATTAGTCGGTATTGGTTCAGCCGCTCTCATCCTCGAGGCCTGGATGGTCCTCGAGGCGGTGGCTGCATGGAGAAAAAGGGCAAGGTAGATTGCTGTGCCCAAGTGCTGCGGATAGCCCATTCCATTGGGACTTTAGCCTAGACATCATAAAGGCTGCTGATTAGCGTCCAGCTCTGATGCGCGGTCTATGCTTGAGCCTTTTATTCTTAGTTTGTTCGGGGCTTTCCGAACTTGCTCCGCAGGCATCAGCGGCTTTGCCAGAGGGCAATGCGCAGGCTTCTCAGCGTCACGTTATTTTATGTGGTGGTCCAGCACTTCGCAAGTGGGAGGACCTTAGGGTAGAACAGGATCAGCATGACCGCTGGTGGGCAAACTTCATAAGAGCGTCCACCATACGCATTGATGAAATTAAGCGTGCCTATGGCGACAGCGCGGTGGTTACATGGATCGTTTATCGTCCCAGCTATGCTTCACGTGGCAGCGAGGACCGCCAACCATACACAAAGTGGATCGCCGCCCAAGCTGCTAAGCGTGGAGTCAAGCTGGCGTGGGTCAATAGCGGCAATGGGGCCATCAATGCCATCAACAAGCACCCATCTGGGTCAGTGGTGACTTTTGATTTTTTCGGGCACTCTAATAAGCATTGTTTCCTTCTGGATTATAGCGCCATCATCATGGGCTCGAGCAAGGCATGGATTCACGAAAAGGATTTAGCCCGCATCCGCCCAGAGATTTTTGCCCGCAAAGCTCAATGCCAGAGCTGGGGATGCCACACGGGTGAAAGCATGAGCGCTTACTGGAAACGGGCGGTTGGTCAAAACCTGCTTGGTGCCCGAGGTAAAACCAACTATGAACCTGTGGGGCTCGGACAGATGCCCTCCGTATCTGGCAAGTGGGTTCGATAACAGAGTCATTTCCCAGACAAGAAACCTTTTCTTTCCATCTAATTTTTATTACCACAAATCTATGAAATTCGAACAACTCAAAGAAATCTACGAACTTCCGTTTTTTGAACTGATTCACAAGGCTCATGAAGTGCATGTCGCGAACTGGCCTGAAAAGGAAATTCAGCTCTGCACCTTGCTCTCCATTAAAACGGGTGGTTGTTCAGAAGATTGTTCTTATTGCTCACAATCCTCTCGTTACAAGACAGATATCGAGCGTGAGCCGCTGATGGAGTTGGATGCCGTCATGGAGAGTGCTACGGCTGCTCGTGATAATGGATCGACCCGTTTCTGCATGGGTGCTGCATGGAAGGGTGTGCGTAAGGGCACCAAACAGTTTGATGACGTGCTTGAGATTGTGCGCAACGTAGCCAGCCTAGGCATGGAAGTCTGCACCACACTCGGTGAGCTTGGTGCAGAAGAGGCCAAGCAGCTCAAGGAAGCAGGGGTCACAGCATACAATCACAACCTAGATACCTCGCGTGAACATTATCCAAAGATTGTTACCAGCCATACCTATGATGACCGCTTGAACACCATTCGCAACGTGCAGGATGCTGGCATGAGTGTTTGCTGTGGTGGTATTCTTGGACTTGGAGAGACTTCAGATGATCGTTTGAAAATGCTGGAGGTGATTTCTGAGTTTAACCCACAGCCTGAAAGTGTGCCGATCAACTCTCTCATGCCGATGCCAGGCACGCCTCTGGCGGAATCCAGCTCTGTGGATATTTTTGATGTGGTGCGCATGATTGCCGTGACTCGCATCGCCTGTCCTAAAGCGAAGGTAAGGCTTTCCGCAGGCCGCAGCAATATGTCCGAGGAGGGTCAGACGATGTGTTTCTACGCCGGATCAAACTCGATCTTTTATGGTGAAAAGCTGCTCACTACGGTGAACCCGGCTATCAAGAAGGACCTGAAGCTTATTGAGAAACTTGGCATTAACCCACTCAAGCCAAATCCTGAGATGGATGCTCCTGGCCAAGAGTGTGACAAGGAACTCTCTCCTTGCTGCAAGTAAGGATCAAGGTCGTGTGCGGATTAGCATCATGATCTGATAGGATCTTTAACGACCTTTTTGTAAAGTCATGAATATAGCGATTACTGGTATCGGCCTGACCAGTGGTCTGGGAGACGGCGTGCAAGCTCATCGGGAAAAAATGGCCGCTGGAGAGCATGCCCTGCGCCCACTTGCCGATCTGTTGGGTAAGGATTCTCCTTTTGCAGGTGCCAATGCTGCATGGATCGAGAAGAGAGAAATAATGCAGTCCCGTAAGTGGGCACCGGCATCGATGCTCTCTCTTCATGTTGCCAAGCAGGCGGTGGCTGATGCAGGCCTGAGTTCCGAAGATTTGGCGCATGCTGCCGTCATTGTTGGTAGTAGCCGAGGCAACGCCGCAGGCTGGGTTTCGGAATGGCCTGCGAGGCGTCCCTTTAAGCTGATGGCCGCGAGTAACTCCATGCACGGAGAGCTGGCATCGGTGGTCAGTATAGAGCTGGGTATCCGTGGCCCGTGGCAAGTGATATCGAGTGGCTGTGCTGCCAGTCTGGATGCGATGGGCATGGCCTGGATGATGATCAAGCAGGGCATGGTGAAGCGGGCCATCGTTATTGGCGTTGAGCTGCCATTGATACCTGAAGTTTTACAGGCGTATGCCGATACCGGAGTGCTGGCGACCGATATGGTCAATGATCCTTACTCGCCGCACACCAGTGGATTGTTTCCTGCTGAGGCGGGTGCTGCAGTGGTGCTCGAAGCGCTAGAGCAGGACGATTCAAATTCAAAAGGCTCCAAGACTTTAATGAGCGGCTACTGGTGTAACTCAGATGCTGATTCCCCGATAGGAATGCCGAGTGATGGTTCGGGTTTGCGAGATTGCCTCAAGCAGGCGCTGGCAGGCTTAGAGAATGAGCCGGCGATCGCCGCTATTTGTCCGCACGCGAGTGGCACGCTACTGCATGCCAAGGCCGAGCTGGCAGCACTGAAGGCGGCGCTGCCTGTCGAGCCGACTATTTCCCTGCACCCACTTAAGCCCTATACGGGGCATTCTGTCGGAGCTAACGGAGTGCTGGATTGTGCGATCCTGGCAGATTACTTACAGAATCGAGAGCTGCCACCCAACCTGCAAGGCATCACGTGCCCCGGTCAGCCTTTCAGCCTTCAATCTAATGCTCTTTCAGAGCAAGGCTCGACCGTTTTAAAAATAGCAGTTGGCATGGGCGGTCATAATTCCATTGTTTCACTGCGATCCCCATCGATCAAATAATGCATATTTACATATCCATCGGTGAACAAAAATTGCGCCTGTTTGAGGGGGATACGTTGGTGGCCGAGTATGTGGTCTCGAGTGCGGCTAACGGCATCGGTTTTGAAGAGGGTAGTTATTGCACACCGACGGGACGCTTCGAGGTGAGTGAGAAAATTGGTGACGGCGAAGCCTTGGGAACGATCTTTAAGTCGCGCAAGCCAATGGGGGTGTGGGATGGAACACCGAGTGATGACGATATGATTTTATCACGCATCCTGCGTTTGAATGGACTGGATGCCCAGAATGCTAATAGCATGGAGCGTTACATCTACGTGCACGGCACCAATCATGAAGCCTTGTTAGGCGAGCCTACCAGTCATGGCTGTATCCGCATGGCGAATGCAGATATCGTTGAGATTTTTGATCGCATCGAGCTTCGAGCGCCACTGTTGATTGGCTACTGATTGAGCTTTTTGCGCACGTGTTCGAGCAGCTGTTGGCATCCGTCTTCAAGCATGTCGGCCACTAACTCAAAGCCCTCATCGCCGCCATAGTAGGGGTCGGGAACATCGGCAATTTGATGGTCAGCGTGTTCGCAGAAGCTGGTAAACAGGGTGACTTTTTGAGAGCTCTCAGCTGATCTTGCAAGAGCGCTCACTCCGGCGTGGTTATCGTGATCCATAGTCAGGATCAAATCGAAGTCGGAGTAGTCGCTGATGGTGAATTGTCTGGCAGCACCAATGCTAGGGATGTTGCGTTTGCGCAAGGTGTTGCTCATGCGTGCGTCCGGTGACTTACCGGGGTGATAGTCATGTGTTCCCGCTGAGTCGATGTGGATGCACGTCTCAAGCCCAGCTTGCTCGACCTGATGGCGGAAAATGTTTTCGGCGGCAGGGGATCGGCAAATGTTTCCGAGGCAGACAAAAAGAACACTGAAGGTGGTTTGGGACATGAATCTAGTATGCTGTTTAGGGCAGTGAGCGGTTTTTACGCAATAGCAGCCAGAGGAAGAATGGCCCTCCTAAAATGGCGGTGATGATGCCCACGGGCACTTCCGCTGCTGAGCTGATATTACGAGCGAGGGTATCACAGATGGTGAGGAAGGTGGCCCCAAAAAGAAGGGAAGCGGGAATGAGGAAACGATGATTAGAGCCGATGATGAGCCGGCAGATATGGGGAGCCATGATGCCGACAAAACCGATAGGGCCGCAGACGGTGATGATGCCTGCCACCATCAGCGAGACGGCAAAAAAGAGCAGCTGGCGGCTGCGATCAACATTAACCCCTCGGCTGGCTGCCATATCGTCTGTGATCGATAGCAGATTGAGTTCGCGGTGCAGCAATGAGACGATCAGAACACCACTGATGATGAAGGGAGCCAGCTGCAGCACCGAGTCCATGCTGGCGCGGCTGATGTCACCCATGAGCCAGTGCAGGATACGAAATGAGCTGCCCGCGTCACTGAGATACTGCAGCAAGAGGATCAGGCTCGAAAAGAAAAAGCTAATGGCAACTCCGCCCAGTAGCATCGTCGTTGGAGAAAGCTTGCCCGAGGCGCGGGCGATTCCATACACCAGCGCGATGGAGAGAATAGCACCCGATAAGGCAGCCAAAGAGGTGCCGGAGAGTCCCAGCAGGCTGAAGTGAATACCACTCACAATGGCGATGGTGACTCCAAGGGATGCGCCACTTGCCACCCCTAAGGTGAAGGGTGTGGCTAAGGGATTGCGGAACAGGGCTTGAAAAACAACACCGCCGAGTGAGAGACCCGCGCCAGCGAGTAATGAGAGCAGCACACGGGGCACGCGGATTTGCCAGAAGATGATAGCATCGATATCATCTGCGCCTGGCCTAAAGATGACATTCCATTGCGGTAGGTGATGTCCGAGCCACGGGGTTACCAAAGCACACAGCAGGGTGATGCCGAGCAGGGCAACAAGCAGTTTGGATTTTGTGTGATCGGTCATGGTTTCTGGGACGGGCTGGGAAGCACCATGGGGCGACCTGACTCAGGGTGGGGGTGGAGCAGCCAGTCAGCGTCAAAGATTTCCATCAAGGCCTCCTTTTTCATGAACGCATCGGCTTGAGCGTCGACCATGGTCTGGCCGGCCTTCATGCCGATGATGCGGTCAAAGTCTGCCGATGCCCAGTTGAGGTCGTGGGTAATGACGATCAGGCTGATATTTTGCTCACGGGTGATTTTGGCTAACAGGCCATGAATGATATCCCGTTGTTTGGGGTCGAGGTGTGCCGATGGCTCGTCGAGTATGAGGGTGGGGGTCTGTTGGGCAAGGGCTGCGGCAATGCTGACTTTTTGACGTTCGCCGCCACTCATGGTGGAGAGTGCTTGGTGACGTAGGTGGCCGATCCCAGTGAGCTCGATGGCCTGCTCGGTGGCCTCCATGCCTTCCTCATCCGCTTGTTTGAAACCAGCTCTAGCTCCACGGCCACCTCCTCCACCATAGGCGTAGCGGCTCATGCTGATGAACTCCATCGCGGTAAATGAGATGCGTTCGGCAAGTTGCTGGGGAACGTAGCTAACCTGGCGCGCAAGCTCAGTATGGCTGAGTTCGGCAAGAGCACGGCCGTTGATTTCAATGTGGCCACTATCGGGCTGGGTCAGGCCGAGCAAACAGCGGATCAGGGTGGTTTTGCCCGCGCCATTGGGACCGACGATGGCAACTCGTTCACCCGTGCTGATAGCAAGGCTGGCGTCATCGAGTAGCTGGGTCGAGCCAATGCGCAGATTAAGGTCTGATGCCTGAATAATAGGTGTGGGGTCGG
>CAWVVN010000082.1:0-9092 GCA_963933605.1 uncultured Verrucomicrobiales bacterium
TGCCGCTGTAAGATTTGTCGTCGATGTGGTGTATCTATACACCCATAATGATGACCAGATTACCCAAACCCTTATTCGCACTGCTTCTTAGCATGACAGCCACAGAAGCGGCAGAGCTTTCGCAACAATTCTCCCCCAAGTGGAACTGGAGTTACCACGGCGAAGTCGCTGCCGTCGAAAAGGGAATCAAGGTCACAAGCGCAGGCAACCAGATCCTCACCAATGTTTCAGCCGATGGTAAATACCAGGGAGCTCCTCTTATAGCGACCAAGGAGAAATTCAGTGATGTGCACCTGAAGATGGAATTCATGGTCCCGAAGGGTTCAAACTCGGGGGTTTATTTCATGGGACGTTACGAGATCCAGATTCTGGATAGCTTTGGCAAGCCGAAGGCTGGTTTAGGCGACTTGGGTGGCCTCTATCAACGCTGGGATGATCAACGTAATCCGAAGGGGTTCGAAGGTGTCGCCCCCAAGGTCAATGCCGCCAAGCCGGCTGGAGAGTGGCAAACGATGGAGGTCATCTTTCGCGCACCACGCTTTGCTGAAAACGGGGCAAAAACCCACCACGCTAAGTTTCTGAACGTGCTCATCAATGGGCAACTCGTCCATGAGAATCAAGTCGCTAAGGGCCCTACCCGCTCAGGGAAATATCTTGGCGAATCTGCCGATGCAGCGGCTATTTTCATTCAGGGAGATCATGGCCCTATCGCGATTCGGAAGATTGAGCTCAAGAAACTTGAGCTCAAAACGGATGGAGAAACGGTCATCGAAGGAGCCGAGGCGACCCCCTTGGATGATCAAGGACGAGCGATGATTAATGCGGTGACTTTTGGCTCAGAACTCTTTAAATCCAAAGGCTGTGCCGAATGCCACGGAGTGAACGACGGCGAGATTAAAACAGGCCCTTCGCTGCATGGCCTCTTCACCAAAAACGGACGGAAAACCAAAGTTTATCTGCCGAGTGAGGGGCACCAGAAAGAAGTCCCTGCCGATTTAAACTACCTCAAATCTTCACTTCGTCGCTCGATGGAGGAACTCTCATACCAAGCGGATGGGAAACCTTATCTGCCGATCATGCCTCCCTTCAGCTTCAAACAAATCAACGATGATGATGCGAGCGCACTCTACACCTATCTGCAAACGCTCAATGCTAAGGAGCAAGCTGGCAACAAGGTCGTCTGGGTAAAAAAGCCAAGTGCCAAGTATGCGCTCAAGGATGACCCGATTGCGATCCACGTGAAGAGTTATCCGCGCCTTGAGCGTGTCGATATGGGTGAGCATGTTTCGGCACGGGCGTATCATGTAGGACTACCCGGTGATATCAGCTACACCTTCGACCCTCGTACGATGGCGATTGCCCAAGTTTGGGATGGCCCTTTTATGCGAAAAAAAGATCAAGTGGATCGAGGGCGGGGCGGGGCAGAAAAGGGCTTTAAGCATCGTGACTATAAGATCTCAAATCTCTTCCAGCCCTACGATGCAAAAGGCCAGCTTGTGGATCTTACTCACGCCTCCCCTGCCCGCATGTCCGACCCCAAGCAGTCCAATCAATTCCTAAGAGATAAAGCCGATTTCTTGGCAGTGGCGAAGGATTTTCCGGCGACCTTTCTGAGCGTGGATACGCCTCGTAAAAAAGTGCCTACCTTTCATTACTCCGTGGGACCAAATCACGTGGCCCTCAAGCTTGAGCTCAGCAATAAGGGATTACTGGAGGCGACCATCGACTGTGATCTCAAGAGCGAACAACACCTCGCCATCCCCGTTGACAAGCTTACGGACATCGTGGTTTCACTGGGCGAAATCCGCGACAAGAAATGGATCCTCTCCGTCGGAAAACATCAGGGCATCCGCTTTAGCGCAAGCTTGCCGAACTTAGCGGGAGAACTCTACAGCTCAGATCTAGCAACGAGCGAATCAGATGCCGCACAGCCTCTCCAATGGACGCCCGCCGCCAAGCAAGGCACCCTTCCTAGCGGCTACCGCCTGGATGAAGGATCCGCTCCTACCGGCCCCTTTGGCCGGCCCCTGGTCTTCGAGCCAATGGGGATCGAGTTCCACCAAGGGGAAGCCTACGTGAGCACACGCACCGCAGGCATTTGGAAAGTCGTCGACGGTAAATGGCAACTTTTCGCCGAAGGAGCCTATGAGGCACTCGGTCTCATCGTTCACTCGAAGAACGAGATCGTCATCGGAGAAAAACCCGGACTCACCCGCCTGATCGATGCCGATGGCGACCACTGGGCGGAGAAACGCGAGAACATCACCGACCAATTTCGCTTCAATGGCGACTACCACGAATACCTTCACGGCCCGATCGAGCTCGACGGTCGCTATCTTTTTTCTCTCAATCTCGGCAATGAGGTGAAGGGCATGTATAAAGCAAATGGAGCCTGGATGGGCACGGTCGGAGGCCTGCGTGGCTGGATGCTCAGCGCAGACGCACAGGGAAACACCGAACGCTTTGCCAGTGGCTTCCGCAGCCCGGCTGGACTATCCCTTTCTCCGGAAAAAGAGATTGTCTACACTGAGAACCAAGGAGAATACGTCGGCACCTCGAAGATGTTTAAGGTGAAAAAAGGGAAATTCTACGGCAACCCGACCGGTCTGCTGGACACGCCCGGACTCAATGTGGACAGCCCCGAGACAAAATGGGCCGCTGTCAAAGACCGCCGTGAACAACCGATTCTGCTACTGCCGCATAATGAGGTCATGAATGCCCCAGGCTCACCTGAATTCTTAACGTCAAAAATCAACTTCGGCCCTTTCCAAGGACAGATGTTCTTAGGTGATCAGGTGCAATCCAACATCTACCGTGTCGATACCGAGGTCATCAACAAGCAGGAACAAGCCGTAGCGATTCCCTTCATGCAAGGCTTGCGTTCCGGAGCCATGCGCCTCCGCTTCAATCCTTCTGACTCCAGCCTCTGGATTGGCCAGACAGGACGTGGCTGGCGCTCCAAAGGCGGCAGCACCTACGCCCTGCAACGCATCAGTTATGACCCTGCTGTCCCCGTTGATGCCATCAAAACGCTCAAGGTAACTCCGCAAGGTTTTGACATCCACTTCACCCAGGCACAATCCGGGGCTGACGAGACGCAGAACGTAAAATGCCACTCGTGGTATTACCTCAATAGCGAAAAATACGGCTCTCCCGAGCAAGGAAAACGCGAGGAATCCATCACCGCCAGCCACTGGAATGCAGAAAAAACCATCCTCCACCTCACTCTGAAAGATTTTAAAGTAGCTCAGAAAAAAGACAGCTCCGATAGCTCGCGCGTCTATGAGCTGAACCTCGCCCAAACCGCCTTCGGCAAAAAGAACGGAACCTTCCTCGCCAAGGCTTATTACACCCTCCACCACATCCCCTTACCCTAGACGAACATTGAACGGCCCCCTTTTTCATCGTGTGAACATCAACGGGGGATACTGAAAAACGAGCTCTGTAAGCTTATGGCTCGTCACCTGCATCATCTCACTACTCTGCTAGCTCTTTTTGTCCCAACCTCATCAGCAGGTGTTTCTGGCATATTGTTTTTAGGTTAAGACGTTGATTGTGGACAGAGCATCCATGCCAGAACCCATCTGTCAACCACCCGCAGGGCTAAATGCCATTGGCTTGATCGACTCCGGCGCAAATCGACTCCGCGAGCGCGAGTACAAAGTAGGCGTAAAGGGCTTACAGCCTGATCAAAAAATAAGAATTTAGGGTTTCAACTTCTTGATCACGAAGTTGCGGTAGAAGATCTCTTGGCCTTCGCTTTGCAGCCCGATGCCTCCTTCCACCAGTGGTAAGCCAGGTTCCTTGCTGCCTGCTTTTGGGGCGAGCAGTTTGGTGACGAGGTTGACGGTATGGCCGTTGTGGATGATCTCGACGGATTCGCTGCCATGAACGATTGCCTCAAGAGTGTTCCATTCACCGTGCGGATTAGAGTTTGGTTTGGCGTCCGGGTAGCGGGCGAGGATAGTGCGGTTCCTGAAGGGCGAGGCATCACGCGCTATGCCACCCTGATCCTCGGGCAGGTAATTTTTAGTGCCTTTTTCGATGAAGGTGGAGCCGAAGGGGCCGAGCTTGCTCGCCAGCCAGATGCTGCCCGGGGCGTCAGCTTTCATGTTGATCTCAATGGACTGCGGCCGGTTGTCCTTCACGCACTTGGAGTCGAGGTCGACATGGGTCATCAGACCCGCGTTCATCGAGCCGCCCTTGGCGCCCCAGCGATAGTCGACTTTTACATGATAATAACTGTGAGGCACCTTGGTGACGATGACGCCGTTAGTGCCCTTACGGACATGGATCTGCTCTGGTTCGGCAATATAGACATCCTGGCTGTGCACGTCATCGATGTAGCCTTGGCCGCGGAAGTAGATGCGGAAATCATCGAGGTTACCACGGTAAAGCGGCTGCCAGTCGTCCTTAGCCGCGCTAGCAGTTTTTTCAGGCGTATCAGTGCTGGATGAGTCCGGTTCGGCTTGGATTGTTATGGTTGTTAGAGATACGGCAGCGGTGCCAACGAGGGTAGTGAGATATTTTTTGATCATGGTTCTGTTCGTTTGGAGTTAGTCTAGCTTTTTGATGATGAGATTGCGAAACCAGGCGGGATCTTGGTGATCCTGGAGCAGGATCGGGCCCTCCCAGCTGCCGAAGCCTTCGTTCTTCTTCTTGTATTGGCGCTTGCTGTATTTGCTCTTTTGAAAACGCGCTTTCCAGTCATCACTGCCGTATTCGATCTCGATGACCTTGACGCCATTGAGCCAGTGCTCGATGTGGTTTCCTTTGGCGACGATGCGGGCCTTGTTCCACTCGCCAACAGGTTTGATTGGCTTATTCGCGGGAGCAGCAATGATCTCGTACATCGAGGCGGCCAAGTGATTGTCGATTTTTCGGTCAGGGTGATTTTGGTCATCGAGCACCTGATATTCCAGACCGAGGCTACCTTTGGTGCGGTATTTCACACCACTGTTGCCCGCCTTGGAAATTTTCCACTCAAAGCTGAGCTCAAAGTCTTTGTAGCTTGCCTTGGTGATGATGTCTCCACCCTTGGCGTGGCGATGGATGACACCGTCCTCAATCTTCCAGCCTTTTTCAACCGGAGCTCCTTTGGCGGTGGTCCAGGCAGAAAAATCGCCCGCTGCGATTAGGTCTGTGGCCTCACCAGCAGTAGGCACATCACCAGCAGTAGCTGCAGAGGTGTTTTTTTCGCCGCGCAATTCAGCCTCGGTCCAGGGAGCCACTCGATCGGCATTTTTTTCTCGGTAGGCTTTGACCTGATCGGGTGAGATTTGATCTGACTTGTTACCCCACGCGTTACGCACATAGCTGAGGGCGTCGGCAAGCTGCTGGTCAGTGAGGAAACCGTGCCCGGGCATAATGGGTGGAATATTTTTGGCGAGTTCGCCATTGATATGAATCGGCCCTGAGAGGCCATGCACGGCCACGCCCATCAGTATCTTGGAGTCACCATTGACCCAGTCGCTCTTGACCAGGCTGGGTGCGATGTTGGCCATGCCTTTGCCGTGCGGCTGGTGGCAGGCGGAGCAAAATTGCCCATAGGTTTTCATTCCGGAAGCGTATGCTTTGTCCAATGCCGCGTTTTGCTTCACCCATTGAGGCACCTTGTCTTTATAAACTGAACTGTTGCGTTTGGGGTAGCCTTTGCTGATGAGGGTTTGCGCGTATTTTGCGACAAGCGCGGTATTACTTTTGCTGAGTTTCTCGGCGCTTTGCACGAGCTCAGCGGGGAAGGCAGCGCTATCCCCGTAGGCCTCACCAGCAAGACGCAGGGTGGTCAGACTCACAAACCAATCTGAGGAGGAAAGATTGCTGCTGATGACTTCCTTGCTCAGGGAGTCGAGTCCTGCCAACGCCCACATAGCGTGCGCTCTGCCCTTGGCATTGCCGCTGGTGGCTAGCGTGATCAAGTCCGGCACGAGCTCAGTCTGGCTCTGTTCAACAATACGTTTCTGAGAATGAATTCGCCACCACAGGTGAGGATGGGATAGGCCCTCAACGAGCCCTTTGGGTGCTGCCACCGGCTTGTGGTCCTCAGGCACCACTCGCCAGATACGGCCTTTGCCGATGTGCTTGTCGAGCTCACGCTCCTCGGACTGGCGGCGCAGATAGCTGGTTAGGAAAAGCTTGTCCTGAATAATACCACGGTTCATATCAACAATGTAGAGGCAGCCATCCGGGCCGATGCTTCCATTGACCGGGCGGAAGCGTTCATCCGTACTGGCGAGGAACTCGCGCTGGCTCCAATTTTCATCGGGGTAGAGCATGTGTTGATACTTCGAGGATGCCGGCATGGGCGCTTTCGGCACAAACGCGCCGACGGTATTGGTGCCAGGGCTGAAGCTAAAGATCGTCCCCTGCCAGTCTTCACCATACGCACCGTCACTGTGCACGGCCAGGCCACTGATGGAGGTGATCCTCTTGATGCGCCCGTCCTCCTGAATGGTTCCCGGTTTGTAGGCGCGGTTGATCGCCGTATTAGTACGAATAGCATACACTGCGTTGGTTGGGGATCCCGCCTTACCATACTGCTGGTCGTAGATTTCCGAGTCGGATTGAAACCAGACACTGTTTGAGTTGTAGTAGAGCCGGCCGAAAGCATCGGCGGCCATGCCCCACTGGCCACGGGACTTGGTCGGTGTTTCGATGAGCTGGCCATCGCGCCATTGAAGGCGGCGCTGGGACTTGGAGTTATACATCCAGTTATCGATCGCGTAGTGCAGCCCGTTCTCCGCATGCTCGATGTTGTTGGGTGCGGCAGTGGCAAAGTCGATCAGCGGCGTGCGCTTGTCTGCCACCAGATCACCATCGGTGTCCTCGGCAAAGATCAGCTTACCGTTGCCCAAGGAAACCAAGGCTCCACCTTTGACAATGGAAAGGCTGCGCGGGTTGACGATCTTGTCGAGGAACGTGGTTGCCTTATCCATGCGGCCGTCACCATCGGTGTCTTCCAGCACCTGAACTCGGCTGATGGCATCGTGTTCGCCGGTGCCGTCAGCATTCATCATGTAGGATTGAAATTCACACACCCAGAGGCGTCCCTTGAGATCGAACTCGGCAAACACGGGGTCCTTGATCATCGGCGAGGCAGCGACCAGCTCAACACGGAAGCCGGGCGCGACCTTGAAGCCCTTGGCGGTTTCTTCGGGGGTAAGGAAAGGAGCCGGATGGGGCGCCCATTTACGCCAGTTGACGGAATCAAGCAGGTCCTTGTTTTTTTCTTTTTTATCGCCGCTCTGAGCCGACGCGGTGAAAGGCATGAGTAGGCCCAGTGCAATATAGGTGAAAATTCGATTCTGAAGGGTGCTCATCAATGGTTTTTGTTCAGTTTTCAATCACTGGTTAAAGTCTCAATGACTGTATTCTGATCGTGAGTGCTTCTTTCATACAGTGAAGATTCCCGTGGATAAGTATAGTAAGCGATCAAGGCCTGTGAAGTTACATTTATTTTACGCCTAATTGATTGCGTTTATGCGACACAAGCCGCTTCTCACCCATCATTTCCGCGTGATCTGACAAATATGATGCTCATCGTGTTTTTTTCGGCAAATGATGGAGGTTTGCGGAGTGTTTATTGCTTAGTACGCACTTCACACATCACGTGTTCCAGACCAATGATAAGCCCCCGCCTCAAGAACCTCAACCCCCCAACGATTGAAAGATTTGCATCCTCAATCTAGTATCCGAGGCATGAGATTATTTTCCTTAGTATTGACTGTCTGCACAGGCCTCAACCTATATGCCCTCGCCAGTGATAGCCTCACTCCTTATCAAACCGCGGAGCAAGTCCCTCAAAACGCCCAAGCTCTCTGGGGCAGCTATGACTCCACCGCCGAGCCCCTTGAAGTCAAGGTTCACCAGGAATGGAAACAAGACGGCGTCACCTCTCGCCTCATTACCTTCAAAGTAGGTACTTTCAAAGGAGTCGACGCCCGCATCTCGGCCTACTACTGCTTCCCAGAGAACGGCAAAAAGAACCCCGCCTTTGTCTGGAGCCACGGCGGTGGTCAGTGCGCCGATCGTAGGCGCGGCCACTACTTCGCTACTCAGGGATTTGCCACCGTCGACATCAACTGGCTTGGCCGTCCGCTGGAAGGTGCCAAAGAGGGTCTCACCGACTGGGGGAAAATCGACCCCTCCCAAGGGCCGCAATTTTACGCCAAGGCGCTGCGCAAGCAATTCAAGAGCAGCTTCCACCCGGATGAGCACAGTATCGACCCCATCATCAGTCCGCGCAACTCGAACTGGTTCATGCTCTCGCTCGCGGGACGCCGTGCGCTCACCTTCCTTGAGCAGCAGCCAGAAGTTGACGCCTCCAAACTAGGCTTCACCGGCTTCTCCATGGGCGGCACCATCACCTCAATGACCGCCATCGACAAGCGGCTCAAAGCCGTTGCCCCCTTCGTCGGTGGAACCGCCAACCTCCATGAGAACTACCCCGGCATGAACAGCGGAGGAGTGATCCGCAATATCGGAGACCTCGAGCTCTATAAAAACACCGTCGACCCCGGTGCCTACTGGAAGCATGTCACCGTGCCCGTCATGTTCATCACCTCGTCCAATGACTTCCACTCCACCTTGGACCGCATTTACCAATCCATGGAGCTACTGCCGCATGACAACTGGCGCGTTACCGGTAACATGCACGCCAACCACGGCCCAGGACCCGAGCAGTGGATCATGCTCACTCACTGGTTCAAGCAACACCTTGCAGGCATCGATCAGAACATCCCCACCACGCCACCGTCCACTTTCAAGATTGAGAACAACACCGCCCACTTCACCGTCACTCCTGCCCAGCAGGAGCGCCTGCAAGATGTAGAGATCTACTACAGCTACCACCCTAATGCCATCACCCGCTTCTGGAAAAAGGCGACCCCTACTACCCAAACCGCCAACGAGGCCAACACCTGGAAAGCCGAGATCCCCGTTTACTCCAAACTCCCCCTCTACACCTTTGCCCTCTGCCGTTACAAGCTTGCAGAGGAACAGCCACTGGAAAGAGGCACGACCAAAACCTTCAGTCTCAATTCCCGGGAGTATATGCACATCCCCTCAGACATCGATCTCGCTGCCTTCAACGA
>CAWVVN010000083.1:0-8910 GCA_963933605.1 uncultured Verrucomicrobiales bacterium
TTGCCCACGCATTAAACTGGCAGAAGGTGATTGATGTGATTTTCCGTGGTGATTTCTCACGCCTCCAGCAAATGAGCCAGGGCTTCGGCCCTTATACCAATCCTGATGTGAAAGCGCGTGAGTTTTCCCCCTCGAAGGCGCGTGAGTATTTTGCCGAGGCAGGGTATACCGAGGAGGATTCAGACGGAATCCTGCGCAAGCCGTCTGGAGATCGGCTCGCGATAAATATGACCTACCCTCGGGCTTCCGATTACCCGAAGATTGTGGCAATTCTCAAAGAGGAGGCGGAAAAGGCGGGCATGGAGCTTCGAGCTGACGGTCAGGAGGCGACGGTGTTTTATAAAACAGTCATGAAAAAAGAACATGATATGGTGATCTGGGGCTGGGGGGCGACGCCTCCGTTTCCTCGCTACTACCAGTTTTTTCACTCTAAGAATGCCGTTGATGTGGATGGCAAAGCAAAATCACAGACCAACAATATCAACAGTTATTCCGACCCCCACATGGACAAAATCGTCACCGCATTACGCAATGCCCGCACCACGGAGGAGGTTAAAAAATATAGCTGGGAAGTGCAGCAAATGGTGCACGATGAGGCGCTGTTCTCGCCCGCCTGGATGACGGACTACGTGCGCATTGGATCCTGGCGCTGGGTGCGCTGGCCGGACACCGAGCATACGCCATTTAATGTTCCCACCATCTATGAACCCCTGGAGAGCTACGTGCTCTGGATTGACGAGGAGCGCAAGCAGGAGACGCTCAAGGCAATGCGTAAAAAGGAAAGCTTCCCAGAGGTGCAGCGAGTCATCGATGTCTTTAAAGATGGCATCAAGCTACAGGAGTCACCCCCTGAGCCAGAGCTGGATGATAAAGATCATCTGCCCCTCGACACAGAAACATTCGATGATGAGAAAGGAGTCCAAGGTGAGTGATAACCTACTAGAAGTCAAAGATCTCATTACCGCCTTTCGCATGGAGGACGGCGATTGGTTGCGCGCTGTTGACGGTGTCTCCTTCCGAGTGCCCAAGGGGAAAACCGTGGGCATTGTGGGCGAGTCTGGTTGCGGCAAAAGTGTGACCGCAATGTCGATAGTAGGTCTGCTGCCCAAGCCAATGGGGCATATCCTAGAAGGTGAGGTGATATTTAAGGGTGAAGATTTACGCACGGCTAGTGATGAACGTATGCACCAGATTAGGGGCGGAGAAATCGGAGTTATTTTCCAAGAGCCTATGATGGCGCTTAATCCATGCCATCGCATTGGTAAACAAATCAGCGAGTCGCTCATTTTACACCGAGGCTTGAGTAAACGTGAGGCACTCGTGGAGTCTATCAACTTGCTTGAGAAGGTCGGCATCCCAGCGCCCGAGAGTCGTGTGATGGAATACCCGCACCAACTTTCCGGTGGCATGCGTCAGCGAATCGTCATCGCCATCGCCTTGGCATGTAAACCCGACTTGCTGATTGCCGATGAGCCGACCACCGCACTGGATGTCACCGTGCAGTCTCAAATTTTAGAACTCATCGAGGACTTGCAGCGTGAAATGGGCATGTCCACGATTCTTATTACCCATGATCTCGGGGTGATTGCTGGCCATTGTGATGAGGTGGTGGTCATGTATGCGGGCAGGGTCGTTGAGCGTGCACCGGTTAAAGAACTCTACGCCGCACCGCAGCACGCCTATACCAAGGGATTATTGAGCGCCATTCCAACACTTGAAACACCGCGTAAATCGAGGCTCAAAACCATCGAAGGGCAGGTAGCATCGATCCGTGAATTTGTCCCCGGTTGCCGCTTCTGCCAACGCATGGAGAGAGATGGGGAAACACTGACTAAGCGTGCGCCATTCATAGAAATATCCAAAGATCACTGGGTCGAGGCTTGCCCCAAGTGTGTTACTCTTGAACACGAAACTCCTTCCTAGCCTATAACTGTCTATATCACGTCATGTCTGACCCCATCCTAGAACTTCGCAACCTGAAGATGCATTTCCCCCTCAAGGGCGGTGTCTTCTCACGCCAGATAGCAGCGGTCAAGGCGGTGGATGGAGTTTCATTGACCATCGCACGTGGTGAGACATTAGGCCTCGTCGGAGAGTCTGGATGCGGGAAGTCGACACTGGGTAAAAGTATTGTCAGGCTGACCAAGCCGACAGCGGGTTCGGTGATTTTTGAGGGGGATGACATCACCCATTTTTCACAGAGGAAGTTGCGCCCATTGCGCTGTAATATGCAAATGGTCTTTCAGGACCCTGCGGAATCACTCAATTCAAGAATGTCGGTGGGTCAGATTATTTCTGAGCCACTCGAGGTGCAGGGCATTGGTACCAAGGTCACAAGGCGAGAGATGGTCGGCAAGCTACTCGAGCGGGTCGGTATGCCCAGTAGTGCGGCACAGCGGTTTTCCTTTGAGTTCTCAGGGGGGCAGAGGCAGCGTATCGGTATCGCACGGGCTTTAGCACTGAATCCGGACATGATTGTGCTTGATGAGCCGGTCTCGGCTTTGGATGTCTCTGTCCAGAGCCAGGTGTTGAACCTGCTGCTTGACCTACAGCGGGAATACAACATGGCCTATCTTTTTATCGCCCATGACCTGGCCGTGGTAAAACATATTTCCGATCGAATCGCAGTGATGTATCTGGGTAAGATCGTTGAGCTGGCCGATGCGGATGCCATCTATAAAAACCCGCGCCATGCTTACACCAAGGCACTCATCTCAGCTATTCCCGTGCCGGATCCAACCATCGAAAGGCCGCGCGTGCACCTTGAGGGTGAGGTTCCTTCTCCGATCAATCCTCCAAAGGGTAGTGCCTTTGGTCACCGGATCAATCATCCGCATTATGAGCAGACCATTGGCTTGGAGATGCCACTTGTCGAAATAGAGCAGGGCCATTGGGTAGCCGCGGATCCCTGCTGCCTGAGTGCACAAGACTATCAAGCCGTCAGCGATAAGCTGAGCAGCTCAACATCCTAAAGAATTTCCTCAATCGGGATTTTGCCATTGGTGGCGACGATTGACCAGGCATCGGCGTTGCCAGGGATTTCAGTCAGTTCGGTTTTGCCGCCCGCTGCCTCCAGTAGGAGCTGACCAGCTGCGATGTCCCAGAGCGAAATACGGGACTCCACATAAGCGTCGAGCCTGCCGGTGGCCACATAGGCCATGCCAAGTGCCGCAGAGCCCATCATGCGCATCTTACGAGCCCTCAGTGAGGCTTTACGAAAGCGTTCAAGGCCGGTGGTGAGGGCCTCCTCATCTTTGCCGCAGCCGACAAAAAGCGCACATTCCTCAAGCTTGGTGCGTGGGCTCACAGAAATGGGCTCGCCATTGAGTAATGCCGGGCTGCCTTTTTCGACCTCCCAGAGGTCTCCCATGCTGGGGTCAAAGATCGTTCCCAGAATCAGCTCGCCCTTATGGCGCAGTGCGATGGAAACGCAGTAGTGGGGAATGCCGTAGAAAAAATTCACCGTGCCATCAATGGGGTCGACAATCCATTGGTATTCACTGTCCTGGTTGCCGGCGAGACCTTCTTCTCCATAAATGGCGTGGTCAGGAAAAGCGCCTAATATCACTCGGGTAATCAAGTCCTGGCTCTCGCGGTCAAGGGCAAGCTTGATGTCATGGTGTTTGGCCTCGTCCACATCGAGAGGTTTGCCAAAGTGCTCCTTGAGGAATGCTCCAGCTTGGCAGGCGGCTTGCTTGGCTACGTCCAAATAATTCATAACCGATCTTTTACAAGACTCAGAGGGAATTGCCACCATGAAAAACGGAGATTGGCAGAACTTTATTTAAACACCCTGTAATTTAATAGCTGGGATAATGGTGGCTAAGTATCCCTTTGTTACAGGGATCTAACATAAGAAGGAACTTAATGATTGTTAGTAAGTGGCTCTCAGGCTAACAGAATAACAATCTAACTTCTTAATCGGTTATAATGTATTTAATGATTCCTCGTAAGCCCCTTGTCGAAAAAGGCTTTTCGCTGGTGGCTTTGATGATGCTTATGGCGCTTATTGTGGTGGTTATACTAGGGGTGATCTCTCTCTCGGATCTTGAGTCAAGGGGGTCGAAGCAAAATGCTCATGAGCTAGCTGCCCGTGCTAATGCTCGCATGGCTTTGATGATCGCGATGGGGGAATTACAAAAACACACGGGTCCAGATCAGCGGGTGACAGCGAAGGCAGCGATTCTTGAAGGTTCAGGCCAAGAACCCCCGCTGGCCAATAGAGACTGGCTAGGAGTCTGGAAGACGACTCATCGTCATCAGGGTCAAGATTGGCCTCTCATTGGTAAGGCTTCAGAGGCTTTGGAGAGTAAGCCGTATTCTATTCAAGGAGCTTATCAGGATCTAAGGCATTCTATTGCCAGCTTGTCTGAAGGGCGCTGGAAGCGCGAGCACGTAGAAACCTGGCTGGTGAGTAAACGTCACAGACTGATTGACCCGAGAGAGAGATTGGATGAAAGCAGTGATGATGTGGTGAGTTTGCTAGGTCGGGGAACCTTGGGTAAGGCCATGAGCGCAGAAGATTTTGATAAGAGTAAAGTGCTGGTTCAAAAGGTGCAGGTCGGTGGAGCGCATGAAAACGGTGCTTATGCCTGGTTTATCTCCGACAATAATCAGAAGGCGTGTATAGCCCCTAGTGCCGAGATTGAACATACACAAGCAGCGCTTGAGGCGGCACCTGGCTTTGATCCTGCGTTGATAGTGCGGGATGATGGAAAGGCTCCGTATCGGGACTTTATGCAGCATGCCCGTCCTCACAGGGGTAAATTAATAAGCTATGCCACAGCATCACTCAGCCAGGCACACAATCCAGCTTGGGGAGACACTCTGGCGCAAGATTATCATCATTTCACAACCTATTCTCCAGGTCTCTTTACCAATACGCTGATGAGCGGATTGCGTCGTGACTTAACACCATTACTGCTGGCGCATGATAATCGTGAAGCAATAGATTTTTCATTTTCCCGAGAGGGTGTATCTCTGTTTTTTTCATCATCGTATCCAATCATACCTGGCCCTGAGCATGGCGTGCTTGGACCATCTTTTGGAGCATTGAGAGATTGGGCGCAGCACAAGTATTCAGGTTTGGAGTATGCGGAGACCGTTTTTGATCAACAGGCAATGCGTATGCGCCCCTCTACTCATTGGCCTCACGGTATATCTGATGGCGCCTGTGCAGATGCTTCCAAATGGGCAGAGCATGCTCCCAAGATCCATCCTGTGATGACGGAATGTCGTTGGCATTATTATTTTTCACACCACAACAATCGTATTCGAACCCATATCATCCCTCGTGTTTGTTTGTGGAATCCATACAATAGGTCCTTAAAAACGAAGGCGTTATCTGTAGTCATGCCCAACCCCTATTACGGCGTGAAGCATGGTATGCACTTCTTTCCTGACAAAGAGTATGTGGAGCAAGAGCTAAAGTCTCAAAGTATCGGGGTCTTTGACCGTTGGGTTGAAAAGAGCGGATATGCAGGAGGTGATGTTTATAAAATAAGAACGAACCCCTTTCCGCCGCGTCGATATTTGGCCTTCACCTTGGATCCTGCTATTTTGTCAGCTGGGCAGTGCCAGGTATTCTCACCCAAGGTGAGGGGAGGTCTCTCTTCCGGCGGCATTAACATACAGCACTACAACCTAGACGCAGTGTCAGGCAACGTGCTGAGTCCGCATTCCATCCAAGGGGGAGATCACTTTTTCTATGATCATGATTCATCTGTTACTTATGAGATACAGACTCCTCAATGGAAAAATATCAATGCACATCTTGGGCAAATAGACTTTGGGAGAATTTTTGATTACCAGCCCGCACTTGATTTGCAAACTGATGGCAAAGTGGAAAATTTTCCGTTTATGCTTAAGGTCGGACAGGCGGCTTCGCTTGAGGATCTCTCTAGTAGCTTCAAGCATCCGACCATACAGCTGGTCAACAATGGAGCCGGAGGGGCTAAGTCGACTAAAACATTTCATCGCAATGGCCTATACTGGGGCTCAGCAAACCAAAAGGATTTGAGTTTTGGCCATTTGCAAACATTTGATGAAGCGCCCGTAAAAAATGCCCCTCACACTCATCAAGTGGGAGCCAAGTTATTGTGGCTGAATGAAACGGTGGGTGAGGGAGACCCGGCTAATCGATCGCCCCATCGTCATGGAACATCAACGACTGCACGGTGGCGAGAAGACCACATGGTGTATAACGTCTGCCCCATAGCCAACTGGAATGTAAGAGCTCAATTGGTCAGCCGTTCGCCAGCGAGTCAATGTGCCAACAAGTGGTATATGAACAGCACGGGGCCATGGCTGCTTCAGTTTGTTCCTCAGCGCCCTATGGATGTTCACGATATGCCTGCGCTATCCATCAATGGCTTTGTTAAAAACCCCTTTGGTTTGGCCGTTGATTTTTCTTTTTTCCCCAATGTGGTGCTGTTTGATTTGCCTTCTGAAGATTATGGCGTGATCTCAGTAGCGAGCTTGCGCCATGCTATGCTAAGCCCCTATTCGTGGAGCCCCAGTTACTTGGTAGGTCACTCCTTGAGAGATATGCATGCTCCGGCAGATTCCACGGCCTATGCTGTGGCCACTTCACTTAAGCCTAATGAGAACGGTTCCAGTCGTTGGGATTATCTTATTGGGAAAGCAGCAGGAAGAGATGCGGGTGTGGCGCCAAGTCATGGCGCGCGCTGTATCATATCAGATTCTCAAGGATTGCTGCAGATAGGTAATCAATCGGCACTCAGAGAAGTGGGTGACTTGCAGCACACCTCAGCAGATGAAGTATTGGCCTATGACATTGCCTATGAAGTGAATCATAATTTATGGGATGGGTATTTTTTCTCCAGCATTCCTCTCGATGAGGAGGGAGAACGATTCGTGTGGAATCCTGATAAGGGTAAGTATTTATGGAATAGGCGCTATCAATTTAATGAAGATGGTGAGCAGCCCAAGGATAAGGTTAGAAGCATGCTTTTGAGTGACGGAGGCGCGAATTGGGCATTTTGGAGAAGTGCGGAATATTTCAAAAACCGCTCTGCGTTCAATGTAAACTCAACATCAGTAGAAGCATGGACAGCCTTTTTATCGGGAACACTTGGCATCAGTCGCCCTCTGCGATCAGGAGTAGCAAGTGCTAGTATGGTATCGTTTGCGAGATATAGGCAACCGAAGGGTTTGGCTGACACAGCTGCTGCTGCGCCAGATCAGCCCGGGGGGTGGATGGGGGGGCGTCAACTCACTGCCGATGAGGTGAGAATGTTAGCTACCAAAATCGTCTATGAAGTTAAAAAAAGAGGTCCTTTTGTCTCTATTGCTGATTTTGTGAATCGCAGGCTGGTATCGGATCAGGATCAAACATCGTGCATGGGGACTATTGATGCAGCCATACTAAGCTGCGGATTGAACAAAAACTTTGAGCGGTTGGCTACGCAATTATCAACTTCGGTGAATGTTGGGGCATCTTCCGATGCTCCAGATAATAATATGCAGGTCTTCAAGGAAGGATATCGTTATCGATGTGATGATAAGTGGAGTACGGTCCAACCCACTAGCAAGGCTTGGGGCGTCCCAGGATTTTTAACACAGGGAGATATTCTTCATCCTCTAGCTCCCTTCATGGCAGTAAGAGGCGACACATTCACGATACGCGCATATGGTGAATCTTCGGCTGGCGGAGTCATTCAAGCGCGTGCATGGCTTGAGGCAACGGTTGAGCGTAGCCCTTATTATGTTGATCACAAGTCATCGGAGGTGAGTCAAGCAAGTGGCAATGGACCACTAGATTGTTTGATTTCAATCAATCCGGCCACGGGAAGTTATGAAAGGGGCCAGCTTAGTGTTGCAAACGAAAAGTGGGGTAGGAAATATAAACTGAAAACCTTCCGGTGGTTACAACGAGAAGAAATATAAATGACGATCCTCAAGACGGGACGTGGTCATGTGCAAGCATGATGAGGGTAAACTTGGCAATCAACGGGGCGGCGGCTTGTTATCGAATACTTGGTAGGCAGATACTGGTGACGATCTTCATGACAATCATTGCAGTAACATGTGATCAATCAAGAGGGGAGGAGCAAGAGCTCAGTCTGCAAACGAAGGTCATGGTAGTCGCCTTAGGTCCCGTGCCACCTAGGAGATATAGTGAAGGAAAAAGTCGTAGAGACGCGGCTATGCTGCTGCCTCAAGTAGGTGAAGTGCCACCAAGTAAGCTTTATTATCAGGGCTTGAAGGATGACGTAAAAAATCCAAAAGCCGTGGAGACGTGGAAGCCATTCCAGATTGCATTTAATAATACGACAGCGATGCGATCGATCAAAGCGGGAGAGGAGTTCGTGCTGTATAGAAAGTTAGCCGATGGTTATGAACCCTATGTGACCGTGCCTGCAGGAGAAGTTGGTATGCGTAGAGTGGTTTTCTTGACGCCATCGTCGTTATCGAGAAATAAAAACAGACCATGGATGGATAAACCACATGTCACGGTTATTTCGCCAGATGCAGGACGCTTAAAAGATAAGCATTTTGTTATCAAGAATCTCTCGCGAATGACTGTCCTGCATGCATTTGGTGATACGGTAGCAAACGTTGATCCAGGTCAGCTGATTGGATATCGGCGCAACCGGCAAGGCGTGTTGTATCATCTGGCGGCGAGATACGGGAAGCAACGAAAGATTATTTACAATATGGCGGTTAAGCTTGGAAAGGGAAGTGGCATCCACCTCTACGCGCTCTACGATGCGATGCCTGATACTAATGCGGGGCGCTCTGTTGGTGTTTTTAGAATGGTATTACCAACTGCTGATTTGTAGGGGCACAAAAAAACCCCGACTGCCGTGAGGGAGTCGGGGTTGATGTATGAATTGTAATTGAAGATTACTTGCGCTTCTTAGCTGCTTTCTTAGCTGGCTTTTTAGC
>CAWVVN010000084.1:0-8741 GCA_963933605.1 uncultured Verrucomicrobiales bacterium
GTGGCCCGCAGCTACTGGGATGCGCATAACAATCGAGCTTGCAGGGGTGAGCGTGAGAAGGCGATCAAGCTATACGAGACTTTAGATAAAGCGCAACGTGAGCAGGTGCCGCAGGTTTTGCGTGTTTGGCTGCGCTACCGGAGTGAAAAATACTTCGGCGAGGGGGGTCAATAAGGGGCTGGCGCGATCATGATGGCGAAGGCCAGTTAGGGGAAATAAATCGAATAGATATCGATCAACGGGAAGTGTTTTGCTAGTTTCTCAACGGAATGATTACTCAACTTATCAGTGCAGCGAGAACAGAATTTGATCTCACCGATCCATCCCATCAAGAGAGCGTTTTGCAACTGGCAGAACGTTTTTTACAAGAGTTAGCTGAAGGCTCAGAGGCGGGGGAAGACTTGAAAAACAAGTTGCGTGCCGAGGGGGTGCCTATGGAGGCACGTATGGCTGGGTTGTTGGCGGGATCTAGAAAATGGATGCTTGAAAACCAGCAGGCACGCAAGATCGCCGTTGTTTTTGCGATGTGGGGAGAGCAAAATCGCCTGCAGCCTAAGAGTGAGGATAACCCTAATGGGGAAGATTCTCTCGTTGCGAAGCTCGAGCAGTTGGAGTGGGCAGCAAAGGATTCCAAGATTGATTGGCATCTCTATGCCGTTGATGACGGCTGTCCACACGGTAGTGGGGAAATCGCTCGCAGAGTAGCGAGCGAGCACCCGCTTGGAGACAAAGTGAGTGTATTATCACTCGCTGATGCCCTGCCCGCAAGTGACGGGCCTCTGCGCGGCCTCGCTTGCGCTGATGATTCACGTAAGGCGGGGGCGATTATCTTGGGTGCTATGGGTGCGATCAATGATGGCTCGGATGCGGTGATTTATACCGATGCCGATAATTCGGTGCATCTCGGGCAGATCGGTTTATTGTTGCAGCCTTATATCGATAATGGGGTGCCCGTGGTACTTGGTGATCGAAAGCATACAGATTCGGTCTTGGTCAAAGAGGGAGCACGGTGGGGCATCGGCATTAAGGTTCTTCGCCACATGCAGCGCATGATTGGTCATGCGGTTTTTTCTCAAGGGATCCTAGATACTCAGGCAGCGTTCAAACTCTACGACAGCAGCTTGCTCAAGGAGATCATTGCTGAGCCGACCGTTTACGATTTCTCATTTGATACTGACTGGATATTAGCAGCGCTTAAACGAGGGGTAGACATTCGGCAGGTGCCGTTTGCCTTTATTGATTCGGCGGCAGAATCAGCATCCATCACCCAAGGGCCGATGACGACATGGGAAACCTTGTTGTTTGGCTTAGAAAAGCAGGTCAGGAAATATGGATTTGCTGAGGGGGATGCGGCAGCGATGGGCGAGGTGCTGCGCGAGGAGATCAAGGATTATCGCGATCTAGAAAAGGTGATCGATCACTTGCCCCCCGAGTTGGAGGCAGCCGGGGAAGAGGATTTTGGTAATCCGGCGGTAATGAGTGCGGATGCCATGCGCAGCTGGCTCAGGGCCCGTGTGGCTTCATGAAGTTGGGCCGCCTCGAGCATGCCACCAGCGCAGCACTAGCGAGATAAACCTCTGGACAGTTAGCATGATGACATCTAGCTTGCTCAGGAATTATCCGCGTAATCAAATTATGAATAAAAATACTATTACTTCCGTTCTTGGAGTTGCCAGTCTTGCCTGTGTTATCGGCACAGCCACACTCAACGCCCAAGATGCCGCAGCACCCGCCACTCCTCCAGCTCCACAGCTGACAGATGCCGAGGTGAAAAACATTAGTTCTTACATCCTTGGACTACAGTCATCGCAGCGTTTTGCCTCTTCAGGTTTAGAAGCTAGTGACATTGACATGGAGACTTTTGGTAAAGGCTTTCTCATAGGTCTCAGCGGAGGAGAGCCAGAGTATCCCGAGGCTAAGCTGCGTGCAGCGATGGAAGCTCTTGGCAACACCGTGCAAGCCAGACAAGCAAAGCAGGCAGATGTTAATCTTGCAGCGGGAAATGTCTTTCTTGCTGAAAACGCTAAACGTGAAGGTGTAAAAACCACCGCAAGTGGCATGCAGTATGAAGTCCTCAAGCAGGGTGGTGAGCAAAAATATGTAGCTCCTGCTGGTGGCGCAGCTGACAACGGCACACGCTTCATGGTGAACTACCGTGGCACTCTCATTGATGGCACTGAATTTGACAAATCCCCAGAAGGTCAGACATTTCCGATGACTCTTCAGGTGATCCCCGGTTTCCAGGAGGCACTCACCAGCATGACGGTAGGTTCCAAGTGGAAGATCTTTCTTCCTGCCAATCTTGCTTATGGTGCTCGTGCAGCGGGTCCCAAAATTGGTGCTAATAGTGCGTTGATTTTTGAGCTCGAGCTTGTCGAGATTCAGAAAGCTGCCGCTCCTGCTCCGGGAGCCCCGGCGATCCCCGGGCGCTAGGCGTATCGCCACAGTGGCAGGGGTGTGAATAATGATCACTGCCTGCGCAACATTTTCAAAAAGACCGTTGGTGTATCCAGCGGTCTTTTTTTCTGGTCGTTGGCTGGCTGTAGTGTTTTCCTGCCCATGTGTAGCTGGTGGAGTATCCCGCTAACAAACGCCCCTTAATTATGACAAATTTAACGTATTACGGCCATGCCTGTTTCAGTGTTGAAGTAGCGGGAAAGAAACTTCTTTTTGATCCCTTCATCACGCCCAATCCCATGGCTAAGGAGATTGATCTGAGCTCAATTGAAGCCGATTATGTGCTGATATCCCATGGTCATGAGGATCATATCGCGGATGCGGTGGATATCTTGAAGCGGACTGGTGCGGTGCTGATTTCAAACTATGAGGTCGTCATCTGGTTGGCCGAGCAGGGCTGTGATAACGCTCACCCGCTCAATCATGGTGGTGCCGTTGAGCTGCCCTTTGGTAAGGTCAAATATGTCAATGCAGTGCACTCTTCCGTGCTTCCCGATGGAACCTATGGCGGTAACCCCGGTGGCTTTGTTATCGAGTCTGAGCAGACCAATTTCTACTACTCCGGCGATACCGCCCTGACCTATGATATGAAAATCCTCGCTGAGCTGCATCAGCTCGACTGGGCCGTTCTGTGTGTCGGTGATAACTTCACCATGGGTCACGCAGATGCCGCCATTTGTGCTGATTGGATAGGCGTGAAACAAGCCGTAGGCGTTCATTTTGATACTTTCCCCTATATTGAGATAGACCATGAGGCAGCACGCGCCTCATTTGCTTCGAGGGGAAGCACCTTGCACCTGCCCGTCATTGGTGAGACCATTGCTCTCTAATCGAACGGCCCTTTAATCTACTTTTTTACCCCAGACTCTTTAAACACTATTATGTATCGCACCGGAATAGGATATGATGTTCACCAATTTGCCGAGGGCCGCCCGCTGATCCTTGGCGGGGTGGAAATTGAGCACAGCCATGGGCTTGCTGGTCACTCAGATGCAGACGTGCTAAGTCACGCTATTGCGGATTCCCTGTTAGGCTCTCTTGGCTTGCCAGATATTGGGCATTATTTTCCACCCACAGATGACAGTATTGAGGGCATATCTTCGCTCAAGATTTTGGAAAAATGCCGTGATCTTTGTGCTGAGCGTGGAGCGGTCATTCAGAATGTTGACTCGTCGATGATCGCGGAGGCACCTCGAGTACTTCCCCATGCTGAGGCGATGAAAGAAAATATTGCCCAAGCCCTTGGCATTACCACGGGTCAAATAGGCATTAAGGCGACAACCAATGAGACCATGGGTTTTGTTGGCCGCAAGGAAGGCATTGCCGCGCTTGCAAGCGCCATGGTTTACCTGCCAGATTAATTTTAGCTGAGATGGCAAGAATACCAGATCTGCCAGCTGGCGAACGGCCTCGTGAGCGCATGGCACGTCTCGGTGCAGGTGCGCTCAGCGATGCCGAGTTACTGGCTATTTTTCTGCGAACTGGGGTTGTCGGTAGTAGTGCGATTGAAGTCGGTCAGCGCTTGCTCAAAAAATACGGCAGCCTGACTGAGCTGGGAGGGCTGAGTGTCAAAGAGCTTTCCAGCGAGCATGGCCTTGGGCCGGCCAAAGCGTCTCAAATGATTGCGGCGTTCGAATTAGGTGCTCGCTGTGCGGGGGAGAAGATGAATCGAGCTGTGATGAATAGTGCCGAGGCGATCTATGACGCCATGGCACCACGCTTAGCGCATGAGAGCCGTGAGCATGTGCTGATTATTTTATTGGATAGCAAGCTGCGCGCTACTCGGACTATCGAGCTGAGCAAGGGTAATACGGACACCGCATTGTGTGAACCACGTGATGTCTTACACCATGTGCTCATCCAAGGGGCCGCCTCATTCGTATTGGTGCACAATCACCCTTCAGGAGACCCTAGCCCCAGTAGACAGGATATGGTGCTGACTAAGAAAATCCGTGAAGCTTGTGAGCCTATGCGGGTGCGTTTTGTTGATCACCTTATTGTAGGGCGTGCTTCCGATCATCACGCTAGTCCATATTACAGCTTTGCTGCCGCGGGAGTGCTCGTCTAACGATTGGAGACCAGATAACTTGGGCTAGCCATGAAGACATTTATTCATTGGAAAATTCAAGATCCACAAATACATTCATTTTATGCCTGAGATACATCCAAGTGCCATTGTCAGCGAGCGGGCTCGTCTGGCTGAAGACGTTAGCGTTGGGCCTTTCAGTATCATTGATGCCGGCGTAGAGATTGGTCCTGGATCGGTCATCGGCGCCCACGCCTGGATTACGGGGAGTTCTCAACTGGGTAAAAATAACACCGTGGGATACGGGACTATTATTGGGGCAGATCCACAGGATACTTCCTTCAAGGTGGAGACCGGCAGTAATGTTGAGATCGGCGATGATAATTCGATACGTGAATACGTGACCATCCACCGCAGTGCCGCTGAAGGAGGCAGCACCTCAGTTGGGCATTCCAATTTTCTGATGACGGGTGTTCATCTTGCCCACGATGTTCAAATGGGAAGCCATAATGTGCTCGCCAATAATGTGCTCGTCGCTGGGCATGTTAAGATGGCCGATCATGTGTTTCTTGGTGGTGGCAGTGCCTTCCATCAGTTTATCCATATTGGGCAATATGCTATTGTTCAGGGCAACGCCGTTGTCAGCCGTGATGTGCCTCCGTATTGCATCGGGCATGGGCGCAACGAACTCGCCGGATTGAATGTGATTGGTTTGAGGCGTGGTGGATTTACCGCTGAGGAAAGAGCCGATATCAAACGCGCCTACCAGCTGCTTTTCCGCAGTGGCGGTAACATGTCCGAATCACTTGCAGAGGCGGATAAATCGACGTGGACAGAGGTGGCAAAGCACTTGTTGCATTCCGCTCGGCACTCATCGCGGAAGGGCATGATGTCGCGCTCAAGCTGAGCGGGCTAATCGGGCGGCTACCAGCCTTTCTTGTATTTCAAGATGCCCTCGCCGATACCCTCGGCTAGAGACTGCCGATACCATGCTTGTTTCATACGCAAGCGCTCTTTGCTGTTACTGACAAAACCACACTCAACAAGAACGGCAGGGTTTTTTGTGTTCCTGAGAACGTAGAACTTAGCCTGCTTAGCACCACGATTAATCGTATTCAACTTACTGCAGATATAGTTTTGGATATGGGTCGCAAGTTTTTTGCCCTCACGGCCATAATAAAAAGTTTCTAGGCCGTATGGGTCACGTTTCCAGACATGGTTGTAGTGGATGCTCACAAAGATAGAATTCCGATAGCGGTTACCAATGCTGACGCGCCCGGGCAGGGTTACAAATTGGTCACTTCGGCGTGTTAGTTTAGTGCGGATGCCTTTTTGTTTGAGGTAGTATTCCAAACGCAGCGCGGTGTCTAAAGCTAGGTGTTTTTCATAGACCAATCCATGATTGCCTCCCTTGTCATGGCCGCCGTGACCTGCATCGATAATAACGTAGCTGAAGCTCTTTGCTGATGCTTGCGGGGTGATTGCGGCGAGAGCTAGGGCGATGCTGATGCAGATAAGGTGTAGGGCTGGGCGGGACATTTGAGTAGTCTATGAATCAGGTTTGAGTGAGCTTATTAATTGTAGATAAACGGTGGCCGTTCAGAGGCGTTGCGCACTTTTTTTCGTGCTTCTTCCTCTGCTACAGGATCGAAGAGAACGCCGCCGGCAATCCTAACTTCACCATCGGCAAATATCATTAGCCGTGGGTCGCCTGAGGATCCGCGTTTATGGAAAGTAGTAAACTTAAGCACTCCGCTCGGAGTGATGCAGCTGTGTCCGAACATGTCTGGTTTTACTTGATAAAGGGCATGCAGGTTATTGGCCCCGTCCAAGGTGCCCGTGGGCTTACGAAAGCTGATAATTTTCCCCAGTGGGATGGTGGCGATTTCTTGTCCTCGGTTTGTTGAGGTGACATGAGCGAAGAGCTCCATCGCTCGGTTACCTGTGAATGTAAGCAGCTCATATTCCCGTATTTCATCGGGTGCATCTGGAACGCCGACTCGTTGGCTCCATTCTACTCGTCCTTTGGTGACCGTGAAATGTGCTCGGTTCGAGGCAAAGCCATTGGTGGAAGGTCCCGGCATCTGGATGTATGCCTGACAGGTGTAATTTCCCATTTTTTCTAATGCATAGGATACATTCAGTGAGACACTACGTGCCACTGTTTGTCCTGCTGGTATGATCGCCGCTCCGTAGTTGATACGGCGGGCAGGGTAAACAGGGCGCCCGCGAGAAGAGATATTAAAATTAAGCCAGGGCCTGCCATTTTGATCACTCAGCGTCAGCTCTCGGCCTGTATGATTGGTGATGTAAATAATGGCCTTGACCGGCTCGTTGATGATGTAGCTCGACTTGTTCAATTCTAGTCGAACAATAACTTGAGCCTTGGCCTGCGGAAGGGCAGCGATGGTGATGACGCAGATCAGTGCTGCGGCGTGCTTCATGGATTGTCGAATCATCATAGCTCTATAGATGTTTAGGCGCATACTTGCGGGGCGTCAATCTTACTGTCTTGAGTTGTTGCATGTCCTGAAGCCGATGTCAGGCCGCCTCAGGCTTCGGCTGTCTACCCATTCGCGCGCGCGCGCGCCGTACTTAGGACGTAAATAGGATGCCCCAGTGATCATGTAGCGCGGCGGTGCAGAGGGGTCTGCAGGATCGAGTGTTTGTTCTCGCATCCACTCTGAGACATTGCCCGCCATGCCGTAGAGTCCAATGGTGGTTTGTTCTGTTTTGTCCACAGCTAGGTAGCTTGAAGCTTTGAGCTTGCTGGGGTCACTGCTTGCCGAGCAAGCGGCATACCAATCATCATAGCTTGGCAGACTGCGGCCCTTCCACTCTGCATAGGCGTGTGCGTCCCACCAATCGACCCCTATCACGGGATGATAAATTTCCATACTGTGCTTATTCCATGTTTTGCCTTCTTTGGCTGCGGTGTAGAGAGCTTGCCAATCATCGGGAACATGTGAAGTTTTGTCGGCAGGTTGATCTTCGTGCTGATAAACATTTTGCATATCCTCGGGCAGAGATGAGATCGCCTTGATGAATGCTGCGTATTCCTGAATCGTCACCTCGTGGGCATCGATCCAGAAGCCTCGAACCTTAATGTGAAAGCCATAAGGACCCGGGTATTTGCCCGCTGGGATGTTGACCATATCGGCAATGTCACGTTTTTCGACTTTAGGTTTCAAGGTCGACAGGTAAAAAATAAGACTGATAATCGCCAAAAGGGCAAAAACAAGGATGATGATTTTTCCTATTAAGGGAGAAATACGAAGGTAACGAATCGTCGTCGAATCGATATGCATCGTTGAGCTCTTGATCTGGCCACTCTCACCCGGTCTGGTCAGTTGTCGTTGAATCTCACCGGAGAGTTCATGGATTTGGTACCATGACATGGGTTGGGCATTATTAAGATATGCCATCGAGCCAAGCAGGGAATTGGTGCGCGTAGATCCTGGTTCGTTGGGCGCGATCATGTCCTGAAGCAAATGACCGAGCAGCTCTTTGTCTTTTTTGATGTGGGCTTGATTTGGCTGGCCTGAAACTGCCAAATTGGAGATGCGGCAGTGGAAGTCTTGATCCACAAAGATATCGTGCGGGGACAGGTTCAGCGTGGCAACATTCCTCAACTCCATGTGCTCACAGGCCCCGGAAATATTGCGGATGATGCGGGCAGCATGAAGCGGGCTGATGGTTTCTCCCTTGTCGTGTAGATCACCTAGGTCCCTGCCTTTGACTTTTTCATAGGCAAAATAACAAAAAGGCCCCTCATTGACGGCTTCGAGGACAGAGGCTACCAAGGGATGATCCACGGCAGCTTTTATTCTTACATCAGCAATGAAAGAGGCTCGCATATCATCGTCACCGATGTGCTGCTGATCAAGGCTGCAGACGAGGACCTCACGTTGAACCGATATCTGGGTAGCCTCCCAGGTAGATGTAGAGGCTCCTTTGTAGACCAATTCGCCGATCAGGTAGTCACCAATCTCTTTTTCAGCGTTGAATAATGGCTCAGTTTCAGTCGACATGATAAGGGGAGTTACAATAGGCCACTTATATAGACTATTTGGAAAACTATACAATCAAGCAATCGCCAATTTTACGGCTGGTAAGGCCAGCTGTGGCTGATCCGTTGGGCGATAAAGATAATCAGTCAAACAGAAGCTTCCTTGCCTGCTCAAGGAAGTGCTCCTCACGCGGAGGCCCTGGACCCAAAAAAGGCTCAGGGGTTAACCTGAGCCTTTTAAAATGGTGG
>CAWVVN010000085.1:0-8549 GCA_963933605.1 uncultured Verrucomicrobiales bacterium
AAGGCGTTACAGCAAGGCCATCGATCATCTTGATAAAGCATTAAAGATTCAGCCTGGCGATGAGCTTCTCACGTATCGAGAGGCCATTCGGAACTTGGCTATAGCAAGCGAGTAAAAGGCGACTGTTGCCCCAGCTACTGTTCCGCTATTTCTTTAGCTGTTGTTCTAGCGAACCCTCTGACTGCGCAGCTGAAGAAAGAAAGACGTGAGGCCTAGACACAGCGCAATACAGCCCGCCAATACCAACAAGCAGGCGTGCGTTGTCTTTGATTCAACACCCAGCCAGTACTTATGCTCTGCGAGGAAAATATTCCTTTTTTTGCTTTTACGATAATCTAAGCGATCAATCTCGCCCTTGGTCACTAACAGGTCAGTGCGATTGTTCACAAAGAAATCTCTTACTGGTTTTGTAGTGATGGTAGCATCCTCGGGATAGGGAGGAATTGCTAATAGAGTCTCTAGGTTTTTGTGTCGTCCCGCGTGGGTAATGGACCTCGAGAGCTCTAGTGATTCACTTGCAGTGATGGCCTCAGATGCCATCAGTCGTGTCAGGGCTTCAGTGAGGATCTTGAGTCGTTTACTCTCCTCGGGCTTGAGCCCTTGGTCTTCCATGCCCGCCAGGCGATTATTGGTGCGTTGCTTCAGTGGATTAATGTCCGCTTGGATCTTGCGGCGTTGTTTTTCAAACAGATTTTCTGTAGCTTGAGTGACCATCATGCCCTCGTAAGCATAACGCAATGGCATGACGCGTGCGGGAATGGGTTCTGCACCTTGCCCTCGCCCTTCGTCAGCACCGTGGAATAAGCCGCGGTTCATTTCCTCAAAAGAAACCAGTGCGCCAGCGAGTAAGATTTGTGGAACGAGCAACAAGGGCACTGAGCTAAGAGCGGCCCGCTCGGTAGTAACGATGGATGATATGGTTAATGCCATGGCAGTACCACAGAGAGCGATCAAGGTCATCCACCCCCAGTGCATTAAAAACATACCGTGAATATCGAGCATGCTGTGGCCCAGCCATGTGTAGATGCCGCATTGAAGAAGTGCGGGAAGAGAGAGCGATATAAACTTCGCACTGACATATAAAAAGGTCCCCGGTCGGCAATTGCGTTCGCGTCTTAATAAGGGGGAGTCGCGTAAAATTTCAGTCGCGCTGTTGGTAAGGCCCAGGAACATACCGATGGTGGCGGTAAGAAATAAGTAGACGGGTAAGTGAAGTGCGCTGTTGAACTCATAGGGGCCGTCAGGCGAAGCGCGTAAAGTGGCGCCAATGAGGAGGGCGAGCAGAGGCGACTCTAACAGGATGCTGTAAACCGTGCCTCGATTTCTGAATTTTGAAATCAACGAGCGATGCAAGTGGGTGCGGAACAAACGAATCCATTCAGCACTTCGTTGTCTGCGCGTGCGCGTCGGCACTGCCATTTGATCATCATTGAGCATGACATTACCCGGCTTGCTTTGGTCTGGGCTTTCTCCCTTACTAACCTCATCGATAAGTTGGCTGCCCTCAAATCGTTCTTGCCAGAAGGTCGAGGGGAAGCGCCGCACGCCTCCGCTCTCTCGACTTGCCCTTCCATGCAATGGAGTTTCCAATACATCAAAGACAAAATCGGCATCTGCGGCTTTTAAGTCATGACTTTTCAGTCTTGCTGGTGGTAGGATGTTGAGGTCGCCACAGGCTTCGTGAAAATATTGATGCATGGCTGTTGGGGTGCCGTAGAATGCAATGCGTCCCTCCTGATCAAGCATCAGAACCTTGTCAAACATACGTAATACACGAGCACCCGGACGATGCATCGAGGCGACCACAATATTGTCACGAGAAAGGGAATGAAGCGTTTCTGTCACATGCTCGGAGTCTTTGGAGGAGAGTCCCGATATGGGTTCATCAAAGAGGAAGATTTCTGCGGCGCTGCCAAGATCAAGGCCGAGGTTGAGGCGGCTGCGCTCACCTCCACTGAGTGTTTTGTCATCGGCTGAGCCAACGCGACGCCTCGCTAATGGCTGCAGGGCAAGTTCAGCAAGAATAGACTCCACACGTTTGGAGTGTTCAACGGATGATAGGTGAGGTCTCCTAATCGTGCAGGCGTGAATAAGGTGCTGCCTTACCGTGAGCTGAGGGTTGAGTGCCTCCTCTTGAGGCATACTGGCGATAAAGGGGGCAAGTTTGACACGGTGATCATAAAGTGAGACGCCATTGAGCCTAACCATGCCACGGTTGGGTTTGAGGTGACCCGCTAAAGCCGATAGCAGCGTGCTTTTACCACTGCCACTTGGTCCCATGATGCATAGCATCTCGCCCCGCTTGATAGAAAAGGATACATTATCAAGAATGGTCTTATCATTGCCAAAACGATGATTGAGGTTCTCGACATCTACGGTGCGAATGACGGCGCGCTCTTCGTCTAAGAGGCCTTCACTAAAGCGGCACCGGACGGCCTGGTTGGCACTGATTCTAATGAGCGAGCCATCGACGAGCTTACAGTCATTGCGAACAGGTTGACCGTTGACGAGCACGGTTCGTTCTGAACTGATGATGGTAAGATTGCCTTCGGCCGTTTGCGCGTTGTAGTCGATTTTCAACACGGTCTTGCGAGCCAGCCCAGAACTTAGCAGCACATCTCCACGTTTGAGTTCAGATGGATCATTGGAAACAATGCACTCCTGTCTGCCAGCATCCATTTTGAAGCGGCTGCCAGCCTTCATGGCCTGCTTGCGAAGCAACTCCAGACTGGTTTCGGCTTCGCCTGCAAGGATGAGTTTGCCCGATACGGGAAGTTTGTAAACATTACCGACAGCAATTTGCTCACCAGATTCTAGAGAGATATTTGTTTCGGTGAGTGCCTCCACATGCACATTCAGCCCGAAGTCTAACCTCACCGTGCTATGGCGAGATCGGGTACGCTCAGCGGAGAGGGTTGATCCGTTTTCATTGAGATAGAGGGATTGCCTGTGTCCTGTGCGTGATGCGTTGAGGAAAAAAGTAATATCGTCCGATGAGATGGTCCAGTCAGGTAAGCCGATGCTTTGGTGTGGTCTGAGCCTCAGAATTTGTCCTGGCTCGAGTGAACTGCCGCTGACCCAAATAGGATGGCTGCCACGGTTACGAATGAGGATAATGTCTTGCGAGCGATAGGAGCAAAAAGAATAGCCCACTAAGCGCTCTGGCATCATGACATCAGTCTCTGGCTCTGCGGAGAACAATACCTTATCAAAGGGCAGCGGCTCAGAATGCAGCTCTTCGTTCATCTCAGCAAAAATCGCATCAGCCACGGTTTTAGCGCCCAGGTTCTCCATCACTTGAGTGAAAGCATGTTGTCCTCGGAAAGCTGAGTGAGAGGCAACGACCAATAAATAAAGCTGCAGACCGAGCGATACGATTTCGTCTTTATTGAGTTCCTTGCGTAATGAAGTGGTCAGCCTATCCGGCGATTGTGGGTTTGCCAAAGCTCGGTGAAGGCGGCGAGCTAGCCAGCGGTGGTCAGCCTCGGGAAAGGCGTGGCGTAGGAGATCAAGCGCCACCTCTGCCTCGGCGCGGTCGACCTGGTTATCGAGCGATACAAAGGAAGCAAAAACATCGACCAAGCTACCGGCGTATCGAATACCACTAGGTGCTGCTGGCCTTATTCTTTTAAAACCGGGCAGGCTTTCGAGCCATCCACGGAAATGGTGAAGATGGCGGTGAGTGCGGGGATGATGGTCAACTGGTTTTGCCACGGGCATTATGTTAATGAGAAACGCACATTTAACAAGTACGTGTGTATGAGAGTCATTCGCAAAGGGGAGGGGCGCAAAGGGGGGCGTAAGAGGGGGTGTGAGGTGGTGACATCTTGCCCAGGTTATCGATGTTGGGTTTTTTGACTTAAAACAGTGATTTTGTTGCAAATTAAGCGTTTTCTTTTTCGAATACCGCGCTAGATTGACGCCATTCGCACATTATCTGCGATATATCGATCACCCATTAACTTTCCATTATCTTCATGTCTCAAGAATCACCACCCGAACCTCCACCATTACCGCGTGGATCAGGAAAAGGCGCAGGCCAACCATCACCCGGAGGTGCCATCAACTGGCGTGTCCTTGTCCTCATGGCTATTGCCACAGGTATTCTTTTTATGGCGTGGCAATCGAGTGGTTTTGGCAAGCCAGAGCGTCTCACCTACACACAATTTAGGGATTATGTTGATTCCGGTAAAATCATCACCAATCAGGTGCTGCCCAACAAGAACGAGGGGAAATTCCCAGATTCTCGGTTTAAGCTGAAGAAATCCGGGGAATCTGCCGCAGTTCAAAGAATCAACGGCTTTTTCTACAAGGTCGATCCATGGATGGAAGACAAAAAAAATGCGCCTCAAGAAGAGTTTCGCATTCCCGTCATCACTCAGTTTCACGATGACGAAATCAAAGCGATTTTGGCTCGCCATTCTATTCCGCTACGTGTCGTCTCCGACCTCCCTATCCAAGAAGGTGGGGCATTGTACACGCTTGATGACCTTCGCAAGATGCTGGCAAGATCAGAGATCTTGGAGCCTGGTGATCGTCCTGAAAGAGCGTTTGAAATGCTCTCCGCTGATGGCTCAGACAACAAATATATTGTAGGCACGCGCTACAAGTTTGCGGGTGCCCCTGCGGCGAGCAAGGATGAGGATCTTGCCCCTTTTGAATTAGACATCAACTACATGGAGCTGAATGAGTCAGAACGAGCATTTATTAATAATCTCGCGCCTTTCCAGCCTGATTCTGGCATGCTTAGGATGTTTATGATTCAGATTCTCCCCATTTTCCTCATCATCATTATCATTTTCTTTCTGTTCCGTCATCAGATGAAGTCTGCTGGTCGTGGTGCCATGAGCTTTGGTAAGTCCAAGGCCAAGCTTCTGACCATGGACAAAAAAAGGGTGACGTTCAAAGATGTTGCGGGAATTGAAGAGGCCAAGGATGAACTCGTTGAAGTGGTAGAATATCTCCGTGATCCCAAGAAGTTTCAAAAGCTGGGCGGTAACCTTCCCAAGGGTTTGCTGATGGTAGGCCCTCCCGGCACAGGTAAAACCCTCCTTGCCCGCGCCATTGCGGGAGAGGCAGATGTGCCTTTCTTCTCAATATCGGGTTCCGACTTTGTAGAAATGTTTGTTGGCGTAGGAGCTAGCCGCGTGCGTGACATGTTTGAGCAAGGCCAGAAGAACTCTCCTTGTCTGATCTTTATTGATGAAATTGACGCTGTTGGCCGCCACCGGGGTCATGGTATGGGCGGAGGTCACGACGAGCGGGAGCAAACACTCAATGCCTTACTCGTTGAGATGGATGGCTTTGATACCCGCACCGGAGTTATTATCATTGCCGCTACCAACAGGCCCGACGTGCTGGATCCGGCACTACTGCGTCCAGGAAGATTTGACCGTCAGGTGACCGTGGGGCTTCCCGATGTCAATGGACGAGAGGAAATTTTGAACGTGCACGTGAAAAAAATCAAGATGGATCCAGATGCAGATCTGACCATCATCGCCCGTGGCACACCAGGATTCTCGGGTGCTGAGTTGGCTAATTTAATCAATGAAGCGGCTCTGCTGGCAGCGCGTAAAGGCCTTTCAGAGGTCACTCTGGCAGAGATGGAGGAGGCCAGGGATAAGGTGAGATGGGGGCGTGAACGCCGTAGTCTCGCACTGAGTGAAAAGGAAAAAGAAAATACGGCATACCACGAGGCTGGCCACGCTATCCTCAATGAATTACTTGAGCACACAGACCCACTACACAAGGTGACGATTATTCCTCGAGGTCCATCACTTGGCTCGACCATGTTCTTACCAGAAGAAGATAAGTTCACCTACCGCCAGAGAGAATTGACCGATCAGCTCTGTGTTGCCATGGGTGGCCGAGTCGCTGAGGAGATCACTTTTGGCAATGTGACCAACGGGGCTGTTGGAGACATTCGCATGGCTACCAATATTGCTCGCAAGATGGTTTGCGAGTGGGGCATGAGTGAAGATCTAGGAATGGTCGAATACGGAGAGGCTGAAGGAGAGGTATTCCTTGCCCGAGATATAGGGAAATCGAAGGGTTACTCTGAAGAAACGGCTCGCAAGATTGATGCAGAGATCAAGAAGCTTATTGATGATTCCTATGCATTAGCCGAGAAGTTACTCGCTGAACACGGTGACGAGCTTAAGCTGCTCGCAGAGGCCTTATTGGAGTTTGAGACACTGAATGCCCAGCAGGTGAAAGATATAATGGAGCATGGTGAAATGAAAAATCCACCTACGCATCCCAATGACCGCAAGGTGCCAGGCAACCAAACGGATGAGGGAATTCCCAAAAAGTCTGTGGTCGAAGAGCCCCCAAGTGATGAAGATCCACTTGCTGGCGAAGCTATTGGTGCCCCTGCTTAACAACGAGGCAAGTGGGTCCTATACTCTGATTGGCGCCCTGCCTAGTCCCACATTGCCCCCTCGGCTAGATGCTTTAGGCAATCATGATGCACACAGCACAAGTATGTGCTGTTATCATGCTCTATAAAAGCCATGAGTAGATGGCGCACAATGGTCCATCAGTTTGTTGGCTGGTAAGGCGCTGGCTAGTAAGGCAGATAAAGGCAAAGTCCTATCGACGCCTTCTCAGAAGACTCATGAGTCCTCCAAGGGAAACAAGGAGCGCGCTGGACGGCTCAGGGATGATGTCAGCACCTCTGTCATAGCCCCATGTATCTGCTCCGGCGGTGTCCGTGTATTCGACGTAGAACTGAATATAGGTCTCCTCGGTATCAGGAATACTGGAGTCCGTGTTAATGGTGGTGAATTGATCCAGCGGAACGTACAAAGCGACATCCCAGTTTGAAGCGCCATTTCCGTAAAATAGACTAAGAACATCTCCACCATTGTCATCTGTTTTATTCCAGGAATAAGCCAGGTTGCCATCAGTGACAACGTTCGTGCCAGAGGTGTTGTAGCTATCTACTTGGCTGTAGGCTGAGGTGTAGATCTCTAACTTGTCGACATCGTAGAAGGTGTTGCCTTTCTGATTTGCATCAAGGTAAAAGGTGACCCACTGGCTGCCATTGTAGGTAAATGATCCAGCCTGAGCTAGGGTAAGGGAATTTGCAGTGGCCGTGTTCAAATTGTCGGTAGGCGTATTGGCTGTGCCATCACCATCGTTGTAAGCAGTGATTAGAGTAGAACTACCAGAGGCTCCTGTCTCAAGAAAAGTGTCATCTAAATCAGAGTCAGATTTGGCAATATCGTAATAAAAGAAGTATGCTTCATTGTCGGAATCAGCATTGTCGTGATACACTGAATTGGAACTATCAACAATAATTGCAGCCGCTTTCACTGCGGTGTGAGAAAGACCTATCGTGGCTGCGATTAATGCGGCCATGGAGACTTTGAAAAATGAAATTTGAATGAGGAATGATTTCATAAGGCAATCAAGTTAGCCGATTCTGCATCCCTAGGCGATTATATTTTTTAAACCTTAAAAGATTGGTTTGCGGTATATTTAAGTAACAAAAAGGCAAAAATAAGATAAATAAAGAGGTTTGGAGCCTTTTTTATTAATATTATTAAATAATAAAAAGTGACTTATAGTTTCCACCCCTTATTTAAAAAGGGTCGAATTTAGTTAGGATGCATTAACTAACACGCATATTGAGGGTGAATCGTTCCTTGTGAGTCACCTTGGCCCCTGAGCAGTGACAGCTTGATTTATCCAATAACCCCAAACCGGGACACTAAGCCACGGGTCCCTCAGACAAGTGGAGGAAGATGAAGCTCCCTACCGACGCCTTCTTAGTAGGCCCATGAGTCCACCGAGAGAGATCAAAATGGCACTGGATGGCTCGGGAATTAAGGTGTTATCGACAGCAACACTCCAAGTATCAAAACCGGCATTGTCTTCGTATTCCACTATGAAATGTATAAATGTAGTCTCGCCGCTGCCACCCTTTTCCTCGAAATTAACTAATGGGACATACAGTGCTACATCCCAATTTGAATTCCCTGTAGTATATTGTAATGCTAGTGCGCCATCGCCTGTTTCATCATCGCCGTATATCTCCGTCCCGGTGGCTTCGAACGCATAGGCCAAGGTGTATTGGTCAGGGCCAATGCCTACGCTCGACTCTAAAGTAGCAAGGTCAAACGTATCATTTTTTGATGTATAAATTTCCAGTTTTCCGACCTTGTAAAAATCTTCACCTTCCGTACCGCGCTGATTGGCGCTGAGGAGAAACCGCACATACTCATTTTGCTGATTATAGCTCAGTGACCCCGCTTGAGCTAAAGTCAATGATTGTGAACTGTTGGTGCTAGCGTTATTAATATCACCTCCAGCATCATTGTAGCCAGTAATGACTTCAGACTGGCCGCTACCATCGCGAGAAGTTTCCAGAAATAGAGTGCCTGGTAAATCATTCTTAGTTACTCCACTTAATGCTTCATAATATGTATATAAATTAGAGCCATTGGCGGTATAGTTTATGTCTTCATATGGGTTAACCCCATCTGGACCAACTATAATAACAGCTTCTGCCGTTGAGCTAAAGAATCCAAGGCTAGCCACAATCA
>CAWVVN010000086.1:0-8502 GCA_963933605.1 uncultured Verrucomicrobiales bacterium
CGGAGCTCACCCAACCCGTGCCCGCTAGCTGGTCTGCAAGCAAGCAGGCGAAGTCTGGGGTTGATGTCAATTGGGTGCAACGATTTGGCGATAGCGATCTCACAGCAATTGTGGACGAGGCCTTGGGAGCCAATCATGAGATGAGTATTGCCGCTGAGCGTCTTGAAAGAGCGCTGGAGGCTGCGCGCGTAGAAGGAGCGCTGGCTAGGCCCCAAATGGCATTGAGCTCAGATGCGGATCGGCGGAAGACAAGATTTATTGGGTTTCCTTTTGGAGGTTCAATTATATCAGAAAGCTACGGCGTGGACCTGAAGGTTGATTGGGAACCAGACATCTGGGGTCGTGCTCGTGCTGGAAAATCTGCGTCCCTTGCCAGTTGGCAGGCGGGCGGTCAGGACTATCGTGCTGCGCGGGCATCACTGGCGGCCCAGGTTTGCAAGGCGTGGTTTGCCTTGGCTGAAGCTAACCAACAAGTATCACTTGCCCAGCAGGCATTAAGTTTAAGGGAGCAAACAGAGGAAGCGGTCAGAGGTCGATACCAGCGGGATATGCGCGCCGAAGGGGGCTCAGCATCTCAGCTGAGGTTGTCTCAGTCTGATGTGGCTAGTGCAAAGGCTGAATTGTCAGCAAAACGAGGCAATCAAGAGACGGCTCGCCGACAACTGGAATTGCTGGCGGCAAGATATCCGGCAGCCAAAATGTATGGGCGTGCGAGCTTGCCGCATATAGCGTCGCCGCCGCCGGCCGGATTGCCCTCAGAACTTTTACTGCGTAGGCCAGATATTATAGCTGCTGAGCGGCGTTACGCAGCCACGACAAAGCGCATTAAAGAAGCAAAGTTAGCCATTTTCCCGAGTTTTAAAATCACCGGTAGGACAGGAACGACAACGGAGTCATTGGGTGATATTATTAATAGTGATTTTGGGGTGTGGTCTATTGGAGCTAATTTATTACAGCCGATTCTCACCGGCGGTCGTGTGCGTGGTGAGATTCGTATTCGCAAATCGAGTCAACGTGAGGCTCTTGCCGTCCTTCAAAAAACGGTGCTTAACGCTTTTGGTGAAGTGGAGCAGGCATTGGCAAACGAACGATGGCTGCACCGGCGCGAACAAGAAATTCGAGATGCGCGTGATCTAGCACGGGATGCGGCTAAGGCTGCGGAGGATGACTATCGAGATGGCAATGGAGATGTTCTGACCTTGTTTGCCGCACAGACGAGCAAGATACAACTTGAGTCACAATATACCACTTTGAGAAGGCTGCGGTTGGTTAATCGCGTAGACCTTCACCTTGCTCTTGGGGGTGGTTTTGAAATGAAACAGTAATGAAACAGTAATGAAACAATAATTTATGAGCGAAGAAGTAAAATATTCCCAATCAGACGACTCGACGACTTCGGGTAAGTGGGTGCACCGATCTAAGATAGTTGCGCTTATCATCGTATTATTCGTCGGTCTTGTTGTGATGAAATATCTCAAGGATAATGGGCCTGAGGCGGACAAGGAATTGCCACCTCGGGTCATTCCTGTGGTCAATGTGATGGAAGTTAGTGTAGGCGCCGAGCAATTAGTCATTAGGACTCAAGGCAGGGTAGAGCCGGTAAGGCGAACTCAGGCGGCGTCAGAAGTGATGGGTCGAGTGGTGATGGTCTCTCCGAAGTTTGAGGTGGGCGGTCAGTTTTCTCATGATGAAATCATGTTGGAAATAGACAGTGCAGACTATGTTTCCGCACTCGCTGCAGCAAAATCTTCTCTGGCGGATGCCAGGTTATTAATCGTCCAAGAGCAGGCGCGCGCTGATCAGGCGGCGCGTGATTGGCAAAAACTAGGAAGAGGGGAACCCTCCGAGTTGGTGCTGCGCAAACCTCAAATTGAGAGTGCCCAGGCTCACATTGCCGCTGCCATAGCATCCGTGGGGAAAGCGAAGCGTGACCTAGAGCGAACCAAACTGCGCGCTCCTTATGATTGCCGGGTTGAGGCGAGCTATACCGATCTAGGCTCTTATATTATGATCGGCGCGCGCTTGGCAGACCTGTATTCAGCGAATGCATTTGAAGCGCGTGTGCCGGTGACTCTTGAGGAATTAGGATATCTGGATAAAGATAAGATTGTAGGATCTAAGGTAATTGTTAATGCCTTGTTAGGGGGTTTCGATAGGCAATGGCATGGCACTATTGTGCGCAACGAGGGGGTGGTCGATCAGCAGACCATGACGATGTATTTAGTAGTAGGGATAAAGCCGCAATCTGAAGCCGGCCCATACCTCCTGCCGCCGCTGGGTCTTTTTGTACAGGCTCAAATACAGGGGGGAATCATGGAGGGGGTTATCAAGGTTCCTCGCAGTGCATTGAGGCCCGACAACACATTACTCACGGTCAATACGGCCAATGAATTGGAGGTCACCCCAGTGACGCTAGCTCGCACACTTGAGAAAAGCGTGCTCGTTTCTGCCGGCTTGAGTGATGGAGCTAAGGTCATTGTCAGTCCCATGGAGACACCGGTTCCTGGCATGAGGCTCTCTGTGCAAGAGCAAGCTGAAGGCGGCGATCAATAAAGAATATTTTTAATTAGAGACATGCAAAAAGCCATCCAATGGTTCAGTAGAAACCACGTTGCCGCCAACTTCATCATGTTGTTGGTGATGCTGGCGGGCATTACGACTTGGTTTAAGCTCAAGAAGGAGGTGTTTCCCAATATTTCACTGGACGCGGTAATCGTGCAGGTGCCGTTTCCCAATGCGACACCGGAGGAAGTTGAAGATGGGATTTTGTTGCCACTCGAGGATGCCATCGCCGATGTTGACGGGGTGAAAAGGGTGACTTCCACCGCAACGGAATCAATGGGTGCGGTAACCGTGGAGGTGGAGACGGGTTACGAAGTTCGTGATGTGATGGGGGACCTGAAGTCCAAGGTGGATGCGATTAGCAATTTCCCTGAAAATTCTGAAAAGCCGATCTTGGAAGAAGCGAGGTTGGATATGCAGGTGATGAGTATTGCTGTCTCAGCTGATGCGGATGAGAAGACAATGCGCGAACTGGGAGAGATTGTGCGTGATGGCTTGTTAGATTATAAGGCTCCGCAGCCCGTTGGCATGGGGGCAAAGATAAACCGCATGCTGCGTGGTGAACCAAAGATTACCAAAGCTGCCTTAACTGGAGTCAGGCCATACGAGATTTCCATTGAGGTTTCTGAGGGAATACTTCGTAGCCATAAGCTCAGCTTGCAGCAAGTGGCTGATGCGGTGCGAAGAACTTCGCTTGACCTGCCCAGTGGCTCGATACGTACAGAGGCAGGTGAAGTCGTCATCCGGGCAAAGGGTAAGCGATATACCTCCAAGGAATTTGAAGATATTGTAGTGTCGACGAAACCCGACGGATCAATCCTTTTGCTTCGAGAAATCGCAACGATTATAGATGGTTTTGAGGATGTCGATATCAGCTCTCATTTTGACGGTAGAGCTACAGTATTGGTGAATGTTTATCGTACGGGTGAACAGAATGCTTTGCTGATATCAGAGGCAGTTAAGGACTACATTGGCAATGTGGCTCCTGGGCAATTGCCAGAGGGGGTCGAGTTGGAACTTTGGAATGATAGTAGTGAGCTGCTTAAGGGACGCTTGAGCCTTTTGATTCGTAATGGAGCTACGGGCTTGGTGTTTGTTTTTCTGGTGCTGGCCTTGTTCTTGAGGCCGAGCTTGGCATTTCTTGTGGCACTTGGAATTCCGGTTTCTTTTGCCGGCGGGATTTGGCTGATGCCAGAACTGGGGGTGTCGATCAATATGATATCGCTGTTCGCGTTTATCCTTGTGCTGGGTATCGTCGTCGATGACGCCATCATCGTCGGGGAAAACGTGTATCGGCGTATTCAGGGCGGTGAACATCCCCGTGAAGCAAGCTGGAGAGGAACCCATGAAGTGGGCACCGTTGTCATTTTTGGGGTGTTGACGACGATGGCAGCCTTTACTCCCATGCTGGGTATCAGCGGTGTCAGTGGTAAAATATGGCCCAATATTCCTTTAGTGGTGATCCCTGTGCTGTTGTTTTCGCTGCTTCAATCGAAGCTTGTTTTGCCAGCGCACCTCGCCTTGCTCAAGCCCCATGTAGAGGGAGACAAGGTCAATGTCATCTTTCGTATTCAGCGCAGGGTTGCCGGTGGTTTGGAGACATTTGTGCAGAGCATCTATAAGCCAGCTCTGATGAGTTGTCTGCGCCATCGTTATTCGGTATGGGCAGTTTTTGCGGCGCTCTTAATGGCTGTCTTTGGGCTGGTGATGGGGAAGTGGGTCCCATTTGAGTTTATGCCCAAGGTGGAAGGCGATGTGGTCACTGCAAAGCTTGAGATGCCGACGGGGGTTCCTTTCGTGACGACAGAGGCGGAAATCAAGAAGATTGAAAAAGCGGCACAGCGAGTGGGTGCACGGCATAAGGATTCCAACGGCAAGCCTGTATCCGTGCATATTTTGGCAACTTCTGGCACGCAGCCCTTTCAGATGGGTTTTGGTGCAGACCGCATTCCTATTGGTAGTAATCTCGGCGAGGTGACTGTGGAGCTCAAGCCCGCGGCTGATCGGAGTATTTCGGCAGATGAATTTATTGCTGAGTGGCGCCGAGAAATTGGTTTGATTGCGGGTGTGGTTGAATTGAGTTTTCGGCAGGAAACGGGAGCCAGTGGCAATGCCATAGATATTGAAATTTCAGGGCGAGATCTTGGCATGCTCAGGAAAGCGGCAGATCACATTACCAATGAACTCAATGGTTACGCGGGGGTCAAAGATATCTCAACGGATAACCGCAGGGGCAAACGAGAGCTTATTTATGAGGAGGTTACACCTGCAGGTAGGGCCATGGGCTTTAGTTTGCAATCGATTGCGCTGCAGATCAGGCAGTCATTTTATGGTGAGGAGGTGCAGCGCATTCAGCGTGGACGAGATGAGCTCAAGGTTATGGTGCGCTATCCTGCTGAAGAGCGGAAATCGATCAAGAATCTTGAAGGTGTTCGTTTAAAAACCATAGAGGGAGGTGAGGTTCCTCTTGCTGTGGTGGCCAATGCTCGTCCAGCGCGCGGTCCGGCATCGATTCACCGGGTAGACCGTAAGCGCTCGATTAAGATCAGTGCCGATGTTGACCGAGCAAAGGCGAATGCTAACGAGGTTGTTTCCCTCTTCACGGATGAGGTTCTTACCGGGCTGTCTGCGAAATTCCCCGGTGTTTCATGGGATTACTTGGGTGAGCAGAAAGATCAGAAGGATTCGATTTCGGAGATGGGGGTGAAGTTTGTCTTTGCCCTCTTAGGCATCTATGTGCTCATGGCCATTCCTCTGAAATCATACATTCAGCCAGTGATCGTGATGAGTGTGATTCCCTTTGGTATTGTGGGAGCTGTGGCAGGACACATCCTCATGGGCATGGACCTCAGCATTATGTCACTGTGTGGCATTATAGCCCTTTCTGGGGTTGTTGTTAATGACAGCCTGGTTTTGGTGGAATATGTGAACCGTCATCGAAAAGAGGGCGGTAGTCTGATCCATGCGGTGCACAATGCTGGAGCTGCCCGTTTCCGCCCGATTTTGCTGACCTCGTTAACGACCTTTGCTGGCCTGATGCCGATGCTTGTGGAAACTGATATGCAGGCTCGCTTTCTGGTGCCGATGGCAGTTTCCCTTGGTTTTGGTATCCTTTTTGCGACCTTTATCACGCTGTTGCTCGTGCCCTCGGTTTATATGATGCTGGAGGATTTAAAGAGCTTGCTTAGCAAGAAGGTCAAGAGCTAGGAGTCTCAGCTATCTGCGCGGAACCGGAGCGCTACAATCCTGTGTTGTTTTTATAATGGCAAAGAAGATGAGCTCCGATAGAATAGGTTTCGTAGGGCATTGTTGCGCCTTTTGCCATGGGTCCTATCAACCAATAACCATACTACTATTATGACAACAGCTATTACTATTCTCGCAGTTCTGGCAGGTCTTGTTCTTGTCGTCGCCTTCTGGGTGATCGGTATATACAACGGCCTTGTTAAGCTCCGTAATCTATACCGCAATGCGTTTGCACAAATCGATGTGCAGTTAAAGCGGCGCTATGACTTAATTCCTAATCTCGTGGAAACCGCTAAGGGTTTTATGAAACACGAGAAAGAGACGCTTGAGGGTGTCATTGAGGCCAGAAACATGGCCAGCTCAGCTCGTCAGAGTGCCAATACTGAGGACGCTTCTTCGATGGGGGCATTGATGGCCGCTGAGGGTGGCCTTGGCGGTGCGCTTGGTCGTCTTTTTGCTCTTTCTGAGGCTTACCCTGATCTTAAAAGTAATGTTAATATGATGCAGGTCAGTGAAGAGCTGACATCGACTGAAAACAAAATAGCCTTCTCTCGGCAGGCATACAATGATGCGGTCACTCAATACAACACACAGACTGAGGTGTTTCCCTCTAGCCTTATTGCCGGCATGTTTAATTTCGGCACGGCAACCTTGTTTGAGGTGACTGAAGAGAGTGAGCGCGAAGCTGTAAAAGTTGAATTTTAGTTGCCTTGGCCAACATCTGCTTGAGGCAGCTTTAGCCCATCAATTCCAATGAACTTTTTCGCGGCACAGGATGACGCTAGACGTAGGACCAAATGGTTGGTTGTCTATTTTGCGCTGGCCATCATCGGCGTGATCCTATCGGTGTATGGTATTGTTTATATAGCAATGCTCTATACGGGGATGACTGTGAACCCTTGGATGCCAGGGGTGTTTACAGCTACCGCGCTGGGAACAGGTGGAGTCATGGGCACAGGGAGTCTGTTTAAAACCATGCAGCTCAATGGTGGTGGTGCGGTTGTCGCCAAAGACCTCGGTGCTAGGCAGATAGATCCGCATACTAATGATGCTGATGAGCGCCGGCTGGTCAATGTAGTGGAGGAAATGGCGATTGCCTCAGGCTTGCCTGTGCCCGGCATTTGGTTGATGGATGATGAACTAGCGATCAACGCCTTTGCTGCTGGAACCGAACCTGGTAATGCGGTTGTCGCGGTAACGAGAGGATGTCTCCAAAGGCTCAGTAGATCAGAGCTCCAGGGGGTGGTGGCACACGAGTTTAGCCATATTCTCAATGGAGATATGAAACTCAATATGAGGCTCATGGGGCTTCTGTTTGGTGTTTTAATGATTTCCATGATAGGGCGCATGTTGTTTCAGGCCTTGCGTTTTATGCGGGTTCGCAGCTCCAACAGTAAAAATAGTGGTGCTGTAGTAGTCGTGGTTATTGTCCTGGCGGGTGTGGCTTTGATGATCGTCGGTAGTATTGGCGTTTTTTTTGGCAGGTTGATTCAGGCGGCTATTTCACGCCAACGTGAGTATTTGGCGGACGCCTCGGCAGTGCAGTTTACACGTGATCCTGAAGGTATTGCTGGTGCCTTGAAAAAGATCGGGGGTCAACAGCATGGGTCCACGATCAATGCACCGAAAGCAACCGAGGCGAGCCATTTGTTTTTTGCAGATGGGGGAATGTTCAGCTACGGGCTTGCTACTCACCCACCTCTAAATATCAGAATCAAGGCGATCCAAAAAAATTGGGATGGTGAGTTTGTGGCAACCACGCTTCCGGATGTAGCAGAGGGCAGGGCCACAAGTGAACACCAACGAGATACACGGGCTAGTGGCTTTAGCGGATCGACTGCAGCCACGCCGCCTCCCATTTCTCGTGCGCAGATAGATCGCTTGGGAGAACCCTCTGAGGTGGATGCTGCGGTTGGTCACTTGCTCTATGAATCCTTGCACGCGGACTGGGTATCTGCATGTCATGACCGTGAAGAAGCGCAGGCACTCATCTTTGGATTATTGTTGGCAGAGGATAATAAACTACGTGATGAGGAAATCTTGTTTATTAAAAATGGTGCTGGCAAGGATGCCGGTAAACTAGCGCTGCAATGGAATCATCAGCTGGGCGATTTGCATTCTTCTGAGAAAGTCGCTTTAGTGGATTTATCTATTCCAACACTGAGGCGCTTGTCCTTGCCTGAATACGATCGTTTTGTAGAAATTACGCAGTGGTTGATTGCTAGTGACGGCCAGGTTGATTTGTTTGAGTTCATGCTGCAGCATGTTGTGGAGCGTCATCTGAATTCACATTTTCGACCAGGATCGATGGCGAAGATGAAGTATCGCAATATGGATACCTTGATCAACGAGGCCAATATTCTAGTAACAACGATGGCAGCAGTCGGCGGAGAGGACCAGATGAGAAGTGCCTACCAGGCAGCTACCGCTGAGTGGCCATGGCAACTGGAGATGGCAACTGCAGCTGAGTGTGGCCTGAGATCTATTGAGCTAGCGCTCGAGAAGTTTGATCATGCGGCACCTTTAGTCAAAAAGCAGCTTATTCGCATGCTGGGTTTGGCGGTGATGCACGACGGGGTAGTGGCAAGTCGTGAGGCTGAGTTGTTGCGAGCTACAGCTGATGCCATCGGCTGCGCGATTCCTCCTTTTATCAAAAGGGGCTGATCAATCGAGCAAGCCAAACAATGTCAACGA
>CAWVVN010000087.1:0-7927 GCA_963933605.1 uncultured Verrucomicrobiales bacterium
TTGTCTTGGCGTGAACCTAACAACCAGAGCAGTAGAGCGCTGACAAGGATCGAGGAGAGCCCGATATGAAGCACTTGCGCAATGGGCAATATGCCTACCTGAGAAAGAATCAGGCCAAGGAACATCTGGGACAGCACGATACCAAAAACGAGGCACTCGAGTTTGACGGCGCCAGTGCGATTTTTTTTGCAGCGCATATAAAACATTCCGGCCACCACCAAGATCGCCCATGAGCCACTGCGGTGAACAAGGTAAGTGACACTCTGCTCGAGCTCCCCCACCCACTCGGACCGTGGTGCGTATTCGTGCGTGTCTTTGAGTGCGTCTGTTTTTTCCCTTACTTGTGAGCCTAACACGCCTTCAACAAGGATGAGTGCAAAAAGCAGCAGCGCTAGTTTCTGAAGCCCGCCCTTACGGCAGGACGCCGGCATGCGCCAAGGTTTGTCACAACCACGCCAGGCAAGAAAGATAAGCAAACACAGCATCAGGATCGCCATCGCCATGTGGGTGGTGATAATACCCGGCTTAAGTCCACTAAAGACAATCTGCGCGCCCATCCAGGCATTAGCCGCTAAGAGAAACAGGGCCAAGGCAGCAGTAATTGGTATGGAGGGTCTCTTTCGCCACTGCCACTGTGCCATGATGAAGGTGGCCAAGGTCAGTAGCCCGAGGGGCAGAGAGGTTAGCCGGTTGAGATACTCCACCCAGGTGTGTGTCGGGTTAAACTCCTTAAGAACTGACTCACGGGTGATGCTGGCAGGGTCAATCCCGTGCCTGGCCGCACGCTTGCGGTATTTTTCAATATCGAGCTTGTTGACATCAATCTGGTCAGCACTGGTGGGAGGAATCAAGCAGCCCCAGCAGGTAGGCCAGTCTGGGCAGCCCATGCCTGAGCCAGTGGCACGGACGATGGCGCCTACAAAAATGAGTAATATCAACGCTACGCTGGCAGCGGCAGCTACTTTCTGAAAACGAGTCACGAGGGATTCATAGAGCCAAGCTAGTCTGTCCGCAAGTCCAGCTGTCACAATAAACAGAAAATGTTTCGTTTTTAGTTTAGTAATGACGCAATGCCGCTAGCTTCTGGGCACATGGCCAGCCAAGCAAGCAACGTTCGTCGAGCCGCCGTCTCAGCCCTCAGGGCTTGGGCTAAGGGGCACGTATACATGGATTCCCTGATCGAGCGCCAAGCCGCTAAAAATGGCCTCAGTAAGCAAGACCGCGCACTGCTCCAAGCTATCGTTTCTGCGGTGCTGCGTAATCGGCGCTTACTCGACCACTGGATCGCGAAGCTGCGCAAAGGTAAGCTCGATCATGAAACACGTGACATTCTCCGTGTCGGTATCGCGCAGCTACTCATTCTAGGAATCGCAGATCATGCTGCCGTGAACGAAACCGTCAACTGCGGCAAGGTATCGGTCCGGGGCTTGATCAATGCCGTGTTACGGCAGTGCATCGCAAGGCGCGAGCAGCTCATCGACCAGCTCGATGGCCTATCTCCTGAGCTCAAATTCTCTCACCCGGACTGGCTATGGAAGCGCTGGAAAAAATCATACGGTGCCAACAAAGCGACTCAACTTCTTGAGTGGAATAACCAGGCCGCCAAAACATACTGCCGAGTCAATTCACTCAACAAGGACGCAGCAGCGACGGTGGCTGCATATCAAAAAGCAACTCCCGTGGAGGGCATTGAAGGTTTCTATGAGCTTGAAGGACCACCGCCTAGCGAGTGGATGAAACACGGCCTTGTCTACATTCAAGACCCTGCAACACGCCACTGTGTTGAGCTCATGGCACCTAAGCCTGGCGAGTGTGTTCTGGATGCCTGTGCGGCCCCAGGAGGCAAGGCGACGATGATCGCCAGCATGATGAATAATGAGGGGGAAATCCTCTGCACCGATAGTAACGAGAAGCGCCTGCCACGCCTCGATGAAAATCTCACCAACCTCGGCATTAAGATTGCCACGGTGGAGACTCATGACTGGACCGAAGCCGCACCCGAGGCCTGGCACGGTAAGTTTGATGCCATCCTGCTCGATGTGCCCTGCTCCAACACCGGAGTGATGCGGCGCCGGCTCGATGCACGCTGGCGTTTACAACCAGAAAACATCGCGGCCTTAGGTGACATTCAACGATCCATTCTTGAAAATGCATTGCCCTGCCTCAAGCCGGCCGGCCGCATCGTTTATTCAACGTGTTCGATCGACGCTGAGGAGAACCATGACTTGGTCACCCATTTCATCGCCTCACACCCCGAGTGGAAAGTAACGGGCGAACATCAAGCCCTGCCCTACCGCGATGATACCGATGGCGCCTATGCCGCCTGCATCACAAGGGATACACCAAGCAGCTAAGCCAGCTCACTAAAAGGCTTCGTGTAACGTTGGCTTTTTGTAACAACGGGCTTTTTGTAGTATCGGCTTTTTTCTAGCATCAATATTATCCCCTCAAGCAGATTAAGCAGATTAAGGATATACTCGACCAATAGATTGCTTGCCATTAAGATGTCCATGCTATGAAGTCCTGCCTCAGTATTCTTTTGGCTCTTGTGATCATTATCGCTTTTGCGGGAACGGCGAGCCTGCTGTGGTATGGGAGTAAAACGACTGAGTTTAAAAAGGGCGCGGAAGCAGAAACCATGGGCCGCGAGTAGAGAATAACCATGAGTGAGCACATGAAGATCTGCCTCTTTGGAGGAACCTTTGACCCGATTCATCTCGGCCACCTGCACATTGCCCAAGCAGCCGTAGATGCGCTTCAGCTCAACAAGGTCATTTTCCTGCCATGCAAGCAATCACCCCACAAAGCAGAGGGGGCTCATGCCAGTGAACAACAGCGTCTTGAAATGTGCCGCTTAGCCACCTCCGACATCGAGTGGGCAGAGGTCGACGAGCATGACTTGCTTACTAAAGCTCCGTGTTACTCATGGCGCACTGCAGAAGCGATGGCTGAGAGATTCCCCAAGGCTCAGCTATTCTGGCTCATGGGCACGGACCAGTGGCAGGCATTACCGCAGTGGCACCGCCCAGATCATCTCGCTAGCCTAGTGGAATTTATTGTCTACACACGAGGTGAAGCTCCAGAGCCTCGTGCAGGATACCAGCTTCACTCGATCTCAGGAAACCACCCGGCATCAGCGACAAAAATTCGTGCCAGCATACAGCATGCATTAGAGGCCGACTGGCTATCACCCAAGGTGGCTCAGTACATCAAGCAGCATGATCTCTATGTGGCCAACGATTCACCTCAATGAAGCACTGTTCAAGGCCGAGCACGGCTGATGTTTGAATGATTGACGCACCATCAATATAAGCCTAGAAACATAGATCCTTTTATTTCCCCATTCTCCGCACATTTACCTCTGCCCGTTTACAACACCATGAAATTCATCTTCGCTATTCCCACACTATTTATTCTAGCCCTCGGTATTTTATCAGACAGCGCACAAGCTCAGCAGGCCACTGAGCCAAGCACTGAGCCCAGTGAAGCAGGAACGCAAATGATGAAGGGTTTCATGGCGCTGCCCGAGGAAACGCGTATTGAGTATAATAACAACATCCGCGCAGCACAGCAGCTCTATCAGCAGAAAAGAATTTTTGACGCGATACAAGCAATCGATGCACTCGATAAGGTCTACAAAGGCCACCCTGCCTGCCTCAGTCTTAGGGCCGGCTGTTATGTAGAGCTGAGGGCCTTCAAAAAAGCCTACGCCATTTTCGAAAAGCTTCATGCATTATCGCCCAAAAGCCCCAACATCTCTTTCAACTTAGCCGAGCTCGAGTTTGTTATGAAAAACTGGGAGGCTGCCCATCAACGTTTCTCCGATCTGCTGACGATACTGCCAGCAAGCAATAAAAGTTTGACCCACTTAAGCGAGTTCAAGCTGCTGCTCTGCAAGCTCAAAACCAATCGCGTCGATGAGGCAAGAGCCATGGCCAATAAGTATGGTGAGTGGGATGACACCCCCTATTATTATTATGCTAACGCTGCTGTATTATTCCACGACGGCAAGGATGAGGAGGCCAAGAAAACCTTACGTAATGCGCTGTTTATCTGGCGTGATAAGGCTCAACTCTCAGCATGGCAGGACACCATGATTGAGGTCGGCTATGTGCGCAGCCTCTATGGAGACGATCAGAGTGCCCAAGTTAACGAAAGCGTGGAGACAGAAAACCTAACTCCAGCCACTCCACAAATCGCTCCAGTTATCCCATTGGATACTGAGTAACCCGCTCAAACTTGATGCCGTAGGTTTCTGCAATCTCGGGAGCCGCAGACTCCTTGTAGATGTCGCGGAAATAAATTTCCTTGATGCCGTAGGCGCACAAGGTCTGCATGCAGGCGGTGCATGGCATGGTTGTGGATGCGATTATTTTCACCTCCCCACGTTTAAAAAGACTGCAAAGATTAATCTCTGCATGGAGCATGAATTTCTGCCTGGCATGACGATCATCCCAGAAATCTTCAGGGGCATCAAAGCCTGGAGCAAGACCATTGTAGGCGGTGCCTACGACCCGGTTATCAAAGTCCAGTGCAGCCGCCCCTACTTTGCGGAAGGGATCTTCCGATCGCAGGCTGGCAACATGCGCTAGTGACATCGCATACTCAGGAATACTGATGCGAGCGCCTGGCTTTGTTGGGTTATGTTCAGGAAAGTCGTTGCTCATAGGTGAATCGAATACCTGCACTAGGGCTTTGTCCAGATTTAACACCAAGGAAACGCCTTCCCCCTCTCCTGTCCTCTTCTGCCCTCTCCTGTCCTGCGCTATCGTGCCAGATCCCCTACGCGATGTGCTGACTGCCCTCTGAGAGAGGTTCGCCTCAAGCTTGGTGCCAGCATAAGATTCCATTTTCGCGCGATTTTACCATCGCAATTTTCCATTCGGTTATTAGGATTTTGACTTGTGACTCCTAAATATCCGACACGCTTCCAAAGCAAAACCATCTGGCGAGCTCTCACCGGCATTGCTATCCTGGTCATCGGCATCCTCATCGTCGGTCTTATCTGGCTCGCTGGAAAAACGCTTGGCTACCTCCAGCCCGTTTTAGTGCCACTTGCGGTAGCTGGCATTGTCGCCTACCTGCTCGACCCTATTGTCTCGTGGCTACAAACAAGAGGTTTATCCCGACTCAAGGCCGTCATTACGGTATTCGCCTCATTTGTCATTTTACTCACTGCTCTTGGCTTCTTGATCGCCCCTCCCATTGCCAAGCAGGTCTCAGACGCTTTCCACGACAAAGAGGAAATAGCTCGCAAGGCAACGACAGCCATGACTGAGGTAAAAGATGCTCCATGGCTCAAGCCGCTGATTAATTACGCCTCTGAGAAAGTAAACCCAGAGACAGGAGCTACGCATATTGAAACGGAGGCAATAACCACCGACGTGGTGGTGCAAACTGCCAATGGTGATGCCTACGCCAAACCCGACTACCAGTATCGCTGGCAGTTTCTGATCTCCAAGTATGCTGCCCAAATCGCCCAGACAGTAACCGGCTGGTTCAGCGAAGGCTCGTCGAAAATATTGGGCATGCTTGGCCTTACCATCGGCTTCGTCATGGCACCCATCTATCTTTATTACTTCCTCAAGGAAAGCTCTAGCATCAAGGCACACTGGCACGAATATGTCCCCTTGAAGGCATCACGATTTAAGAACGAAGTCGTAGACTCTTTGCAAGAAATCAACGGCTACCTGATTTCCTTTTTCCGTGGCCAGATGTTGGTAGCGTTTATCGACGGGATTTTGGTTGGTATCGCGTTATGGATTTTCGGCCTACCCTACGCACTTGTCATTGGCCTAGCCATGGCCGTGCTTGGCGTGATTCCCTACATCGGCAATATCATTTGCTTAATACCCGCATGCCTTATTGCCTTTGTTCATTTCGGCCACATCGATAATCAGAACTTCCTCGGCAGTAGCCCATGGGCGTATGTGCTTGCTGTCGTCGCTATCTTCCTTGTTGTGCAGCAAATCAACTCTTTGCTGACAGCTCCAAAAATTGTTGGTGACTCGGTGGGACTACACCCCATGACCGTCATCTTCTCGATGTTGTTCTGGTCACTTTTACTCGGCGGATTTATCGGAGCTCTGCTAGCCGTCCCTATGACCGCAGCGATCAAAGTATTATTCAGACGCTATATTTGGGAACGCAAAATGCAGGAGGAAATAAGTCCCGTGATCGCTGAGCACCCTGAAGCTGAAACGACTTCATGAGATTTCAGGGGAAGAAGTATCCAGCATAACACTCTTACCCACCACCGAAGCATCGTGTCCTCCGATCACTTATTCCACACTCACTATCCTTTAAGATGAAATTCATTTATTCCACTCTCCTGGTGCTGACAATAAGCACTGGGCTACTACATGCCCAAAATGACCTCTTCAGCACGAGTGATGACACCGCAGAGGACAGCTACACTCAGGCCTCCATTATCTCAGAGGTCGAGCAAGCCACGCCGGGAGATATCATCACGATTGCTATCCAACTCGAGCATGCAGACGGATGGCACGCCTATTACCAGAACCCAGGCGGCCCAGGACTCCCACTCGAGTTTGATTGGCAGCTGCCCACTGGCTATGCGCTTACTCAGCTTTATTGGCCGACTCCAGAGCTCTATCAGAGTGAAGGCGTTCAATTCTACATCTATAAAGATCGATACACCATGCTGGCCGATATTTCTGTGCCCTCGACCGCAAAAGCTGGTGACCAAGCTAAAATCAGCGTCACCCCGACCTGGCAACTCTGTGACGACAAAGGCTGTGCACCACCAACGTCAAAAGAGCTCATGGTCACCATCCCCATTGGCGAATCTCAAATACTCTCTACGGAACATGAGAGCCAATTCCACCTCGCGCGATCACAACTCCCAGAAAGCAATCAAAGCTGGAACATAGAGGCTAAAATCAAAGCGGCTGATCTAGTGCTCACCATCAGCAGCTCGGATGGAAGCGTCGCTATCGTCGACTCGCTGCACTACATCGATAACGCTGGCCTCACGGACTCGAGCAAGCCACAAATGCTCAACGACCGAGGTGACGCCTACATCCTTAAAGCCCCACTAAGTGCGTCCGCCAAGCCGGGCAGCAACATTGAAGGCATTCTTATTTTTGACGGTCAAGAAGCGGTGGCCATTAGCTCACCTTTATCGAACCCCGCAGCCGAAGCCCTGAGTTCCAAAGTTCTCGGCTCGGACTCACAAGAAGCAAACTCAGCCGCTCACGGTATTGGTAACAAAGCTCCAACCGCTGCCGAAATTGCCGCAGCCGCAGAGCTCTATGACGCCGAGCAAAAAATCGACTTCGTCCTACTGGATGGCTCCAAGGAAAAGGCGCACAGCTTATCAACAGCTCTTGGCTTTATCTTCATTGGCGGCTTACTGCTCAACCTGATGCCCTGTGTCTTCCCCGTTCTCGGGCTCAAGGTGATGGGCTTCGCCCAGCAGGCTGGCTCTGAACCTCAAAAAATCAAAATCCACGGCCTTGTTTTCATGGCTGGAGTCGTTGTCTCGATGTGGATCTTGGCCGGCATCATTTACATTCTCATTTTCAGCTTCGGACGTGACATCAACTGGGGCGAGCAACTCACCAGCCCTATCTTCCTGGCGTCAATCATCATGCTGCTCTATCTGTTTGGCCTTAATATGGCAGGCGTGTTTGAGCTCGGCACTTCCCTGACTGGGGCCGGCGGTGATCTTCAGGCAAAAAAAGGCTACTCAGGATCATTCTTCTCAGGTGTGCTGACCACACTGATTGCGACACCGTGCAGCGGCCCCTTCCTAGGGTCAGTCATGGGCTACACGCTCAAGCAGCCACCACTGCAGGGCATGGTCATCTTCACTATCTTTGCTCTCGGTATTTCATCCCCCTATGTGATCCTCGCTTTTTTCCCGAAGCTCATTAACAAATTGCCCAAAGCTGGGGCATGGATG
>CAWVVN010000088.1:0-7867 GCA_963933605.1 uncultured Verrucomicrobiales bacterium
AAAAAAGTCACCCTCGGCCGACGCGAATTAATTATGGAGGTTGCCCCATCCCACGCCTGGCTCAACAAGCTGCCACTTCCTGAAGCTGGACTAACAGAAGTCATCGTGCACAGCGAGGCGGTCTCTGGCCGGCTGCTGCTGCGTGATACACCACGAGCTGAAGCCAACGCCCTCATTCACCAACTCAACGCTCATGGGGTAAAGACGTCGATGCTCACAGGGGACCGGGCCGCATCTGCACAAATCATCGCCAATGAAGTAGGACTCACAGACTACAAACACAGCCTGCACCCCGAAGACAAGGTTGCGATCATTCAGGAGTGGCGTAAGCAGGGCGACATCGTGGCTATGGCCGGAGATGGCGTCAATGATGCCCCTAGCCTGGCCGCCGCAGACGTTTCCATTGGCATGGGTCTGCGCGGCAGCGATGCCGTTTTAGAGCAAGCCGACGTGGTGCTAACCTACGATAAACTCGAAAGCCTGCTCGACGCCTACCACCTGAGCCGCCGCTGCCATGCCATCATCCGCCAAAACCTCGCCATCTCCCTTGGTGTAGTGCTGCTACTCGGCCTCGCGGCCATGGGCAGCTGGATCCCTCTTACTATAGGGGTTATCGGCCATGAAGGATCCACCATTATCGTGGTGATGAACAGTATGCGTATACTCTTCTTTTCTCCGCAGGAGACCAAATAAGGCCAGCTTGCCCATTATGGGCAGAGCATCGCTAAAATATCCTCTCGCTTTTTACCCAGGTCGCGCAGTGTTGCTAGGCTCAACGCATCGTCCCGTTTCGCTAGCCGCTTGCCGTCCTCATCAACAATAAGCCGGTGATGGTGATACACTGGCACCGCCAAGCCAAGAAGACTCTGCAGTATGCGGTGAACATGCGTAGACGATAACAAATCTTCACCTCGCGTCACATCCGTGACTCCTTGAAAATGATCATCTGTGACAACCGCTAAATGATAGGAAGTAGCAATATCTTTGCGGGCTAAAACCACATCACCCAGAAGCAATGGGTCAACATCAAGGCGCCCCTTGATTTGATCTTCAAACACCAACGGTCCAGTGAGCTCTATAGCACGACGGGCATCCAATCGCCAACAGTGGGCTTGCCCCTGGCCAATTCGCTCGGCTCTCTCTGTTGGCGTAAGATCTCGACATGTTCCTGGATACATCGCCTCGCCCTCTGGACCATGTGGAGCGTGAATCATCGACTTAAGCTCTTGTTGAATCTCGCGCCGAGTACAGAAACAAGGATACACCACATGCAACGATTTGAGCTTTAGAAGAGACTCTGTGTAAGCTGGTAATCGGTCTTTTTGTCTAATGGGGGTGCCGTCCCAATGGATTCCAAGCCATGCTAAGTCACGTTCGATAGCTAAGTAATACTGATCCCTCACTCGGGTGACATCGATATCCTCAAAACGGAGTAAAAACCTACCGCCCTTTTCCATCGCTAACTCATAGGCAAATACCGCCGCATAGGCATGGCCTAAATGGAGGGGCCCCGTTGGGGATGGGGCGAAACGCGCAATCATTATCCGCTTTTTAAAGGCCTATGATAAAATGCCAATGTACAAAATTGTATTATTTCAGTCTCATTTAACGCAAAACACTTGCAATAGTATGTGGTTTGCGTTAATAAAGATTTTCCGCTATGAAATATCAGGTTTTATTCGTCTCACTTTGGCTTTGCTCTGTCTTCTCTGAAGCCACCGCACAAGCCGAGCTGAAAGTAGCAAGCCTCCACCCACTGATCACGGATGTGGCTAGGCAGGTCGCAGGCCAGCATGCTCATGTGATTCAGCTAATCGACCCTCATGCTGACCCCCATGACTTTCAGCCGACCCCAAAATCCTTACTTAAGGCAAAAGGAGCTCAACTTTACCTAGCGAGTGGCAAAAATCTAGAAACTTACCTGAGTAAACTCAGGAACACATTGGGTAACGAAGCGAAGGTTATAGAAGTAGGTAAAACGATCTCGTCTCAAAAAATTAGTGAGCGCGACAGCCATTACGTTTGTTGCCCCGATCATACTTACGGCGCCATCGACCCCCACTGGTGGCATTGTGTCAGTAATATGCAGAAGGCGGCGCGCGTGATTGCCAAAGAATTTGCCACTGCCGACCCAGCCAATGCTGCTGCTTACAAAACCAATGCCGCCAACTACTCAGAACGCCTTGCGATACTACACACATGGATCAAGCGTGAAGTAAGCCGCATTCCTCGCAAAGATCGCATCCTCAGTACCGCCCATGCTGCCTTTGGATATTTCTGTAAAGAATATGGTTTTAGACCTCTGCCCATCAAAGGTATGACCTCTCACCAAAAAACCAGTGCCTCCTACCAGGCTAAGGCTATCCAAGAAATTAGAAAACATAATGTGAAGGCTATATTCCAAGAGCAGCGCTCAAACCCAAAATCCCTAGATATCATCGCTAAGGAAGCTGGTGTGAAAATCGGAGGCACCTTAGTGGCCGACGGCGCCCCAAGCTATGAAAAAATGATGCGGGAGAATGTGACAATCATTGTCTCAGCCCTCTCTCAATAACCATTTCTTGGTCAACATAACTTCTTATTTTTACCAGTCATTATGCGCGGCCTCCCTCCCCTTCAAGCACTGCTGCTACTGATTACATTAGTCGTCCTCGGTTTCGCAGGCAGCCACTTCATCGGCATGGACGAGACTCGTAGTCAACCAGCGCCGCTACCTGATGCCAGCGCCGAAGAACAAGCCGTCGAAGCTGAAATCGAATTCATTTTCTCTTCGCCACCATTGTCATACACGCTCACCCAGCCGTCTGTTACCGGAGGAAAAGATACGATACTGCTTCAAACATCTGATTCTCAGGAAAACCCCTGTTATGAAACCATCGAGCTAGTGTCGCACCAGCCCACGACCTACTGGCTCGATGTCGTTTGGCCAGAGGACGCCATTGATGGAGCACACCATTTTGTACAAATTTACGTCTCGCCAGACCACGGAAATCGTCAGGGGTTTTCCTTTTTCAGCACGGCCAACACCATGAACGAGACCTTTGAATACAGCAGCGGAGACCATCATCATGAGTAAGTGCACCCATAGTCATACTCATGGGCAAACCCATGAGCTCATCATCAAAGATCTGGAGGTAGCCTACCGTCACAACAGGGTTTTAGAGGATATCAATCTGCACGCATACTGCGGCACTAGCCTCGCGCTCGTAGGCCCTAACGGCGCGGGAAAAAGCACCCTACTCAAAGCCATTGCTGGGCTCGTTAAACAAAGAAAAGGACACATCACTTGGTCAGGCGAAGACAACGTTCAAACCCGAGGTGGTGAGTTTGCTTACCTGCCCCAGCATGAAGAGGTCAATTGGGACTTTCCAATTACCGTGCGTGGAGTCGTTGAGATGGGTCGTTATTCGCAACTTGGCCCATGGAAAAGATTCACCGAAAAAGACGAGCTCGCAGTTGAACGGGCACTCGCCTTGATGGAAATGGATGGGGAGCTCTCCAACCGCCAGATCAGTGAGCTTTCTGGCGGCCAAAAACAACGCGCCTTTATCGCCCGTGCTGTGGCACAGGAAGCTCATGTTTTATTGTTAGATGAGCCCTTCACTGGCCTTGACCGCGACCACACCGCAAACCTTACCCGCTTATTACGAAAGCTCGCTAAGGAAAACCGGCTCGTCATTGCATCTCACCACGACGTCAATACGCTAGCTGATATTTTTGATCGTGTCCTACTTTTGAACCGCCGAGTGGTGGCATGTGGCGAATGTCAAACCACTCTAAGCGAAGACAATCTCAACCTCACCTTTAAAAACATGGCCAATGTCTGAACTCCTTGAAATACTCGACATGCCCTTCTTTCGCCGGGCCTTGGTAGCAGCAGCACTGATTGGTTTCACCAATGGGTTTGTCAGTGGCTTCGTGCTGCTAAGACGAAGCTCACTCACCTTGAGTGCTCTGAGCCACACCATGCTCCCGGGTATTGTCATTGTCGTTCTTATAACGGGCTCACTGACGCAAGCAGGTGCATTTATGGGCGCCTTATTAGCATCCTTGTTAGTCGGGCTAGGATCCATTGCGATCACCCGCCATACAAGGCTCCCTCAGAGCACGGCTCTGGCTATTTTTTTCACAACAGCATTCGCCTTAGGTGTTTTAATGCTCAAGTATGTGCACACATCCCAGGATCTGGAAGAGTGGCTCTTTGGCAGCATCCTCTCAGTGAGTGATGGGGACCTGAAGGTATTTTTTGCCATCGCATGTTTTACCCTCTTAAGCGCGACGCTGTTTATGCGTCCACTGCTGTTGACCTTATTTGAGCCCAATGTGGCCGCCGTGCAGGGTGTCGGTGTTCGCTGGATGAATTACCTGCTTTACGCGCTCATGATCTTCGCTCTGATGGCAAGCTTCCAAGCCGTAGGCCCCATTTTATCGATCGGCCTGCTCGTAGTCCCAGGTGCCATTGTATCACTCTTCACTAACCATACTCGGTGGCTTTTTTGGGGCGGCGGTGTCGTCGGCTGTATCAGTGCTGTACTCGCCGTGATTATCTCCATCCCCTTAAATATTCCTACGGGTCCAGCCATCGTTCTGGTGTTAGGCGCCTTGTTCATCCTGGCCTACTTTTGCAGCCCTAACTACAGCCCATTCAAACGTTCTCCCAAACCTCAACAATAATTAATCCTACCATAGATGAAAAAAATATACACTAACTGTCTTATTACGTGCTTCGTGATCAGCCCTCTAAGCCTCTCCACCTCGGCAGAAGCACAAGATACAACAAACAATGCGATACGTCTTGAGCCCACGCTTCACTTGCGTCTAGCTCATGGAAATACCTCTCTGCCAGCAGACACGGTTGCCTTCGGCGGGCATGACCCTGCAGAGGATAACTTTAACTTTCAAGGCTTCGAAATGGGCACCAACATCTACCTGGGTGATTACATCTCCGGCTTTGCCACCGTCAATACTTTCAAGCGAGATGGTGAGGACTTTGAGTCTGAATTTGAGGAAGGCTTCCTGAAAATCGACAAGCTACCGGGTGGTTTTGAGCTCCGCGGTGGCCGTATGCTCGCGCGCTTCGGTGATCAGAACGCACGCCATTTACACGCATGGGACTTTGCTGATGCCAGTATGACCAATGTCAGATTTCTTGGTGAAGACGGCTTCGGCTATGATGGTGGTGAGCTGACTTGGCTGGTTCCCACATCATGGCAAGACGCACTCAGCATCGGATTAGGTTCCGCCGTCGTTCCCGATCATGAGGAAGAAGAACCTGCCATGGGTGGTGGTGGCCACGCACATGAGGAAGAGGCAGAAATGGCACGTCCTGAAAAGAATATCATTGTCGTTCGTTACCAGGCACAATTGGGAGCTAACGACTTTCATCGTTTTCAGGCTGGGGCAAGCTTCCTCACTGGTGACAACGGCTTTGGCATGACCACTGATATTTACGGGGCTGACTTCACCTACACCTGGCGTGAAAACGGACTTGAGTCAGGGGGTCAACAATTCCGCTGGCGTAGCGAGTGGTTAATGCGTGATGTAGAAAATGACGAAGGCGGCTTTGATGATTGCGGTTTCAACACAGCTCTACTCTGGGAGTTTAGCGAAAACTGGGAAGCGGGTCTGCGTTACGGATATCTGGAAGGTGTTTCTGACCCTGAACTTGCTGAACGACACCGTATCTCTCCCTCAATCACCAAGAAGTTCGATCTCGGGGATCAACTCACAGGGCTTCTACGGCTCCAGTACAACCATGATGATATCAAAGGTCATGGCACCGAAGACAGCATCTGGCTACAATTCGGATTTGATTGGGGTCCAGGCGAAGTGCGCTAGCCCCCCTTCAAGATTCGACACACTTTAGGATTGGCCAGCGCAATCATGAGCTATTAATATTACGGAGCGGAGCCACGAGGCCCCGCTCCGTTTTTATGTCTACTAACCTACCTCCACTTCATCCTCATTGTCTCGCAGGGGTCTTGGCTTGTTTGTTCTTGTCTCTGGCTTTGCACACTTCCGCCAATGAGACCGCTAATGAGCCCGCTAGTGTTAATGTAGAAGGTATTGCAGAAACAATCCCATTTGGTGGCACCGAGCACACACATGATGACGAGCCTTCACTCATCATAGCACCCAGAGTACATTTGCGTGCTGCCATCGGTGATACTGGATTAGAAAACTCGGAGCTAGCTCATGGAGCTCACGACCCTAACCAATCGGGCTTCAGTATACCCGCGCTCTCACTCGGTGCTGATATGCACTACGGTGAACACATTGCTGGATTTGCAGAAGGTATTTTATCTTGGAGTGACGAAGACGACTGGAATGCCGAGCTTGAGGAACTTTACCTGAAATTTTTGCACCTGCCAGGCGGGCTTGATCTTAAAGCGGGCAGGTTATTGGCCGCCGTTGGTACTCAAAATAGCATCCACAACCACGCTTGGAAATTTGTCGATGCGGACCTTGGTAATGTTCGCTTCCTCGGCGAGGACGGCCTCATTATTGAAGGCGTAGAGCTCACCTGGATGGTCCCCACTCATTGGGACGATCGTTTGGTGGTATCCTTTGGTGACACCATTAAACACGAGCATGAAGAAGAGGCTGGAGAAATAGAAAGTGACCACAATCATAGCGAAGAAGCGGAGCAGGCCTTATGGGAAAAAAATATTCTCTCAGCACGCTATCAGGCCATTTTCTGGCCCAGTGATACAAGCCAATTTATCTATGGGGTGAGTTATGTGACAGGGGAAAACTTCATGGGGAAAAATGCGCAACTCTACGGCTTAGATTTTACTTACACTTGGCGAGAAGATAAACCCCAAGGCAAGCAATTCACATGGCGTAATGATGCGATGCTGCGCAAAGTGTCCACAGAGGAGGGAGGGTTTGAAGAAACTGCTTTCAGTTCCGCCGCGCTTTATCGGTTTAAACCAGAGTGGGAAATGGGTCTGCGTTACAATTACCTTGAGGGCGTTAAGGACCCGAAGCTTCCAGAGCGCCATCGTATATCACCCTCGCTCAGCCATTATTTTTTCCTTAGTAAAATTCCCTCCATGGCACGACTTCAGTATAATTACGATCATAGTGACGAACGAGGTGATGATCACAGCATCTGGCTTCAATTTGGATTCGAGTGGGGGGCAGGAAGTGACTCACACGTTCATTAACGCCGATAACCGGGTTCAAACACTAGACGTATCACCATCATGGACATCAAACCTATTGCGCACCTGAGGACATGTTATGGAGAAAAGTTTGGCGTACCTCGCCAGTCCGGATTGGTCGATGAGGCCTGGGGTCAATTAGTCTTCGAACCAGAATACCGGCAACTCGATGCCGTCCGCGGTTTAGACGGATTTTCCCACCTATGGTTGGTTTTTATTTTCCACCAAACCAAGCAGAAGGAATGGAAGCCGACGGTCAGGCCACCTCGTCTTGGGGGTAACCAAAAAGTTGGTGTCTTTGCTAGCAGGTCACCGTTCCGGCCCAACTCCATTGGTCTTTCCTGTCTTAAAATAGAAAAGATAGACCTGCTCGACCCGCTGGCTCCTATCATCCACTTGCGTGGTGTGGATCTGGTTGATGGCACTCCCGTGATCGACATCAAACCCTACATCCCCTACGCTGATTGCTTGCCTAATGCATCCGAAGGCTTTGCTCAGGGGCCACCCCCTACCTTAGCAGTTCATTGGCAAAATGGCACGGATACCAACATCGATAGCGCCACCAAGCAACTGATAGAAAATTCTCTCTCGATTGACCCCAGACCCGCTTATCAGAACGATGATCAGCAACGTGAATATGGCTGCCTTATTGACGGCATCAATGTGAGATGGACTGTACAGAGCAACACTATTCTCATTCT
>CAWVVN010000089.1:0-7839 GCA_963933605.1 uncultured Verrucomicrobiales bacterium
TTTTGCGTCTGAAGCTAAGGCCGCACCGTCATTGAAAGGACTGCAACCCAACATCATCCTCGTCATGACGGACGACCAGGGCATGGGGGATCTCTCCTGCATGGGCAATACGATCCTCAAAACACCGCACATCGATGCCCTCTATGATAAGGCGACGCGCTTCACGGATTTTCAAGTGAGCCCGACGTGTTCGCCGACCCGAGCCGCACTCATGAGCGGACGTTTCCCGTTTGAAGTGGGCGTCAGTCATACTCTGATGCAGCGCGACCATTTGGCTCCCAATGTTGTGACCTTCCCTCAGGCATTACAACAGGCTGGCTACAATACCGGATTGTTTGGAAAATGGCATTTGGGGGATGGAGATAAATATTTGCCGCAAAACCGGGGATTCAATGAAGTGCTCATGCATGGCGCCGGTGGAATCGGACAATATAGCTTTGGTGATTTCGAAGAGAACGCAGAGAACAAGTACTTCGACAATGTGCTTTTGCATAACGACACGATTGTTAAGACTAAGGGCTTTTGTACTGATGTATTTTTTAACGCTGCGTTGGCTTGGATGAAAAAGCAATCCACTACAGACGAGCCCTTCTTCGCTTATATTTCCCTGAATGCTCCACATGGGCCTTTGATCGCGCCGGAGAGCTATAAAAAACGATTCTTGGATGAGGGTTACAGCGAGCCCACGGCAGCACGCTACGGCATGATCGAGAATATCGATGACAACATGGGCGTGCTGATGAAGAAGCTTGAGGACTGGAAGGCGTTGGAGAATACCTTGGTCATTTTCATGACGGACAACGGCACGAATATGAAAACAATCGGCAAAAAAGGGCTCAAGGAAAGACTCATGGCACACAATGCCGGGCTCAGAGGCCACAAGGATACCAATTGGGAAGGCGGAACCCATGTGCCTTGCTTTTGGTATTGGAAGGGGGTTTTAGATGAAGGCGTGGATGTTCCTGCGCTGACCGCGCATATTGACCTTTACCGAACCTTTTGTGAGCTTGCCGGAGCAAAAATCCCGAAAAGCAAGTTGCCGCCGGCTGGACGTTCCATGCTTCCCTTACTTAAAAACCCGAAAGCGGACTGGGCAGAACGATCCTTGTTCGCCCACCGTGGCCGTTGGGGTGGCGGCGGGCGCGGCAAGAAAACGCGTGCCTTAGCCAAGTATTACGGCGCGTCGGTGCGCACACAACGCTGGCGCCTTGTCTATGAGATGGACGGCGAGGGGCCTTGGCTCAGTGATATTTCACAAGACCCGGGTGAGACCGTGAACCTCATTACTAAATTTCCGGAAGTCGCCCAAAAGCTCAAAGCCGACTTTGATCACTGGTGGGATTCCACTGAAGCCCTTCTGGTCAATGAAGGCCTGCCGCGCCTTCGGCCCGGGGAATATCCCTTGCACCTGCGCTACGTCAAGCAGCTCGAAGAAAAGGGGATACCTGACTGGGAGCCAGAGCCGTTTGAACAGAAAGCGGGTGGTCACTCCAGTGCCGTAGTACCCACTGACTGGGAAGGTAAGAAGTCAGACTGGAATGGATTTCAAAAGGTGGCTTTCCAGGTGAATGGCAAACCTTGTTTTGTCGTGCTGCCTAAAAAAGAGCTGAATGGAAAGCCTTGGGTTTGGCGTGCACGTTTTCCCAAGTATCACCCGGAGGTTGATTCACTGCTATTAGAGCGGGGGTATCACATTGCCTATATCAAAACGGATGGCATGTTGGGCAGTCCTGATGCTAACAAATGTTGGGATGCGTTCTATGGGCACATGATCAAGCAGGGCTTGGCTGAAAAAGTGGCGCTTGAGGCTGTGAGTCGTGGAGGGCTATTTGCCTATCGCTGGGCTTCACAAAACCCTGAAAAGGTAGCCTGTATCTATGCAGATGTACCTGTCTGTGATTTTAAGAGTTGGCCTTTGGGTCAAGGCAAAGGGGTAAGGTATAAAAATGAATGGCAAAATTTACTCAAGCAATACGGCTTTACAGAGCAAGAGGCTCTGGCCTTTGAAGGTAACCCCATCGATGTATTGGCTCCAATCGCAAAAGCAAAAGTGCCACTGCTGCATGTTGTGAGTACAAATGATCAGGTTGTTCCCGCTGAGGAGAATAGCTATGTATTAGCAGAACGTTATCGTAAACTGGGTGGAGAGATCCAATTGATCGAAGTAGAGGGGACGAAGGCAAAAGGACATCATTTTGATCATCCCGATCCTAAGCGAGTTGCTGACTTTATTATGAAACATACGCAGTGAGCAAATCGTATAGGAAAAGAATCACCGACAAGAAAAGGGCATCCCAGATTGGGAACCCGGGCCGCATGAATAAATCTGGATAGGTGATACCTAGATAATACGTATCAACCTACTGACATGAAATTTCGTATTCTCTCGCTCATCCTCATTCACTATTCACTATTCACCATTCACCATTCGGCTGCTGCTAAGCAGCCGAACATCATCTACATCATGATGGATGAGTGGGGTTATTTTGAATGGTCCGCGATGGGACACCCTATCTTGGAAACTCCCAACATCGATAAGCTTGCTGCCGAGGGCATGCGCTTCACTCAGTTACTTGCGGGTGCCAATGTCTGCGGGCCCACACGGAGCACCCTCATGACGGGTCAGCATCTCGGCCACACCACCGTCCGGGCCAACGCAGGCGGCACTCCCCTCAATGCAGAAGACATTACCATAGCGAATATTCTCCAGGATGCAGGCTACGCGACTGGTGGCTTTGGTAAGTGGGGTCTCGGAGATGTGGGCACAACGGGCGTTCCTGAGAAGCATGGCTTCGATAGCTTTTTTGGTTACTACCACCAAGGTCACGCGCACACCTTTTATCCAAAGTATCTGGTGCGTAACAGTGAGAAGATACCACTCAAAGGTAACACTGGTGACTTCCTAACAGGGGAGACCTTTTCCCACACACTGATTCATGAAGAGGGGTTGAAGTTCATCCGTGAGAACGCCGCTGGGCCTTTCTTTGCCTACCTGCCATGGACACCTCCGCATGGTTTATGGGCGATGCCGGAGGATGAACCTGCGTGGCAAAAGTACAAGGACTTGAAATGGGGTGGCAAGAACCAGAAGGGTGAACAGGACGCGGAGATGTATGCCGCCATGGTGGAAATGGTGGATCGCCAGATTGGCGAGATCATGGCCCTGCTGAAGGAGTTGAAAATCAATGACAATACCATCGTGATTGTCTGCGGTGACAACGGCGGCCAACCTTATTTCCAGAACAAGAAGCATCCGCATGGAGTTCTTGCCCCTAACCTGAACCCGCACACAGGCGAACGCTTCCGTGGTGGCAAAGGGAACTTTTATGAAGGAGGACTGAGGATTCCCTTCCTCGTTCACTGGCCGGGAAAAATCAAAGCGGGTTCTGTTTCCGACCACCTCGGCTACTTCCCCGATGTCATGCCCACCCTGGCAGAAATAGCGGGAGCAGCACCACGAGCCGATACTGACGGCATTTCCATCGTGCCGACCTTACTGGGTGAAAAGCAGGCCGGGCGAAAGCAGGATCAGCACGACTATCTCTATTGGGAGGACAGCAAAAGCGTGGCCGTGCGCATGAACAAGTGGAAGGCGATCAGACCAGCGAAGGCTGGGGCATTCGAGCTTTATGATCTCAGTAAGGATATCGAAGAGCTTAACGACGTGGCAGCGCAACATTCTGAAATACTTGCGCAAATAAAAGCGTATGCCAAAGTGGCACACACTCCGCCTCGAATCGGCAAGGTTCTCGACCCGTCGATCGGATTCAAGGGGCACAAAAAATAAAAAATCCCCATGAAAACATCGCTCATTTCAGCCACACTTGCATTAGGCTTATGCACGGCATTCGCCAACGCTGGCGATACCAAGGATGTCGAGAATGCCGCAAAAGCGAATGTCTTGCTGATTTCGATTGATGATCTCAACGATTGGATCGGCTGCATGGGCGGCCATCCGCAGGCAAAAACACCGAACATCGACCGGCTCGCTGAGCGGGGAGTCTTGTTCACCAACGCTCATTGCCAGTCTCCGGTATGTAATCCCTCGCGGGCGAGCATGATGACCTCGCTCTACCCGGCGACAACCGGCATCTACTTTCTGAGCCCCGACCTGGCCGCGTCACCTGTCGCGAAGAAGAATACGCTCATGCCGATGCGTTTTCAAAACGAAGGCTATCATGTGGCGGGAGCGGGCAAGATCTTCCACGGAAATCAAAACAAAAGGTATCTTCCTAATTGGGCCGGCTCGTTTGGCGGTTTTGGTCCGCTGCCTAAAGAGAAACTCAGTTCCTTTCCCGGGTCAAAGTTGTGGGACTGGGGGGTGTATCCGGAGCGGGATGAACAGCTCTCAGATCACAAGATTGCAGCATGGGCCGTAAAGCAGCTGCACAAGAAACAAGACACACCACAGATGCTTGCCGTCGGCTTTTATCAACCGCACGTGCCGCAGTATGCACCGCAGAAGTGGTTTGATATGTATCCGCTCGAGACATTGAAGTTACCGACGGTGGTCGAAAAGGATCTAGGCGACGTATCAACCTATGGCATCAACCTGACCCGGCTCAATCATGTGGCTCCTGAGCATGATTGGGTATTAAAAAACGAAGAATGGAAACCTCTGGTGCAGTCCTACCTGGCTTGTGTGAGTTTTGTTGATCACCAGGTCGGCAAACTCCTGGACGCACTTGATCAGAGCCCTGACAAAAACAATACCTTCATTGTACTCTACTCCGATCACGGCTTCCATCTCGGCGAGAAAGAACGCTGGGCGAAGCGCAGCCTTTGGGAAGATGGCACACGGGTGCCCATGATTATCGTTGGTCCCGGTGTCGCCAAGGGCAAGGTTTGCAACAAGCCGGTTCAGCTACTCGACATCTACCCGACTCTATTGAGCCTAACAGGATTAAAGGATGATGACCAACTTGAGGGGCATTCTTTGGCAGGCTTGTTAACGGACCCCGAGGCAGATTGGCCTCACATGGCGCGCACCAGCTTTGGCCCCGGGAATTACAGCATACGTTCTGAGCGCTACCGCTACATTCACTACAACGATGGCACGGAAGAGCTTTATGATCATAGCGATGACCCGCATGAGTGGAAGAACCTCATCAACCATCCCGACATGGCGACCACGCTTGCGCAGCACCGCACCTTTCTTCCTAAAACGAGCCACCCTATCCTTGGCTCGGACTCGACAGGGCACAAGGCCTTCCATGCCAGTGAGGCCGCCAAAAAACAGGCAGCCAGCTTCGACCCTTTGGATTGGAAGCGTCCAGTCGACAATCCGGTCTTCACCTCAGCCTTTGGCAACAACCATGACTCGGTGCTCTTTGTCGAGCCGGAGCTGGAATACCCTTATCACCTGATCATCAGCCACACACCGAAATTTTCACAACTGTGGCGAGCCAAAAAGTTCTCCTGGAGCAGTGCTGACTGGGAGCTTGTCTCGGATAAATACAAGATCGGCAAACATTACGAGTATGATGACGGGGTGAAGGTCGGAGACACCTACTATCTCTATGAGGAAGGTATCGTCTACACCTACTCAGGACCACTGGAGCAATCTAGCGGCAAGTGGAAGGCATCAGGCACCTTTCCTTATAAAGAGTGTGATGACATCGGCATCTATTACGAGGACGGGGTGTTTCATATGTTTGGGGAACATGGACATTTTCCCCACGGCCCGGATGGCACCAGCCTGGCCCACTTCAGCTCCACCACCGGTCTGGGCGACTGGAAGCTGGTCAACGCCAAGGCTGTCGATCCCAATCCTGATGGAGGGCACAAGTACGGCGTGGGTGACGCAACCATCGCCAAGATCGAGGGGCACTACTACATCTTTTGCGATCGTGAATCCGATGGCAGCCCCTACAAGGTCGTTGCCTGGAGATCCAAGGACATCAACGAACCCTTCGAATACATCGGCAAGGCGATCACCCCGCGCTCGGACGAAGTGGATGATTGGGATAACTACCGCATTCAGGACCCAGACATTGCCTATATTCCCGAACTGGGCCGATACGTCATCACTGCAAACATGATGGACAGAGACGGCAACCCGGGTGGCAACTTTCCAACCCTGAAGGGGAAAAGCACACGCGTGATCGGTGTGTTTTATCACGGCAATATTCCATCCCGATAAATCACATCATGAAAACACAACTTATCATGACCACGCTTCTCCTCAGCCTGGTCTGCCCGGTGCTTGCCAAGAAACCGGCAGCCAAGGGCTTTGCACCCACGCATGTCAATGTTGCCTATGATTCTCATGAGCGCACCGTCTTGGATTTCTGGCAAGCCAAGGGTGAAGGCCCGCGCCCTCTGCTGGTTTACATTCATGGCGGTGGCTGGATCAAAGGGGACAAGCGCGCCATGAAAAACGCGCAGACCTACCTTGCGCATGGGATCTCGGTGGCTGCGGTAAACTACAGGCTGTTAGATGAGAATGTTACCTTGCCGACTCCCGTGCATGATGCCGGGCGTGCCGTGCAATTCTTGCGCAGTAAGGCGGGGGAGTGGAATATTGATAAAAACAAGATTGTGCTCAGCGGACAGAGTGCTGGAGCCTGCACTTCGCTATGGATTGCCTGCCATGACGATCTGGCTGATCCAGATTCAGACGATCCCGTCGAGCGTGAATCAACACGTGTTCTGGGCGCTGGAGTCGGGGTGGGTCAGACATCGATCGATCCCGAAGTCATCGAACCATGGATCGGTCCGAACGTCTTCCATCCGATGATCTACAAGGCGGTGGGGGAGGATTCCATTGAGGGTGCGAAGAAGAACTACGCGACCCACAAGGCAACCTACAAGGAGTTCTCACCGATTAATCATCTCAGTAAGGACGACCCAGCGTTGTTTCTCGAATACGATTCCCGATTCGACCTCTCCGTCCCTGCGAAATCCATCAACCATGGTATCCATCACCCCGTGTTCGGGCTCAAGATGAGTGAGAAGTCAGCTGCGGTCGGTCATAACAAGGTGGAGCTTCTGATCAGTGATCATGACGTATCCAGCAAGCATGCCAGCATAAGTGACTTTGTCATCAAGACCCTGCTGCAGATTTCTGGAGAAGGAAGGTCTGTAATTGAAAGTCAGCCCTAAGCATCATACCGTCCATCATCATGTCAAAGACACCCGCATTCAACAAACTCGGACTCATCGCAATCTGCAGCGGCCTTCTTCTGATGCCGGCGAGTGCGCAAGAATCTAGCCAAGAAACTACGGGCGCTGCTCATGCCGTGCCGGGCTACAGCGATCAGCAGCCGTCCTTCAAACAAGGCAGCCGGCTCCTATTCATCGGCGACTCGATCACCGACATGAACTGGGGGCGCAATGAGGCAGACCGCAATCACTACCTTGGGCACAGCTATGTCTTCATGATCGCCGGCCGTCTCGGCATCGAGATGCCAGAGGCCAAGCTCGACTTCTTCAACCGTGGCAAGAGTGGCAATGCCGTCTGGCAGCTACGCCAGCGTTGGCAAAAAGATGCCATTGAGATGATGCCTGACGTGCTCACCATTCTCATCGGCACCAACGACGTCGGCCAGGGTCTGAGGAAGCCAAAAAGCAAGATCACACCAGCCGCCTTTGAGGCCGACTACCGCTTCATTCTCGATGCCAGCCGCAAGGCCAATCCCGATTTGAGAATCGTGCTCATGGATCCCTTCATACTGCCCACGGGCCCCTTAAAAAACCCGCAAGCCTATGAAACCCGCCGAGCACTCACCGATGAGATGCGCGCCGTTGTTGCCAAGCTCGCCAAGGACTACGGGGCCGTGCACATCAAGACCCAGGATATCTTTGATGCCGCCGCTAAAGCCTCAATTCCGGAAAACT
>CAWVVN010000090.1:0-7812 GCA_963933605.1 uncultured Verrucomicrobiales bacterium
CAGTTGAGGATCCGCAAGACTAAGGGCTTGCCTGGTATCTAGCGCCGACTTCGACAAAGTCCACTCCAGCTACCGCTTCAGGCGGGTCAGCTACATATGCTGCACAACATCAGCCCGGAACCGCGCTCTAGAACCCCATATTCACATGTTTCCTCGCTCTTCCTTGAGGACGGCCAGCATGTCATAAATGGCGAGTAAAACGACCATCAGACCATAAAACAGGGATGCCCCCCACCAGAGTAGAAACAGCCACATGTTACCACTCAACCAGCCGGCCAGTGGCCAGGCGCCGAGCACCACCAGCACCAGCAAGACGATCACCAGCTGCAGCAGCACCTTGCGCCGCATCTGCCGCGTATGCAGAATCATCTGGGCTATGCCCGAGCACACACTTGCCCAACTCGCTCTCTTTGCTGACATCGGCTTCACTTTAGGTTTTCGTCTGCCAACGCCAAATACCAAATTGAAAAAAGTTTTAGCCTGTTTGGCGTATTTCTCGGTTCAAAAAAAATCAAAACCCGCTATCACTACCCCGCCATGCTTGACATCAAAGCCATCCGCGAAGACGCCGACACCATCAAAAACCGCCTCAGCACCCGAGGTGGTGACGCTCATTTACTCATCGATGAAGTGCTCGCCTGTGACGAAACACGCCGTAAAGCGGAAACGCAAAAACAGGAACTGCAGTCCCAACGTAAACAGCTTTCCAAGCAAATCGGCGCTCTCATGGGGCAAGGCAAGGCTGACGAGGCAGAGGGCATCAAGGAGCAGGTCCACGTCGTTGGCGAGCAAATCGCCGAACTCGATATCGCCTCCGACACCGCCGGTGACCGCCAAACTCAGCTACTCATGAGCATTCCCAACCTACCGCATGCAGATTGCCCGGTAGGTAGCGATGAAGATGCCAACCCAGAACTGCGCATCTGGGGGGAAAAGCCCGTGATTGCCGAACCCCTCGACCACGTCGCCCTGGCAGAAAAGCACGGCCTGTTCAGCTTTGAAGACGGCGCCCGTGTAACAGGCTCTGGCTATGTTGTTTACCGAGGCCAAGGTGCCCGGCTCGAGCGCGCCTTGATTCAGTTTCTACTCGATACCCAAACCACCGAGCACGGCTATGAGGAGGTCAACGTGCCCCACATCATCAAGCGTGAGTGCATGGAGGGCACGGGCCAGTTACCCAAGTTTGAGGACGACATGTATGGCATCGAAGATAATTCATTGTTCCTCGCCCCCACCGCTGAGGTGCCAGTCACCAATCTCTACCGTGACACCCTGCTCACCGAAGACCAGCTGCCGGTGAAACTCACCGCTTACACCCCCTGCTTCCGCCGTGAGGCTGGCAGCGCCGGCCGTGATAACCGCGGCATCATCCGCACGCATCAGTTCGACAAGGTTGAGCTGGTTCAAATCGCCCACCCGGATCACTCCACCGCCCTGCTTGAGGAACTCACCGGCCACGCCGAGGCGATCCTGCAAAAACTCGGTCTGCACTACCGTGTCATCGAGCTCTGCACCGGTGATATTGGTTTCTCCGCCACCAAAACCTACGACATCGAAGTCTGGTCACCCGGCCAAGACAAGTTCCTCGAAGTCTCCTCCTGCTCCAACTTCGCCGACTACCAGGCACGCCGCATGCGCCTACGCTTCAAGGACGCCAACGGCAAAAACCAGATCTGCCACACCCTGAACGGCTCCGGCACCGCCCTGCCCCGCCTCTATGTAGCGCTCATCGAGCAGTATCAGCAGCCCGATGGCAGCATCAAGATACCCGAAGCCCTGGCGTCCTATTTCGGCGCTGACCGCATTGGCTAGATCGGCCGACAAAGATTCCTCAGGCAGGGGAAGGCATTAAAAATACTGACATCAATCACGTTTCTCAACGCACATGTTTTTATATTTATGGAAACATGGAATCTTAAGGCTGCCAACCAAGAACCAAGAACCAAGAACCAAGAACCAAGAACCAAGAACCAAGAACCAAGAACGGCCGCCAAGCGGCTAACTTAAACTTCAACTGCCACAAAGTGGCCCAACTGCCGCCTTCGATGGATAAACGCGAAACTCGCGTCCTAGCGTCCGCTGCCTCAGCAAGGAGCCGCTGAACGACCACCACTGCCATTACTCCCTGAATCAAGCTGCTTCTTGTTGCAGCTGGCCAAAACAAGGGCCAGCATGACGACACTCAAGGCCAGCATATCCATGGCTGTTGTATATTTCTTCATGATCTTGTAGGTGTAACATCACCCAAATCACATTATTCGCCACTTTTTTCCAGACAAATCACTGTTCGCTGTTCACTATTCCTTCAGCTTTCTACCCTCTTCGTCCTTCGTCCATCGTCCATCGTTATCCGCCATGCCACCGGCTACCCAAGCTCAACCCAAGCCCGAGCCCGATCCCAAACCCCGGGCCAGCAAAGACCCGCTAGCCAACAAGCGTGCGTTCCAGAACACTCTGGTGAAATGGTTTAACAAGGAGGGCAAGGCCTACCCGTGGCGTGAAACCACGGAGCCTTGGGCGATCCTGGTATCAGAAATCATGCTGCAGCAAACCCAAGTCGCCACCGTGCTGGGTAGTAATGAAGACGGCAACGGGGGCCACTATAAACGCTTCATGGCCCTCTACCCCACGCCACGCTCGATGGCCGAGGCCACCGAGCAGGAAATTCTCAAGGCCTGGGAAGGACTCGGCTACTACCGCCGCGCCCGTAATCTGCACGCTGCGGCCAAGGCAATCACCCGCGATCACCACGGCAGGTTTCCCGAGAAATTCGAGCAAATCCGCGCCCTGCCGGGCATCGGCCCCTACACCGCAGGTGCAGTGGCATCCTTCGCCTACAATGAGCCACAAGCCATTGTGGATGCTAACGTGGCACGCGTATTCTCCCGCCTGTTTGATTTCCAAGAGCGCATCGATACCACTGCCGGCAACAAGCAGATCTGGCAATGGGCACAAGAATTACTGCCTGATAAAACCCCGCGCATTCATAACTCAGCGCTGATGGAGCTCGGCCAAACTTACTGCTCCAACAAATCACCCGACTGCGCGCACTGCCCGGTCAGCCAGTTTTGCCAATGCCAAGACCCCTCCTCTCTTCCCCAGAAAAAATCAGCCGTAAAGACCACACGCATTGATGAGTTCGCCATTTTTGCCACGGACAGCCACGGGCGCGTGCTGCTCCAACAACAGGCTCAAGGTAACCGCCGCGAGGGCATGTGGCATATCCCCCGCCGCGACCACGCACAAACCTTGGATCTTGCCCTCTCTCTTAAAACAACCTACGCCATCACTCGCTACCACGTCACCCTGCGCATCTACGCCAGCCACTCAGATCAAACTCACTCCCAAGACCATGAAACATGGCACCCGATCGAAAACCTCGAACAACTACCGATGCCCAGCCCCGACCGCAGGGCTCTGGAGAGCCTTATTTCATCCAACGGATGAAAGGAAATTGAAAATGGATAACTCGAACTGCAGCCGCAGGCGGCTCCCCACTTAAACTTAAACTGCCACGAAGTGGCTAACTTCAACTGCCGCGAAGCGGCCCTTATGATCACCAAAGCATTCATCCTCGGCGCAGGCCTCGGTACTCGGCTACGGCCCCTCACCGACGTCTTGCCCAAGCCTCTGGTTCCTGTCTTCCATGAGCCCATGGCCAATTACGCCCTGCGCCTCTGCCAAGCGGCTGGCATTAAGGAATTTGCCATCAACACGCACCACATTCCCGAGGCGTGGCCAGCAGCTTACCCAGAGGGCAGCTTCCATGGCTCGCCACTGAGCTTCTATCACGAGCCCGTGCTGCTCGAAACCGGCGGCGGCATCCGCAACATTAGTTCCTTCATCGGCGATGATCCTATCCTCGTTTACAATGGCGATATCCTCACCGACATCGATATTGGCAAACTCATCGCCCATCACCAGACATCAGGCAACATCGCCACCCTTGCACTGCGTTCATCAGGGCAAAACTGCAACGTCAACATCGAGGGCGACCAGGTCACCGATATGCGCAACCTACTCGGCGACGCCCCAGGCACCCATCAATTCACCGGCATCTACTGCATCGAGCCTGAGATCCTCAAGCTCATCCCTGATGAACAAGTCACCTCGATCGTGCCCGCTTTCATCCAGCTCATCAAACAGCACAAACTGGGTGCCGTAGTACTCGATGAAGGCGACTGGTTCGACATCGGCAACCCCGATGCCTACCGCGAAGTCCATGAGCACCTCCGCTCTGGCCGCAACGATGCCATGCACCCCGATGCCAGTATCCACCCCTCAGCCCAGGTCGATGCCGCCAGCTGCATCATCGGCCCCAAGGCAGTCATCGAGGCCGGCGCCAAACTCACCGGCACCATCGTCTGGCCAGCTGCCACCGTCAGTGAGGGCTCCACTCTTGAGGGGGCTATTGTCACCGGCTCATGATTTTTAATTCTTGATTCTTCAATCCCACATTCTACATCCCCCTCATGCCAGCTGACACCCTTCTGACTGCGGTCCGTAATTACCTTAAACTGGGACCTACGCATTCTTGTATCATGGAGCCCATCACCAAGGGCGCCTCCGGACGTACTATTATCCGCCTCAAGCCGGAAGGTTACCCCACCTACATCGGCATTCATTACACCTTGGATCGTAAGGATAATGCAAACTACCTACCGGTTTCCCAGTTCCTCAAAAACGCCGGCTTCAATGTTCCCGAGGTCATCTATGACAATACAGGACGCCGTGTCGCACTCGTCGAGGACCTCGGTGACGCTGACTTATTGAGCATGAAGGATGAGCCCTGGGAGGTAAGAGAGCCCATCTACCGCTCCGCACTCGAACAGCTCGACAAACTCTTCTACACCCGCCCGCCTAAGGACCTCGAATTTCAGCCTGCCTTTGATGAAGCCATGTATCGCTGGGAACAGAATTATTTCTATGATCAGCTCGCCGATGAATACCTCGGCATGAATCCCGCCGTTGTCGACGAACTCTCTGAGCATCCTGCGCTTACTCAAATGGCTAAGGACCTAGGTGCCTCATCACGCAATTTGGTGCACCGAGATTTTCAAAGCCAAAACATCATCGCACATGACGGCAAGGCCTGGCTCATTGACTTCCAAGGCATGCGCCGTGGTCGGCAAGAGTATGATCTAGCGTCGCTTGTTTACGATCCCTACATGAACCACTCAGCAGAAGATCGCCAAAAGCTACTCGATCTATGGGAGGAAGTATCAGAGGAAGAACCGATCGCTTCCATTCTTCAGAAGTGTGCTGCACAGCGGCTGATGCAGGCCATGGGCGCCTTTGCTAAAATAGGCCGTCAACCCCAACAGGAATGGTATCTACAGCACATACCGACCGCTGCGGCCATCCTTCGAGACGTAATCGCGGGATCAAACCTTGAAGAACCCCTTCTACCTGTGCTAGATGAGATCGAAACACTTTGACTTCACAAGATCTTAAATCTCGGCTCTTCATTGCAGCTCTCGCCATGGGAGTCGGCTGCGGGGCACTGTATCTGAGCAAGACCACTACTTGGCTAAAAAAGTTAGACGCATCATTTGTCATGATTGCGCTGAGTTACCAAAATGGCGAACAATTCGTTCATCAGGTTGATGCACAGTCTGACATCATCACCATTAACAGCGTCAGCAAAGCGCAGGGACAAACAAACCAGGTACAGAGCATTCAAATAACCGACGACCCAGATAAGATCTTTGAATCGTCTCCCCCTTCTGCTCTGGATTACGCGATCATTCTGACCTCCCTGCACAAACGCGGCTACAAGGAAGTCATCCTTACAACGAGCCTGAATTGGGACCAGCAACTTGGCCTTGAGACTCAAGGTTTGGGCCGCCAACTGGCGATGTTTTCGCGTTCAGCGATTGCCCTGCCGGTGACCCGGGTAGCTACGCCCCAATCTCTGCCAGACATCCTGAGGCGCAGCCTCATTCCCATGTCGCGCGTATCGGGAAACCACCGCCAACTACCCTTCATTAACTACGCTCCCATTTCAATCCATGCCGACGGCGGCAAACACACGCTAGCAGGATTTAGCGAAGTGGAAAACATCCCGCCCGCCAAGGGCCACATCCCCCTCCTTGCTTACTGGCAAGATGAAGGACTGATCCCCTCAATCGACCTGCTCACCATCATGACAGCCTACAAACTCAACCCCTCAGATCTGACGGTGGATTGTGGTCGTCACATACGTCTCGGAAAAAAAGGCCCGCTCATCCCCATCGATAAATTCGGTCAAACTCCTGTGCCTAACAAGCCAGCCAAACCCCTAGACCCTATCCAAGCAGAAACACTCATGCCGCCCACCGACAAAAAGGACCGTGCATCCCTGCTTACCAAGCTAGCTCCCATCGCCCTAATCCACGCAGTAGGTGAGAAGACTTCTATCACCAATACCTTATCGCCTGAGCGCCTTGCCAGCCTCATCGCCCTATCACAAAGCTATCCGATTACTAAAAATGCCGTATCTTTTCCACGGCTGCCGATATGGGCATCCATGATCCTTCTCTTAGATGTGGCACTGCTAAGCTTCTGGTTTGGTGAGCTCACCCGCAGCAAACGCCTGCTTGCCTATACCCTATCAGCCGCCCTACTTATCCCCCTGTTATTTGTTCTGCTGGCTACCCTGCTTTACCTATCACAACACTGGCTCAGTTTATCTGCCCCGCTCGCCACCCTGATCACAGCATGGGCTTGCCATGTTTTCAGAAGATAATTTCAGCGGCCTCATGTTTCCTGAAATTTAGCATTCAGAAATTAAAATTAACTGCTTAGATACCGCCATGTCCCTGGACGCCACCATCAACAAGGCCTCAGTCCTCATCGAGGCCCTGCCCTACCTACAGTCGTTCCGCGGCCACACCTTCCTGATCAAAATGGGCGGCTCCGCCATGGAAGACCCAGGCCTGGTGCGCAAGGTCATGCGCGATATTGTGTTTCTCGAAGTCGCCGGCATCAACCCCGTGATCGTGCACGGTGGTGGTAAAGCCATCTCCGCCGCTATGAAAGAAGCAGGCCTGGAGGCAAAATTTATCGGTGGCTTCCGCGTCACCACCCCAGAGGCGATCGAGATCGTTGAGCAGACCCTCAGCCACACCATCAATCCGGGACTGGTGAAAATGATCACCGAGTTCGGCGGCAAGGCGCACGGCATTCCCGGCACTGAGGTCTTCACTGGCCGCAGAATCCAGGCCACCGATGATGACGGCCAACAAGTCGACATCGGCCGCGTCGGTGAAGCCGTCAGCTGCCAGCTCGACGCCATCGAGCAAATCATCAAGGCAGAAACCGTGCCCGTCATCTCGCCACTCGGCGCCGAAGAAGAAACCGGCAAACCACTCAACGTCAATGCCGACCTCGCTGCCGCCTGCCTTGCCAAGGCCATCAAGGCCACCAAGCTCGTTTACCTCTCCGATGTGCCCGGCATCCTCTCCGATCCCACCGACCAAAGCACCTTGATTCCCTCAATCAACCGCTCCGAGGCCAATGAACTCATCTCAGACGGCACCATCTCTGGCGGCATGCTGCCCAAGATCCACTCCGCCCTCGACTCCCTCGACCACGGTGTCGGCAAAGTCCACTTCATCGACGGCCGCACCCCCCACTCTTTACTGCTCGAGATCTTCACCCGCTCCGGAGTAGGCACAGAGATTGTTTCCTAAGCCGCTACGCGGCTGTTCTTGGTTGTTTGTTCTTGGTTCTTGGTTTCCCAAGCCCTGCCGTCTCTACGGCGGGCTTTTTTGTGCCTGTTCCAAACTTCAACTTAAACTCAGAACTTCAACTGCCACAAAGTGGCTCCAT
>CAWVVN010000091.1:0-7812 GCA_963933605.1 uncultured Verrucomicrobiales bacterium
ACTACTGAATAGGCACTGCCTGTCTCGGCTCCGCTAGAGATCGTTCCTGAGATGACTCCTGTGGAAGGATTGATGGACAACCCTGCGGGTAACCCCGTTGCGCTGAAGGTGAGGGTGTCTGCCGTGTCATCATCCGAGGCTGTTGCTTGGAGATTGACGGAGTCTAGGGTGGTGTTGTCTTGGTCTGCGATGGCGTCAATGCTTGGCGCGTTGTTTATTTTGGCTAAAGCAATGTGATTGGTGCTACCTGAGACGTCGTAAGTGTAGAGGATTTGGTAATCATTTGGCACGCCAGTGATGGAAGCAAAGGTGCCATTGATGTTTCCGTAGGAGGCGATGATGTAGGCGTCTTGTGTCGGTGTAGTCAGGCTCGTTATTTCGAGATCCATACTCGATATATCAAGTGTTCCTGTGACATCCATTCTGTCCGCGTCGGAGCTAGAGACTTCGATGAGGAGGGTTCCAGCTTGAGCGTCACCGTTGATTGCTAGGGTGCCAATGGACTGGCCGGGGTCGATAGTGCCGGTGCCGATAACAGAACCAGATACAGTGCCATTACCACTGAGAGTGCCATTGGTAGCGATTTGAACTTGCGGAGAACCTGCAAGAGTGACGCCTGGGTTGATTTCAATTCCACCTCCGTTGATGATGGTATTGCCACTATAAGTGGCATCGTGGGCTAAAGTAAGAGTGGAGCTGCCATTTTTGGTTAGTGAGACGGGGTTATCGTAATCTTTAAGCTCGCCACTTACCAAATAAGTAGCGCTGCCATCCCCCTCAATCACGGTGTCGTGGTAGAGTGAAATATCAAGCGCGAGATCGAAGGTGTAGTCTGTGCCATTGCCACTTAAGTCGAGACTTGGGGCTGCGCCATTGGTGAATTTCTGAGCTAGGATAATATCGTTACCCGATATTCTGGCTGTTTTGCCACTGTTTAAGCCGTTGCCGGTAAAGCTCAGAGTATTCTGAATAAACTCAAGCCCAGTGTAGCGTGTGAGGTTGTTTTGGGCAATGTAATCAAAGTTGCTCTCTGCTGGAAACACGAGGGTACTTAGGGCGCAGGAATCGGTTTTAAGAAGGGTGTCGCTTGCTGATGATGGATCTTGCCACTGATCACTGCCTGCCCAGAACTGAGGTTCGGTTTGGGTTTCGCTCGATCCCAGTCGGCCGACAAAGATATTGTCGACTCGGGCGAAGCCGATGCTGGCGTTTCCATCGAGGGCGAAGAAACGAAGGAAGAGTGTTTTGCCGTCAACTCCGCTAGGGGCGGTGAAGGTGAAATTTTCAGTCTTATAGGCGACGTTGGTCGATGAGGATGAGTCCTCGGTGTGAATGATGTTCTGTGTGCCAGTGATCGTATTGTCATTGGTTGTAAAAAGCTGAAAACGAATTTTGTCACTATCAACCCAGTTACTAGCATCAAGCCAAGCGTAATCCACGGTGAATTCTTCGCCAGCGGTGAGGGAGTGTCCAGTATCGATGCCAAAGTCCTTGGATGCGGGATTAGCATCAGAGAGAACAGCATTCCAGCCGCCGCCGTTTGGGCTGGTGCTGTTGTCTCTGATCGCGTTGACGTTTTGTCCGTTCGCAGCGAGGTTTGTCCACTGATTAATTTGGTTGAATTTACCCTGATTGCCAGATGTTGCGCTGTTAGTCTCAAAGCCGCCATTGTTCACTGCATTGTCATGCTCCCCACTGTTGGCATCGCCATCATCGTAATCGATAAGGATTTTATCTACCCCGCCAGGCGTTGTGACCTCATTGGGCGCGAAAGTGAAGCTGTAGTTGTAGTTGAGGGTTTCATGGCTGTTTCCCTTGGATGGGAAGCGAGGCTTATCCATCTGCACGTCAAAATTTGTCGCGTCTTTGATGAGTTCATCGAGCTTTGCGGGCTCTGATGCAGCGAGGTCATTGGCTTCTCCTACATCGGATGATGTGTTGAAGAGAGTTTGGGCGCCGCCGCCGTCGATAACCAGTTTCCAATCACCTTTACGCAGACCGAGGCCATTGTTGCCTGCAACGCAGACGTAGTCGTGTGGGTTTGAGTTGTCGTTACCTTTGATGCGCTCAAGGAGATTGGCGCCCATTAGCTCGGTGGGGATTGCGCCCCCTCCATGTGCCAGCATGGTAGGTATGAGGTCCATCGAGTGGATGGGCTTGTCATAGGTGTTACCGCTAGTGATACCCGGGCCGGTCACTATCATGGGTACGCGGCAACCTCCATCATGGGGGTCTCCTTTGTCACCTCTGAGGGGTAGATTGACAGATTCGTTTTTTGCGGACCCTCCGTTGTCATTAATGAAAATGATGAGGGTATTGTCGTAAACGGAATCCGAGGTATTGCCGTTATTGTCAGGATCCTTAAGACGATCCATGAGTAGGCCAATATTTTTGTCCATCGTGTAAACCATGGAGCAGTATTTTTTCCGCACGGTAGACATGCTGTTAAAGTTGGCATAGTTCGGATGGCTGGGATCGTCTAGCAGAGCGTAATCCGAGGATTCATACATTGGTGTGTGTGGAGCATTGAAGGCTACATAGAGGAAAAACGGGTAATCTTGGTTAGCGTGCTCGGTGACGTATTCGCGGGCCCGTAGGCCAAATGCATCGGTTACATCTCCTGCCCATTTTGAATTTTGTTCTTCGTCAACGTCGTTGGCGAGGCTGTCATCTTTGTTACCAGGAGACATCTCTCGCAGCCCTCTCTGCCGGTATTCGTAGCTGCCAAATGCGTGGTCATCCATCGGAACATCGTAATCCCTTGAGCCACTGAGCATACCAAAAAAGTGGTCGACTCCTTGCCGGGGTGGTCGATTGCCGGGTATGACAACCTTATTACCGGCGGCGTTTAAAGTGTCTGCCTGAGCTCCAACGTGCCATTTGCCAATTGCTAAGGTTTTGTAACCAGCGGATTTCATTCTCTCGAATGCGATGACTTCATTGTTGGCAAATCCATCCGGTCCGTCTGCGGGATCCAGTGCATTGTTGATATTGTAGAAGTAACCACTACGCTGTTGGTATGATCCGGTGAGAATGGATCCACGTGATGGGGAGCAAACGGCCCCAGTGTAAGCGACTGAGCAGAGGCTGCCTTGAGATCTGAGTGTATCAAGTTCAGGCGTTAAAATGTCTGTTGTATTGCCTGTGACTTCATTCATGAAGCCAAAGTCTGCGTATCCTGCATCATCGGAAATAATAAGCACGACATTGGGCTCGTTCCCAGAAACGAGTGGGTAACAGCAGAGAATGCTTAAAATGAGAGGGATTATTTTTTTATGCATTGTAGAGGGCTTGTGAGGCTTACTTCAAAAACATATGAGATACGTGTTCAATGTGAGTTGAGTGATGTATCTCAGTAGTGTGGTGATATATCTAAAAACGACCTAGAATTGTGTTTATTTAACATAACCAAACATTACGAGGCGTTATAAGTGTAAAAAGTGCCTTAAAAGTCCTTCCGGAGCAAGCAAATTCAGACTTTTATAGAATATAAGCTTAATTGTATTATCAATGCCTATGTTTCCGTCTAGGAAGTTTTTCGCGTGTGACGAAGGCTTCCCAAGTGATGGTTAAATGACGGAGGTTTTGAAGTGAGCTTATGGCTGGAACGGCCAGAGCACGGGGATCAAGAAGCTGGCTATCAGCCAAAGGATGACGGCGAGGGGGAAGCCGGCACGGAAGAAGTCGCCGAATTTGTAGCCTCCGGCACTGTAAACGAAGGTATTGGTCTGGTAGCCGATCGGGGTAGAGAAGCTGGCGGAGGAGCCGAACATGACGGCGATGATAAAGGGGACGGGGTCAACGCCAAGGGATTGGGCAATGATGATGGCGAGGGGCGTGAGCAGGACAGCGACGGCATTGTTGGATACGATCTCTGTCAACACGGCTGCAAGCAGGTAAATGAGCGAGAGCATGATCCATGGGTTTTCAATGCCAAGGCCCTCGGTCATGCCGCCAGCGATGAGCTGGGCGAGACCGGATTTATCAATGGCCATACCTAGGCCGAGCATGCCAAAGATCATGAAGACGACGCGCCACTCGATAGCACGGTAGGCTTCCTGTGGCTGCACGCAGCGAGTGATCAGCACGATCAGCGCACTGGTCAGAGCTAGCTGAACAATCGGAATTTTAGGAATGAAGAAGTGACCTCCTAGGGCACCGAAGATCATGAATAAGAGCAGGGCAGCGATGGCGATAGGGGCCTTGCTTTGTCTGTGCGTGTTTACCTCAGGTTCGCTTAAGTTGATGAAGTCGCGACGTTGAAACAGGCCGTGAATTTTGTCTGTGGGTCCCTGAACGAGCAGGGTGTCACCAAAGGCGAGCTTTTCGTCTTCGAAGCGTTCCTGCAGGTTCTTGCCGCGGCGGTGGACGGCGAGGATGATGACACCAAAGCGTTGGCGGAACTGAAGTTCCTTGAGGCTTTTACCGGTCATGGTGGACTCGGGTCCGATGATGCCTTCCATGAGCAGGGCAGTTTCAGTGCGCAGGCCTTCGAGTCCCCAGCCAGCTTTGCCCCGGACATTGATGCCTTCGGTTTCGGAAATGCCTACCATGCCCTCAAGAGCTCCCTTGAAAACGATCTCATCACCTGGTTGAAAAGTAATTTCGTTGAGGGGCTGCTGGACCCTGCGATCTTCACGTAACACTTCTAACACGCGCGCCTTTTTCATGGCGGAGATGGCGGAGTTCTCAAAACTAATGCCGTCGAGTTCGCCTCCTTTTTGGACAAAGGCATGGGTGATGAACTCCCGGGATTGCTGGTTTTGAATGAGGGTGGCGAGGGTGAGTCGGGTCGGCAGAAGTTTTCTGCCGATGGTCAGCATGTAGATGAAGGTGGTGGCGACAAAGATGATTCCCAGAGGGGTGATGGAAAACATGCTGAAGTTGTCGATGCCTTGTTTTTCGGCGATGCCTACAGCAATCAGATTGGTGGATGTTCCAATGATGGTCATGGTGCCACCAACGATGGCGGCGTAGGAGAGCGGGATGAGAAATTTGGAGGCGATGAAGTCGCGCTTGCGGCAAATGGCGAGCACGATGGGCATGAAGACCACCACTACTGGGGTGTTGTTGACGAAGCCGGAAAGCACGGCGACGATGGCCATCATGGCCATCAGCATGCGCACGGGGGAGTTCCCGGCGATTTTTTCGAACCAATTGCCCAGTGCCTCAATGACCCCGGTTCTCTCCAAGCTCGCGCTGAGGATAAACATGCAGGCGACCGTGATCGGTGCGGGGTGGGAGAAAACCCTCAGTGCGTTACTCGGGTCGTCCCGGTCAACACTGAGAATGCCTGTGATCACGCAAGCAAGAAGCGCGGCAAGGGCAGTGAGCTCAACAGAGATCCATTCCCTGGTGAAGGAAATGAAAACAAGCACCACCAGAATGGCGAGGAATGCCTGTTGCCATGTTTCAAAGATCCACATTACAGGTATACTAGAATACCTATGGCTGTGTTTACCAGAAAACTATACGGAAGTTTTTCAGCGGAAACATTAACCAATCCGGAAAACGATGCGTGCCTTGGTGGTGTCATAGGGTGACATTTCCATTTTGACCTTATCGCCAACAACAAGGCGGATGAATCGCTTACGCATTTTTCCAGAAATGTGAGCGAGGACTTCATGGCCACTAGGTAGTGCTACCTTGAACATGGTGCCGGCAAGCACTGACGCAATCGTGCCTTCAACCTCGACAGATTTGTCTTCACGGCCATCGTCTTTTTTGACACGTGGGCCATAGTTGTGTCGGTTGCGACGGCGACCGCCACCTCCTCTTTTAGGTTTTCCTGCGATAATAATGCTCCTTTGTTGATTAAGAATAACTCCGTGTGCCGCTGAGTGCTGCGCGTAGAGTGGCGACATCATCTTGATTTAAAGGCATAGCGCAACCTTAAACTCTCAATTCATGGCTGAGAATGAAGTTTTCTTTCAGATGCTTGGGTGAACTGCAAAGAGCACAAACTTTTGCCTTTGGTCTCGACTTTTGACAGTTTGCAACTAGTTTGCGCCGCCTAGGCCAGTGGTTGTCGTGCTCAGATACAGTTGTAAATCAACGGTTGATGGACGGATTACTCTATTTATATCGTTTTAAATCACCTGGCGACAAGAGCTCTCTGAGAGCTTACTTGTGCACTATTTGTTTATTTATTTTTGATCCCCGCCTGTACGTGGGCGAGCATCTTGTAAATAATCAGCCATCTTATACTATCCATTATTAAACCCCCTATTTATGAAAAACTTTTCTGATCTCGGCCTATGTGCGGAGCTTGTTCGTGCTGTATCCGACAAAGGATATGATACGCCTTCTCCGATTCAAGCAGAGGCTATTCCCGCTGTATTGAAGCGCCGTGATGTCATTGCCGCCGCCCAGACCGGCACTGGTAAAACTGCCGGTTTCACTCTTCCAATGATCCAAATACTCAGTGAGTTGGATAGTGAGAAGCCTCGACGCAATCGTCCTGTTCGTGCGCTCATTCTGACTCCAACACGTGAGCTGGCCGCTCAGGTTCATGAAAGCATTAGAACCTATGGTGTGCATACACGGCTGAAAAGTATGGTTGTGTTTGGAGGGGTTAAAATTAACCCCCAAATTCGTCAGCTCAGAGATGGTGTTGATATTCTGGTGGCAACGCCAGGGCGTTTACTTGATCTCTGTCAGCAAAAAGCCTGCAGGCTTGATGAAGTTCATATGCTGGTTCTGGACGAGGCGGATCGCATGCTGGATATGGGTTTCATCAACGACATCAGGAAAGTGATTAAGTTGCTGCCTAAAAGGCGTCAAAACCTGCTTTTCTCAGCCACTTTTTCAAAGGAAATACGCTCGATGACACGTGAGCTTTTAGTCAATCCCATCACCATTGATGTAAGTCCTGGAACTACTACTGCCGAGACGGTGGCGCAAACAGCCTATCGATGTGATGCAGAGTCTAAAGCTTCATTGGCGGTTGAGCTTATCAAAGGAGGTAAGTGGGAGCAGGTGCTGGTATTTACCCGGACTAAACACGGAGCCAATAGGCTGAGTAAAAGACTCGATCAATCAGGCATTCAATCCAGTGCTATTCATGGAGATAAAAGTCAGGGCGCGCGCACCAGAGCGTTACAGGAATTCAAGGACGGGAAGATAAGAGTTCTGGTGGCAACGGATATTGCCGCACGTGGGCTCGATATCGCCCAATTGCCCCATGTGATTAATTACGAGATCCCCAATATTCCTGAGGATTATGTGCACCGCATTGGCAGGACTGGCAGAGCTGGGAAAGAAGGTGAGGCGGTGTCGCTAGTATGTAACGAGGAGCGCCCATTTTTCACCGCGATTGAAAAATTAATTTCAAAGAAAATCAAACTGGCTGATTTTGAGGGTTTTGAGCCTCAGCAGTGGCCAAACCGAGCGCCGACGGCGAGTGAGGTGCAGAAAGCCGCCGCACAAAGAAAAGCGGCTGCTAACAAAGCTCGCGGGCCCAGAAGGCCACAGAACTCAAGCTCACCAAAACGAAGAGGCGATGGTGGCGAAAGATCAGCAGGAAAGTCGACAGGATCTGCGAGTTCAAAAGGGCGGCGATCCTTTCGACGCAGGGGCTAATAGCGGTGCTTTTTTAGAGGCTCTGCATTAATCAAGGTCTTCGACATTGGCATAAAGAGCACGGATATTGAGGAGGGCCTTTTCAAGTAAGCTGGTCTCTTCTTGGGTCAGGTTGCCTTGGGTTTTTGCGGCAAGCATTTCCAGTGAGTCGAGCACCATGGCAGCTGCCTTTAGGTTGACGCTTTGTTCGCCGGTTGCCGGGTTTGTTAGCTGGCCCAAGAAAAGCCCAGC
>CAWVVN010000092.1:0-7790 GCA_963933605.1 uncultured Verrucomicrobiales bacterium
TGGTATCACTTCGTGCCTACCTGCCGGGCAAGTTCCTCCTCATTTTTCATTTTCATTCCTCATCATTTCATCACCCCTCATCATGCATAAAACACACATCTGCACCCTTTCCTTTGCCCTGCTCAGCCTGCTTTCAGGTCTCGGCCTGGCAAAGCCGATGCCCCATGTTCCCGCGGATCACTTTGTGGTTCCCGAGGGCTTTGAGGTGACCCTTTGGGCGAGCTCTCCACTGTTCTACAACCCGACTAACATGGATGTGGATGCCCAGGGCAGAGTGTGGGTGGCTGAGGGCAGGAATTACAGAATGTACCGCAACGAGAGCAAGGGCTTCAAGCAGGTGCCGGAGGGAGACCGCATCATGGTGCTCACAGACAGCAATGGAGACGGCAAGGCGGACAAGAGCCATGTCTTTGTCCAGGACCCGGAGCTGATCGCCCCTTTGGGAGTAGCGGTGATTGACAACCAGGTGGTGGTTTCCCAGCCGCCCAATTTGCTCGTTTACACGGATGTCAACCGGGACTCGGTGTTTGATCCCAAGGTGGATAAAAAAGAAGCGCTGCTGACCGGTTTTGGTGGTCAGGACCATGACCACAGCCTGCACGCCGTCACCACCGGCCCGAGTGGCCAGTGGTACTTCAACGCCGGTAATGCCGGTAGCCACATTGTCACCGATAAAGACGGCTGGACGCTGCGCGTCGGCAGTGTTTACAAGGGAGGTGCTCCTTCCGTGACTGATGAGGGTCCTAACCAAGGTGGCAAGCCGGGCCTGAAAAGTGATGACGGCCATATCTATGTGGGTGCCGTGGTCATGCGGGTCAATCCGGATGGCACGGGTCTGAGGGTGGTCGGCCACAATATGCGCAACAGCTACGAGGAAACGGTGAACTCCTTTGGTGATGTCTATCAGAACGATAATGACGACCCGCCTGCCTGCCGCACGACCTGGCTGATGGAGTATGGCAATTTGGGTTTTGCTTCGGATGACGGCGCGCGCAAGTGGCAGACCGAGCGCCGCCCCGGCCAAGCTGCGCCGATTGCCGAGTGGCGTCAGGAAGACCCTGGCACGATCCCTGCGGGAGATGTCTACGGCAATGGTTCACCAACGGGTATTTGCTTTTATGAAAACGGCGCACTCGGTGATGACTACCGTGGCCTGCTGCTCTCCGGTGAGGCGGCGCGTAATGTGATCTTCGGATATTTGCCGAAGCCAGACGGTGCTGGCTTTACCATGGATCGCTTTGACTTTTTCCGCTCCAAGCGGGCAGATGAATTTCCCGAAGGGCAGGGTGATAAGGCAAGCCTTGCCACGCAGTTCCGCCCATCGGATGTCTGTGTCGGCCCGGATGGTGCTATTTATGTCGCGGACTGGTTTGACCCAGGTGTGGGTGGCCACAGCATGAGGGATCTGGACCACGCCGCGGCTATTTACCGCATCACTCGCAAGGGAGACAACCCGCGCCCAGCAAAATATGATATCAATACCGAGGCGGGCCAGATTGCCTCACTAAAAAGCCCAGCTAACAACGTCCGTGATGCGGGCTTTACTCGGCTGAAGGCCGCAGGGGAGAAGTCACTACCTGCAGTGAAAGCCCTACTTGATGATCCTAACGAATACATCCAGGCACGTGCGGTCTGGCTGCTCGCCCAGCTCGGGGACAAGGGCATCGCAGAGGTGGAAAAGATACTCAGCCATGATGACGCACAGATGCGTATCGCGGCCTTCCGCGCCCTTCGTTTTGTCGAGCACAAGCTACTTGGGCATGCCACGGCACTGGCCAAGGATCCGTCCATCGCCGTGCGCCGTGAGGTCGCTCTTGCGCTGCGTAATCTTTCACTCGAAGACACCCAGGACATCATCCTGACTCTGGCCTCTCAGTATAAGGGTGACGACCGCTGGTATCTCGAAGCGATCGGAACGGCTTGCGCCAACAAGGAGGCGGCAATCTACTCGATACTCGATAAGGAGCTCGGCAATGAGGATGCGCTTCAGTGGGACAAGGCCTTTGCCAAGCTCGCCTGGCGTTTGCATCCTGCCGCTAGTGTTGAGGGCTTCAAGGCCCGCGCGCTTTCCGTTAAGATTCCGCTTGCTGATCGTAAAGACGCCCTAACAGCTCTCGGCTTCATTCCGGATGAGGCAGCTGCCATGGCCGTGGTTGCCGTGGCTGAATCTGGCCCGGACGATACCAAGTCGCTTGCCCAGTGGTGGCTGCAGAACCGCAGCCAGCATGTCTGGAAAAGCTATGCCAGCCAGATGAAGGGTTTGAATAAAAAACCGAATGCTCTCAAGGCAAACCAGGACTACAAGGTGCCGGTTGACGGCCCGGAGATCACCAATCTTGATGTCCAAGAAGTCGTCGCTCTCAAGGGAGATGTGGCACGTGGCCAGATGTCTATTGCGCGCTGCTACATGTGCCACCAGGTCAATGGCACTGGGGTGGAGTTTGGCCCTGCTCTCGACCAGTGGGGACTGGGTCGCTCAGTGGAAGCAATCGCCACCGCAATTATTCATCCCAATGAGGGCATTGCCCACGGTTTTGAAGGTACGCAATATGTCACCAAGGACGGCCACACCCTGCAGGGTTTCACTCTCTTCGCCGGTGGTTCCGTCATTCTCAAGGTCATGGGGGGAGGGGAGGTTTCCTTCAGCCGTAACCTTGTTGAAAGTAGTGAGCCACTCGAAAAGTCATTGATGATGTCCGCTGGTCAGCTCGGCCTCACCAATCAGGACGTCGCAGACATCGCCGCCTATCTGAAAGCGGGTGCGCCGGTGAATCCTAAAGCCACCCCAGTGAGCACTCCGGCCAATACCCCTGCTAAGCCTGCTGCTAAGGAAGTCAAACCCGCACCTAAAGAAGCCAAACCACAAGCGAACAAGCCTAAGCAGGCGAAAAAGAAACAAGGGCGAGCTAACAGCACCGATCCTCTGATCAATCCCTTTGCCAACCCGACTGATGACTCCACCCTGCCACGGGTGCTGATCATCGGAGACTCGATTTCGATTGGTTACACCACCATGGTTCGCAAAAATCTGGCGGGCAAAGCCAACGTCCACCGCGTCGATGGCAACTGCCGCTGGTCGGCTTATGGCGATGAGCAGATGAATGCTTGGCTTGGTGATGGTAACTGGGATCTGATCCACTTCAACTTCGGCCTGTGGGACTGGTATGGCTGGTCTCAGGATGAAAAATCCACGCCGGAGTCCTATGCTAAAAGTCTCGAGAGCATCGTTACCAAGATGAAAGCCAAGACTAACAAAGCGAACAACGCAAACGGAGGTAAGGGAGCGAAACTGATTTTTGCCACCACCACACCACCTTGCGCGGGACCTGAGAAAAAAGTAAAAATCATCGTTAGCAATGAGCGCGCCAAGCAGTTCAGAGACGCCGCTCTTGCCGTGATGAAAAAGCATGGAGTTGAGATCAATGACCTCTATGGCCTCATTGACAAAAAACGTGTCCAGTATTTGCAGGGGCCCGACAACGTGCACTACCATAACGAAGGCAAAGAACTTCAGGCGAAACAAGTTGCTGAAGTGATTCAAAAAAACCTGCCCGCTGCATCTGGGAAGGCCGCAAAATCAGCCACACAACCAGCAAGCAAACCAGCCGTGACAAAAGCCGCCAAAAAACCTGTCAAATTTGATCTCAATGATCGCAAGGCAGGTCTCACTTACGAGAACGCGCCCAAGATCGAGTGGGGTGATACCACCGGCAAAAAACGCATCCTTTTCATCGCCGGAAGCACGACCCACCGCCACGGTATTCACGAATACAAGGCGGGTTCACTGCTGCTCGCCAAGGCACTCAATGAAAGTGGTCTGCCTGTGGTAGCTAAAGTCCACTGGTTCAACTGGCCGGAGGACGAGTCCTGTTTTGACGGAGTGGACACGATTATTGTCTACGCTGATGCGGGGGGTGACTACGGTGACAAATACGCCGTGCTGGATGAAAAATACCAACAAGGCACAGCCCTCATGTTCATGCACTACGGTGTGCACCCCACCGTGGAAGTCGGGGAGAAATATTACAATAAGTGGATGGGCGGTTACTTCGCCGATGCCTTTTCGGTAAATCCCAGTTGGATTGCCGACATGGTTCCCAAGGATGGTCACCCTGTGGCCCGCGGCCTGAGTGGCTCGATCAAGGCCTTTGACGAGTTCTACTGGAATCTGAGTTTCGATAAGAGCTGCAAGGACTGCTACCCACTTGCCACGGGAACGCCGACACCAGAAAACATGGTGACCTATGGCAGTTCCAAATTCTGGAATAAGGACGCGGCGGACAAGCTGGGCACTGCCCAGTCCCTAATCTGGTGCCGTGATCCTGCAGACGCTCCACGCGGTGCGGGATTTGTCGGTGGCCACTTCCACCGCAACTGGGCGATTGATGACTACCGCAAGCTGATCCTCAACACCATCGCCTGGGTGAGCAAGGTAGATGTTCCCAAGGACGGTATAACATCCGAATCAATCACTCAGGAAATACTCAACCAAAACCTGAACCGGCCGGAGTGGCCAGAGCAGGTCGAGCTGCCCACCCCGGATTTGCTCATCCAGCCCGGAGGTAAGGTGCCTGAGCTTGGGCCCGATGGACGTGCGATGCAAAAACGCAAGCCGGCCAAAAAGAAGTAGGTTCATGTATTGTTAAGTGATCCCATCATTCTACCCTATGAAAAAAACAATCCAGCGCGCCTTCGCTAGCATTTTACTTGTTCCTCTCTTGATGCTTACCCCAGTTGAGGCGAGTGAGACCAAGCCCATCGTTTCCGCAAGTGATGCCCCGATTATTCGTCTATGGCCCATCGAGCGAGTCGGTGGTGAAGCCAACCGGCTGAAAGAAGAATACCGTGACGTGCGGGGAGGCAAGCAGCTCTGTGGCATCGCGGACCCAAACCTAACCGTTTATCAGGTAAAGAGCGATCAGCCAACACCTGCCGTTGTCTATTGCCCGGGCGGCGCTTACATGATTCTGGACCCACAAGTACCCCTGGTCGAGTTGCTGAATGCACAGGGTATCACCGTCTTCATGCTCAAATACACCATTCCGAAAAACCCCGATGCGGCCTTTGAGGATATCCAGCGGGCGATGTGCTTGGTGCGGCATCAGGCTAAAAAATGGAATGTTGATCCGGACAACATCGGGGTGCTCGGCAACTCTGCGGGTGCGCATTTAGCAGCTCGCCTCACGCAGAACTACATAAAGAAAGCGTATGCTCCGATCGATGCCGCAGATGCAGTAAGCTGCGAACCTGATTTTGCCATTTTGCAATGCGCGGCTTATTTTCAGGGCCGGCGTATGGACCAGGATTTTGATGCCGAGCTCTTTCACATGAAAAACAAAGTGGCGCCGACATTCCTCACTTATTCTAAAGACGACAAATTCTGCAAAGGCGGCGTGGAGTATGAAAAAAGACTCAAAGAAGCCGGCGGAGACATCCACCTCAAGCTTCATGAAAAAGGAGGTCACGGCATGGGTGGCTGTGACTGGTTCTCTGAAGCCGCCACGTGGCTCAAGACTCAGAACATTGTCAGTCAGTAAGACTCTTTGTTCTCCTGCAATGTTCTTATAGGGGAGGGGCACAGAGTGAAGCGAATCGAATCTAATCAAAAGTGCATCAAACGCCCAGCAACACCCTCTCTATTTTTTACCGCTATCCAATCTTAATTCTAACTTTCAACTTACAAATTTAACGATGAAAACCAGCACTGGGCTCGCCCTTTTTGCAGTAATGCTGCCCCTCGGATCTGTGCTTGCTAATCCTGCTGCTCCTGCTGCTCCTGCTGCTCCTGCAGCCGAAGAAACAAACTCGAAAGGCAATCAGCATATCCATGCCAGCGGAACTCCAAGGCCTAACATCGTGCACATCATGATCGATGACCTCGGCTGGCAGGACATTGCCGCGCACAAGTTAGATGGTAAACCCGTTTACGAGACACCCCACATGGACCGCATGACCAGCGTCGGCCGTCGCTTTACTCAGGCGTATTCGCCAGCTCCCACCTGCGCTCCCTCACGCGTCTCCTTTCTCCGCGGCCAATACCCAACGAACACCGGCGTCTATCACGTCATGGGCGGCAGCCTTCCCCGGCCATGGAGGCCCGAGACCAACATGATCTCGCCCTACTACGCTTACGGCTTACCTGACAGCGAGCCCACCATCGCCGACGTTCTCGGCAAGGCCGGTTACTTCACCGGCCACATCGCCAAATGGCACGCCGGAGGAAAAAGCGCCGGCTACCCGTTCCCGCTTGATCAGGGTTTCCACTTTGGCTTTACCGAGAAAGACGGCCGTCACAAGTACTACAACGACGAAGATCTCTGGAATCCCAAAGAGCAAAAGAAAAACACCTTCTTTGGTTCCTGGTCTTCGATGAAACCTGATCGTCTCACCGGCTTTGCTACCGCTGCAGAAGATGACCGCTACCAGCTCGATGAAAATGGGCGCCCCTTTGATAAACCTCAGGACATGGCTCTGGGCTTCATCAAGAAGCACAGCGACAAACCCTTCTTTCTCAACTACGCGCCCTACTTTGTCCACGGCCCGATCCAGACGCGGGACAGGGCAAGGTTTGAAAAATACCTGAAGAAAATGGGCCTCGAGTTTCCTGCTGACCCAGATTTCCTGCGCGATCGATCAGGAGGTAAAAACTACGGCCACACGAATCCCTATTACGCCAGCATGGTGGATACCGTTGACTATTTCGTCGGCCAGATCATCACGCTGCTTGAGGAAACCGATGACCCCCGCAATCCCGGCCACAAACTCATCGAGAACACTTACGTCATCCTCGACTCAGACAACGGGGGAGTCCTGCCCTACACGGACAATTCACCCCTCCAAGGAGGTAAGCAAAACACCTATGAGGGCGGGGTACGCATTCCCTTCCTTGTGCTCGGACCGGGTGTCCCGGTCGGCACGCAATGCCACACCCCTATCTCACTCGTCGACCTTTTCCCCACCTTCATGCAGATCGCTGGAGCCAAGGAAGACCCCTCTCTTGAGCTGGACGGCTGCAATATCCATGACCACCTCCACGGCGCTCAAAAAGCCACCATCCAGTCCGACGGTAGCGAGCGCAAGGCCATCTTCTGGCACTTCCCCATGGACAGCCAGATGAGTGTGGCCATGCGCAAGGGCCCATGGAAGCTGGTCAAAAACTACGGAGTTAAAGGAGGCGGCAACCACAAGCCAACCCTTGAGCTCTACCAAATCTACGATGAAGCCGGAGCCCCCAAAGACCTCAGCGAGGAAACCGACGTCAGTGCCCAGTATCCCGAGGTGCATCAGTCGATGAAGGCAGAGATGCTTGCCTACCTCAAAGACCACAAGGCTCCCGAGCCCTATCGCAACCCAAGTGGTGCTGATGTCACCGAGGCGGAATCCGTCGCCATTGCCAAAGTCAACGGCCTCCAATCCAACGAGGACAAGGTGTCGGTCAGCTTTGAAACCGGCGAGGGCAAGCACAAGATTACCGAGGCTCTGTTCTTCTACACCCTGAACCCAAAGCCTTTTGACTCCACTGGAGGCCACCGTGAGGAATGGTTCCAAATGGAAGTTGAAGTGGGCGATGGTAAAGCCGAGGCAAGCATGCCTCCGGGTGCTACCCACGGGGCCTTTGTCCTGCGTGATGAAAAGAACTTCTGGATCCCCTCCGAGCCACTCGTCTCGGTCAAAGAAAAAGATCATAAGCACAACAGCTCGCTGCTCGAAAACGGTTACGCCTGGAAGCCGGGTCTGCACGCTCTCGTCAAGCTCGGCAAACAATCAGGAGTGAACACGGATGCCGCCGA
>CAWVVN010000093.1:0-7771 GCA_963933605.1 uncultured Verrucomicrobiales bacterium
CATGACCCACACGCACTCACACTCCATCGGCTCAATTGGCTCTCTATTCGCCGCCATCACCTTATCGATCACTAGCCTCTCAGCTCTCCCCCCCGAGCTAAGCCAAACCACCTTCACCAGCCCTGGACTCACGCCCTCTCCAGCATGCCTCAGCGCCCACCCGAATGGTGACGTCTTTGTCGGCGTGGACATGTGCGGCTCCCTCGGCAAAGGCCCAGGCAAAGGAAAAATCGTCCGTCTCCGTGATACCAATAACGATGGCGTCGCCGACGAACACACCCTCTTTGCAACCCTCGACAACCCACGCGGTCTGATTGCCGTGGGTGACAAGCTCTACGTCATCTACACCATCTGGAAGGATGAAAAAACCTTCGGCGCCATGCACTTAGGTGTTCTTGAGGACAAGGACAAAGACGGCAAAGCCGACGGCCCTCCCAAGATACTTGTCTCCGATATCAGCTGCAAGACGCACAACCAAAGCCGTGGCGCAGACCACACTACCAATGGCATGCGCATGGCGATTGACGGCTGGATCTATGTCGCCGTCGGTGACTATGGCATGCACGAGGCAAAAGGCACAGACGACACTGTGCTCACCATGCTCGGTGGCGGTATTGTGCGCGTTCGCCCGGACGGCTCCGAGCTCGAGATCTACACCCACGGTCTGCGCAACATTTACGATGTCGCCATTGACCCGCTGCTAAACATCTACACCCGCGGCAATACCAACGACGGCGGCGGCTGGAATGTCCGTTTTATCCACCACATTCAGACGGGACAATATGGCTACCCCATGCTGTTCAAAAACTTCACTGACGAAATCATCCCCGCGCTCGTTGACGTCGGCGGTGGCTCCGGTACTGGTTCCATGTTCTTCCAAGAACCCGGCTGGCCAGAAAAATACAACAACGTGCCGCTGATGGGTGACTGGGGACTCAGCAAGGTCCTCATCCACCGCGTTACGCCTGACGGCGCCACCTTTACCCAGAAACAGGAGGACTACCTCACCACCAACCGCTTTACTGACATCGATGTCGACGCCTCCGGCCGTCTCTACACAGCCGCCTGGGCAGGAGCAGGCTTCAAAGGCAGTGCCAAGGAAGGCCATATTGAGAGAATCGTTCCCAAAGATTGGAAATACACCCCGGCTCCCAAACTCAAGGAACTCGCGGACGATGCCCTCGTCGCCACACTGAGGTCTGATAGTGCCACCCTCCGATTTCATGCTCAGCAGGAAATCCTTAACCGCAAGCTCGACACCGCTACCGCAGTACTTGCCATTGCCGCCGACTCCTCCGCCAGCATCGAATCGCGCGTTGCCGCCATCTTCACCTACGCCCAGCTCCTTGGGGAAAAAGCCAACTCCGGCTTAGCCAGCTTGACCAACGATACTGAGGTTCGTGAGTTTGCGCTCCGCGCCCTGGCAGACCGCAAGCCCCTGAGCAACAAGGCCCCCATCGAACCCTTCCTCGCCGGCTTACAGGACAACAACCCACGGGTGCAAGCCGTAGCCGCCATCGGGCTTGGTAGAATTGGCAGAGCAGACACTGCCAAGGCTCTGCTCGGCGTCGCCATCCCTCCGACCCCGATGAAAGCCTCTACTCAAAAAGGCCATCAAGGCGGACCGCACGCCACCCCACACTCCACAGTGATCGTGCCACACGTCGCGGTGCAATCACTGGTTGCGCTCAACGCCACCGAAGCCTGCCTCGCGGCCATTGATTCACCCAGCCAGGACGGAGCCCTCTGGGCGCTGCGCCTGATGCACGATCCCAAAGCTGTGGATGGGCTAATCAGCAAGCTGAACAATTCCAACGATAAGAATCTACAGAACAAAATCCTCACCGCTCTCGCACGTCTTTACCATAAAGAAGAACCCTATGACGGCTCCTGGTGGTGGTTCACCCGACCAGACACCCATGGCCCATACTACAAGGCAATCACGTGGTCTGAGTCTGACAAAATTGAGGAAGTCTACCGCGCCCATTGGAACAAGGCGGACGCTGCGCAAAAAGCATTTCTTGCCTCAAACGCTGACAAACACCGCATGAACCTCAGTGGTATTGGCAAAGCCCCACCAGCAAAAACGGCAAAGAAAAGCAATAAAGGCCAGGTCGGCAAGACAGCCATTGAAGACGTCATGATCGCGCTCGACAAAATGAAAGGCAACCCCAAGGAAGGTAAAAAAGCCCTTGCCGGCCTTGCCTGTGCAGCCTGCCATAACATCAACCCCAGCGACCCCGTCAAAGGCCCCGATTTCAACCACATTGGCTCACTACTCAGCAAGGAGCAGATCGCCGAGGCCATCATCAAACCTGCCGCCACCATCGCGGACTCCTGGGTCACCGTCACCATGAATGACGGCACCCCCCACATGGGAACGCTGATCTCCAAGAATGACACTGAAGTGGTTGTTAACAACATTGCAGGCATCTCAGCCAAACTCAATGCTGCAGACGTCAAAAGCATTGAGAAACAAACCTCCAGCATCATGGGACCGGGACTCGCCAACGAGCTTTCGCTTCAACAGTTTGTCGACATGGTCAGCTATCTGCATTCATTAAAATAAGCTCACTAGATAGCAACCATCACCGATTCTGACGGCAAACTTGACATCGAAACAGACATAGTGAAGCATAACTAGCATGCAACCTACTCAGTTCACGGATGCTGTCGAAGCGATTAGCTCTGAGCATCAAGGCTATGACTCTGGCGCTTATTACTTCCTCAAGGACACCCTCGACTTCACCGTCAGGCGTGTCATGGAAAGCAATGACGGCAAGCACCGCCACGTTGCCGCCAGTGAGCTACTCATCGGATTCCGTGATCTGGCTATTCAGGAGTTTGGACCTATGGCCAGCACCATGATGACAGAATGGGGTATCACATCATGCAGTGATATTGGCGCCATGGTTTTTCAGCTCATCGAAGAAGGTGTATTTGGCAAACAGGATTCCGATACCCTTGAGGACTTCTCCGAAATCTTCCCCCTCATTGAGACCCTCGAGGCTCCCTTTAAGCCAAAGAATGAGCTTAAGACAGCCTAAGCACGAAACGCCCCCGGCGTCTTACCGGTTGCACGCTTGATGAAATTAGACAGGCTTGATGCATCGGAAAACCCTGATTGCTGAGCGATGTTGGCAAGCCCCAGTGATTGGTTACCAAGCAAGCTCAGGATGCCCGCCACCCTCTGCTCACGGATAATCTCGGCAGGACTGCCCTTGGCATGCTTGACAAAAGCACGCTCTAACCCCCGTTTGGAAATCCCGCAGGCATCCGCCACACTGGCGACACTTACCCCTGCCAGAGCACGGCGGGCAATATAGTTGATCGCTGCCTGGTAGACGAGCAGGTAGCGATCTACCTCATGGCTGGATTCGCGTATCACCATGATTGCCGGTGCAACGTGGTGTGATTGCTCGGCTACCGCCTCCCCTAAAAGTCTCAATAATTGATGGGCGGCTGCTCGTCCAATATCGGCCGCATGGAGATCAATACTACTCAGCGAAGGTGAACTTGATTCACAGAGTAAACGATCGTTATCGACACCAACCACCGCCACTTCATCAGGCACACTCAAACCAGAAAGCTTGCAGGCCTGCAACACACCTACTCCAGCCTCGTCGTTACACCCCAGGATTCCGCACGGCTTTGCTATGCCAGAAAGCCATTCAGAGATCTCCAACACCCCAGACCAGTCATGACGTTTATCGCCAGAGAGTGATAGGTTTTTAACCTCCACCCCAAGTGTCGCTGCAAAGGCCTCCAAGGATTGCTTCCGCGCTTCAGACCAAGAGACTCCCTGCCAATGCACAAACCCCCACTCACGAAGATTCAATCTGACAAACTCACCACCGGCAATCACACCGATGGTTTCGTCATCAACGCGTGGGCCGTTTACTACAAGCTCATCCCCATCTTCCGGCCCCCGTATCGAAACCACCGGGATGTCGCGATTTTCAAGTATACTGATCAGATCACGGGAAACACCCCGCGTCATCACACCAACGACGTTCTGGCTCGCCAAGCAGGCCTCCAAATGCTGGCCATCGTGAATCGGTGGAGCCACCCATAAATCAAAGCCAACCCTATCAGAAAGGGCTGCCATTACACCTCTGAGAAACTCACGGGAAAAATAACCCTGGTGAATGGCCAGAAGCATAATGGTTGGTTTGTCCTTCGTCATGGTCCGTAGTTTGCGTGAGCACACCCTAAGACAGATCTCCCTACTGTCGCAAATGATAAATTATTTATCCGCATCCACGCATTGCTTTTTAAGCCCATCACGAACATATTTGCGGCATGGAAACTGTTTTTGTTTCGGAGATTTCTTACGCCAAGGCACGATCGTGCTTTGAGCGCATCAGCGCCGAGTCTCATTTTCAATTTACGCCGGTAGCAGAGGATGAGGAAAGTTTAGCGGCCGCCATCAGCAAACAAGGCGTGCGTGCCTTCATTGCCGATATTCTCCCCTACACAGGTGAACTCTATCGGGCCCTTCCTGAAGGTGGCGTGATTGCCCGCTTTGGCGTTGGTCACGACAGCGTAGACAAAGAGCAGGCATCTGCAAACGGCATCTGGGTGGCCAACACTCCAGGTGTTTTAGACAATGCCGTGGCCGAGCACGCCGTGTGGATGATCGGAGCCCTTGCTCGTCAAGTTCATCACGCCCACAGCACTACCGCGGCCGGTGATTGGAAACCCGCAACCGGCATCGAAGTCAGCGGCAGAAAAATCACGATCCTTGGATGCGGTCGCATCGGCCGTAATCTCAGTGCCAAGCTTCACCACGGCATGGGCATGGTCGTCACTGGCTATGACATCATGGAAGACCCTGCCTTTACACCCAAGGACGGCATCGACCACTACACCACCTCACTCGATGAAGCCCTAGCAGACGCTGACTTCGTGCTCACCCTGTTACCCGTTCTGGACTCCACCAAACACATCGCCAATGCCGCGTTCTTTGAGAAAATGAAACCTGGTGCTCGTTTCATCAACTCCGCTCGCGGGGCACTGGTGCGTGAGAATGATCTCTACGATGCCCTAAGCCACGGCCATCTTGGCGCAGCCGCACTGGACGTCTTTGAAGCAGAGCCTTACCAGCCACAAGACCCGGCCAAAGACTTACGATCTCTGCCAAACATTCTACTCACTCCTCACATCGGCTCCAACACCGTCGAGTCCAACGCCGGCATGGCAGAACACGCCGCACGTAACGTGATACAAATCCTCACCGAAGGTCCTGAAGCATGCCCGAACATCGTCAATCGCTGAATCAATCGCTGAACCAGCCCATCGTGCTGATGGGCGTAAGCGGCAGCGGCAAGTCCACTGTCGGCAAGCTGCTGTCTACAAAAACTGGCGCCCTGTTTTTTGATGGTGATGATTTTCACCCTGAAGAAAACATACGCAAAATGGCAAGCGGTAGCCCCCTCAATGACGAGGACCGCCGAGGCTGGCTCGAGGCACTGAGTGAGCTACTCAACCATCACGACCAGCCTATCATCATCGCCTGCTCAGCACTTAAGCAAAGCTACCGAGACATTCTGACCAGCGGAAACATCAAACCACGCTTTGTCTACTTACAAGGTAGCAGGGGGCTTCTACAAGAGCGTGCCCATGCACGCTCGGGCCAAGAAGATCACTTTATGCCGGTCACCCTTCTCGACAGCCAGCTCGACACCCTCGAGCCGCCAAGCTCGGACGCTCTTACCATCTCCATTGAGCTCGCACCTGAACAAATCACCGACACCATCCTCGCATCGTGAATACCGTTTCCATCGAAGACCACAACGCATTGGTTCAGGCAGCTTACCAAGCTCGCGGCTATCTTGCTGACGAGGCACATGATGCTGCGCAAATGTGTGCCGCGGCCACCTGGCATGGCAACAATACCCACAACGCTATCAAGGCCCTGCATCTTGACGACCTGTTCGGATCCAAAACTGGCGGCTGCACGCCAGGAGCAGAGATCGAAGTTATCCAGAACCGCTTCTCAGCAGCAGAGGTCTGGAATGCCCACAAGAAACTCGGCCAGTCAGTCGCCATCCAGGCCTTCAACCGCGCCATTGAGCTCGCTGACCAACACGGGGTCGGCATCGTCAGCGTGGATAACTGCTTTCACTACCTCTGGGGTGGAGGCTACGTCATCGATGCTGCCAAGCGTGGTTATATCGCCTACACGAACTGCACCTCATCTTTAGCAGAAGTCGTCCCCTTTGGCGGCAAATCCCCCACCCTCGGCACCAACCCTCACAGCTGGGGTCTTCCCACTCAAGATGCCGTTGGCTTTCCTCTCTGTATCGACTGGGCAACATCCACCTGTGCCATGGGCCGAGTGCAGCAGCTCAAGAGAGAGGGTAAAGAGCTACCCCCCATGGCAGCTGTTGACGCTGACGGCAACCCCACCCAAGACCCTAACAAAGTCGCTGCCCTCTTGCCCTTTGGCGCCCATAAAGGTTACGGCCTGTCCATCATCAACGAACTCTTCGGTGCCTACATCGGCGGCTCGCTTCCGACTCACCGCGGCCGTTCCCTACCAAGCGAAGGCGAGAAAAGCAGCACCTCGTTCTTTTTCCAGATCATCCACCCCGAGGCCATCACCGCAGGGAACTTTGCCATGGGGAGAAACCAAGCCGAAAACGTCAAGGCCGTGATTGAGAACATCCTCGGACCTGGCAATGAAAATGCTATTCTTCCCGGCCAACTAGAAGCTGAAGCCGCTACGCGCTCTGAGCAAGCAGGTGGTCTGATCTTCTCTGACGCTGAGCTTGCTGAGCTCAACGAGTTGGCATCTCAGCTTAACATGCCCTCTCTCAATACCAGATCATTGCTTTCTTAAGTAAATTCCCAGCTATTCGTTCCACCCCATGTCGCACCTCCTCACCAGCAAGCTTGCCGAGACCCTCTATACATCGATAGAGGGCCTTCCCATCGTGGATTACCACACCCACCTGCCCGCAGATGAGATTCTCAACGACCACCAATTTGAGAATATTTGGGAACTATGGCTCAAGCATGACCACTACAAATGGCGTCTGATGCGTGGCTGTGGTGTTGAAGAAAAGTTCATCACCGGTGACGCTAGTCCCTATGAAAAGTTTCATGCCTTCGCCAGTATTCTGCCACTGGCTATTGGTAACCCCGTTCACCAATGGGCTCACATGGAACTGGAGAAAATCTTCAACATCACCATTCCACTTAATGCTGAAACAGCAGAAGGCATTTGGAATCAAACCAACAGGGAGCTGAGCGATAGCACCACGGTCAACAAGCTACTCCAGCTCTTCAAAGTCAAACTCATCGCCACTACCGATGACCCCTTCGACGACCTATCCAGTCACAAGGCCATCGCGGCAAAAAATCACCCCACCCAGGTGCTACCCACTTTCCGCCCAGATAAGTGTCTCCTGGAGGACAAGATCGATCTTAGCTCGCTAAAGGAACGCCACGACTACTTCCACGCGAATGGATGTCAGATGTCGGATCATGGGCTCGGCCAAATTCCCGCACCTGAAACACCTCAGTATGAAGCCCTCAAAGCCATTGCTCAATGGAACCATGAAAAAGGCTGGATCATGCAGCTCCACCTCGGGCCACAGCGTAACGTCAACACCCGCCTCTCCGGCCAAACTGGCCCCGATGCCGGCTTTGATACCATCGGCTCATTACCACAGACCGAGAGACTGATTCACTTCCTCAACGATCTCGATCAAAACGATCAACTTCCCAAAACCATCCTCTACAACCTCAACCCGAACGAAAGCAC
>CAWVVN010000094.1:0-7737 GCA_963933605.1 uncultured Verrucomicrobiales bacterium
TCATTGTGCATCCTCTCATTGCGCATCTTCTAGCCACCTTCTGGCTGTCATCTTACCTAGGGCCTTGACTCGTGCCCTGAGGCCTAAGCCCAAAAAGCCCAAAGGATTGATTCAGCACCCAGTCGGCACGTGCTTTTCCTTGACCATGTTTTGACTCGCAGACCATTCTGGCGATCCTATGAAGAGAGTGTCTTTACTGGTCTCTTTTCTCCATTCATTATTAACTTCACATCATGAAAGACAAAAAAATCGGATTTGTTGGCTTGGGCCGCATGGGCGGCAACATGGCACGTTGCCTCAACGACAAAGGCTACAACATCACAGCCCTTTTTGACATCAATACAGCCCTCGCCGATGAACTCGCCACTGAAATAGGTGCTGAAGCATACCCTCAACTTGCTGATATTACCGCCAATGCCGATGTCATCCTAACCATTGTTACCGATGACCAAGCAATGGATTCCATCTTCTTTGGTGATGACAACCTGTTCATCGGAGCACAGGGCCGTGTTTTCATTAACTGCGCCACCCTCACGCCAGACGTGCACACACGCATGGAAGCTGCTGGTCGTGAAGTCGGAGCCCAGTGTCTCGAAGCCTGCATGGCATCGAGCATTCCCCAAGCGCGTAATGGCGAGCTGTTTCTGATGATCGGCGGAGAGGAGGAGGTTTTCAACGCCAACAAAGCTCTGCTCGATGACATCAGTAAAGCACTGCACTTTGTCGGCCCTGCTGGCAAGGCCTCTGAAGTTAAGGCACTGGTGAACATGGTCATGAATATTAATACCGCAGCCCTAGCCGAAGGCCTTGGCATTGCTGACTCCCTTGGCATCGACCTCAATATGCTTTGTAACATATTCAGCCAGACCGGTGCCAACTCACGCGTGCTTGAAACCGATGCCGAGGACATGATCCTGCGTGATCACGATTGCTATTTCTCAGCCGCCCATGCTGCCAAGGACTCCGGTATCGCTCTCGCACTAGCGGCCGCGCACGGAATCGATACGCCGCTGGCCCAAGCGACCTATGAGCAATATCAAAAGCTCATCGAGGCAGGCAAAGGTGAGTTGGATAAATCGGGTGTTGCCGAGCTCACCTTCAAAGGCCGCGCCTAAAACCTAACTCCCCCACCCACACCATGGACACCATCATTGAAAACAGCTGCGGGGAAAATCTAGACTATACCTTTAGCCCAGGTGAGCCTGCATTGCTGTGCCGAGGCTGGATCGTCATTCTCGGTCACGGTGTTACCGGAGACAAAGATCGCCCGCTCATCACCGACACTGCTCGAGCACTCAACGAGGCCGGGTTTGATAGCCTTAGGTTCTCCTTCGCTGGCAACGGTGAGTCCGGTGGTGACTTCCGTGATGCCTCTATCACCAAGGAGGTGGCTGACCTCGATGCCGTGATTACAGCAGTCTGCTCCAGCTACCCAAATATTTGCTACATCGGCCACAGCATGGGGGCTGCGGTCGGAGTCATTCAAGCCGCCCAAGACAAGCGCATTGATGCCCTGGTTTCGCTCGCCGGCATGGTTAACACCAAGGCATTTGCCGAGACCGAGTTTGGCGAGGAAACGCCAGAGACCGGATGCATGTGGGAAGATCCAGAATGCCCGCTTTCCTCCGTCTACATGGCAGACCTCTGTGAAACGATTCAGAGCGTTGCACCCCAGGCAGAACAAATCAGTATACCCTGGCTGCTGCTGCATGGATCCGAGGATGATGTTGTCCTACCAAAAGACAGCGAACAAGTTGTTCAGATCAAGGCAAACGCGGTAAACGCCATCTACATAGAGGGCGCAGATCATAGCTTCAATGATCCTGAGCACAAAGCACAGCTCACTGCCGCCGTGAGCACCTGGCTGAGTGAGCACACATCATCAAGCTCATTATAAAGCGCCAGTTCGGGTAATCGCACGTTCACTCGGCAGCCTTTTATTTCCTTACCATTAACCTTACCATTAAAGAGGCGAGTTAAGGTTTCCCCTTGTGAGGGCCTTTTTTATTTACACTGATAACCAAGTATCCAAAGTAACGCATCATCATGCAAAAAATCATCGCCTCTATCCTCTTCCTGCTCCCCTTTCTGGCCCATGCAGAAGAGAAGCCCGACCTCGCCAAGCTTAAGCACCCAGTCAAGGCATGCCTCTTTAAAGTAGAAGGTAATGGACTAAAAAAAACCTCTTATCTCTTCGGCACCATCCACCTTTCAGATCCTCGCGTGCTCAAGCTCCACCCGAATGCTGAGGCCGCCTTTAAGGCATCCGATACTTTTTACGCCGAGATCAACCTCGACCCAGGAGCACAACTTCAACTCGCCCCACTTGTGATGCGCAAGGATGACACAAAACTCACCGATGCCATCGGGCCAGAGCTTACCAACAAACTTAACAGAGTCCTCAAAGACATTAACCCAGCTCTCAGCGCGGCACCTTTTGATGCTCTCAAAACCTGGACCGTTGCTGCCAGTCTGCCCCTCATAGAAAGTCAGCTAATGGGCAAGGCCGCTCTCGATCAGGTGCTTTATCAGCGAGCCGTGAAGGAAAACAAGAAAACCGACGCTCTCGAGAGTGCTGACTCCCAGGTCGCCGTATTCGACAAGTTCACTGAGCAGGAACAACAAATCATGCTCTCCGACACGCTAGATATGATGATCGCCGAGCAGGATGCCGAAATCAAATCAATAGAGCGGATGCTCAACGTCTACCTCACCGGGACTACTGATGAGATCGCCGCAATGATGACCGCCGAAATGGCCAAAATGAATTCCAACCCCGAACTCACCAAACGCTTAATGAAAGCCCTACTCGACGACCGCAACATTGGCATGGCCAACAAAGCCAACGAATTCATGCAGGCCGCCCCAGAAAAATGCCACTTCTTTGCCGTCGGAGCCGCACACTACACGGGAAAAACTGCCGTGCAGGACCTGCTCGAAGAAAAAGGCTACACCATTACTCCACTCTTTGACTAATCTCCGCTCCATTCACTATTCATTACTTATTATGTTCTTTCCTACTCGCCCTGCCCTTCTGCTCTTAGCGATTCTACCCATCGTCTCCCTCCTACAATGCAGTCAACCTGAGCAAGCTCAGAAAACCGCGACTCAAAAAACACAATCTACTTCCACCCCATCTTCTACTCCTGCTGCCATCCCCAGCGATGCCGTGCAAAAAGAGCAACGTCAGCATTCAAAAACCACCCCCCAAAAACCCGCTAAAATCGCTGAGTTTCTCTACGATACTGATGCCCCAGCTGATTATCACTCGACCACCAACCACATGCATATCGGGGTGCGCTGGCAGCCTTATGGTGGCAGGCCAGAAAACAACGCCTACGATGCGACTAGGCCGATTATCTCCAAATACAGTAGCTACGCCCAATTCTGGGTGGCATGGAGCGCCTCAGAGCCCAGTGAACAGAACACCGACTATGCTAAGCACATGTCAGGCTACCTTCAAACCATCGAACAAGCTGTCGATGCTTGCCTTGCTCAAGGGCTTAAGTGTGAGTTTGTATTCTGGCACTGCCCAGCCTGGGCTGCCGTAGCTGGCAAGGCTGGTGGCGTGCAAGCAAAAGAAGGTCACTACGCGGCATTTGTAGAACGCATCGCTCGGCACTTCAAAGGCCGAGTATATGCCTACCAGCTCGCCCATGAAGCGAACCTCAAGATGCATCTCAACGATGGTGACATGGACTACATGATCTACGAAGTATTCACCAAAGGCGCACGTGCGATCCGCAAGGTCTATGGCGAAACACCCGCCGCGCCTGTCATTATCTCCACCTCAGGCTGCTCACCCTGCTTCGGCTGTGACACGGTCGACGGGCTCAATGCCACCGGCGGGCTCGCCATTAACAACTTCTATGATCAGCTCATTGCTTCATCTGAAATGATGAAAGAGATCGACGCACTTAACCTCAACGTCTCTGACCAGAATGATGGCTATGGCACCGTCGATGGCGCCTACGTAGCATCCGTCTGGGGCAACTATGACCTCGCCCGCAAAAAACTCGATGACTACGGGCACCGAGCAAAAGCCGTCATTGCCGCAGAATCATGGATCACCTGGGACGACACCCACAACTCGGCCGACGTCAACGGAGACGGATCACGCAACGAGCTCGATGCCTACCTGAGGGCAATCACCATCATGGGCCAATGCCTGCAGCGCGGGCTCAACACCATGAACTTCCCATGGTCAGACAACTCCAGCAGCTGGTCGATGGGCCTGACGAAACGCCACGACTACAACGGCAGAATCAAGAAACTCATGCCTGACATCGTCATTCCCTCAAAGCACGGTGGTGCTGACATCGTCACCTCCAAAGTCGTCGTCCGAGGAAATGATGATGACTTTGAAGTCAAGCTCATGGATGAGAAACTCCAGTTCCCCTACACCATTGAGGACTACATCGACCCCTCGGACCCAAACCACCTGCACTACTACATCTGGAGATGGTATGCACAAATCTCTGGTGGTAATGACGAGGTCATTCGTCACGCCGTGGCGGGCGAAGCGGGTAATGACATCGGCGTATTCGGCCCTGACTTCACCGGCCCTGAACGCTACCGGATCTCATCCTACAACCGCACCCGTAATAGCTTCATGGTGCTCATCTACGCCAGTGGCGCAACGGCAAAGCACTGGGTTAAAGTCGCCATCCCCGCCACCATTCAAAACGGCTGGCACTACAACAACAAGTTTTCTCAACAAGACTATCGCGGTGAAGGCTTCAAGGATGGTGACAGCTACCAAGCTCGCATCATTACCAAAAACATCAGCCCTCAAGATGGCAATGACCTCGACGCCCGTTATGAAGAAAGCAAAATCTTCACTGTGAAAGACGGAATGCTCAAGATCCCCGTCATGCAAATGAACAAATTCACTGCCATCGAGTTCATTCGGGTGGAAGCCCCAGCAGAGAAACCAGAAAAAAGCGAATAGCGAGCCCCCTCTCTTCATTTAAAAACATTGTAAAATACGACTATATTTAATATACTTAAGCAGTTAAGTAATGCGTATTTTATCCGCCATCTCCATTCTGCTGATCGCAACAGGTATCTCATCGGGGCAAAACAAGTCTAAGACCTCTGGTTTTATTGATCTAAATTACTACCCCGTCCTCACGGATGTCGACCAGGATACCTTCCTCACCGTCAATGCCTTGGTGAACCTGCCTGCTCGTCTGCAGTACTTCAGTTTCACCAACATTGCCGGCAATGACTCGCGCAATCCATTTTCAAGTAACAACCAATATTACTCTGAACAAAATTTACGCTGGCAAATCGAAGCTGACTCCCCTTTGGACTTAACTGTGCAATGGAATCTAAGATCTGGCGCTGAGAATGATCGGCTACGTCTTGGTTTTCGCTGGCGACTCAATGACACATCTAGGCTGCAGGATTTTTTTGACTCCCTGCACTTAGCCTACTCCATTAATTTTCACGCCATCCAATTCGACCACGAGTCTCCCTCAGTCTGGCAAATGGAACACGTCTTTCGCATGACTTTCCCCTACTGGAGCGATCGACTTTATCTATCTGGATTTGTCGACCACACCTTCAACGGAGAGAAACCGGATGGCGCCCCCAGCGCCCCTATTGTGCTTGAAGCGCAGCTCGGCTGTCGCCTCTACCAACAACTCTATGCCGTAGCAGAATACCGCATCAATGAGTATCGCCGCGGCGACATCAATAATCTTGCACTAGGGCTTCAGTATCGTATTTCTTGGTGATGCGCCTAACAAAACCCATCGTGGAAAAATCATATAATGACAAGTCATAAGCCATATCTTATTCTTGTCATAGGGCTTGTATCCACCAGCTTGCTTTGGTGTGGATTGAGTTACGTCGAACACAAAAATGCAAAAGCAGAATTTGATTTCGAAGCTGAAAGAATCAACCAACTAATCATCAAAAGGGTTTCATCTTATGAGGGCTTACTTACTGGAGTGAAGTCCTTTTTTATGGCCTCCAAAGAAGTAAGCCTTCAAGAGTGGGAAATATACTTCGATAAGTTACAATTTAAGAACCACTATCCAGGGCTTCAAGGCATCGGGTATGTGCAACATGTCAGTTCAGAAAAGGACATAGATAAACTCAAAGCCATGCTCCGGACATATGGCATGGCAGATTATAGAATCAAGCCCGAGGGTCTTCGTAATGAGTATTTCCCTGTCGTTTTTCTAGAACCATTGAACCACAGAAATGAAAAGGCGATCGGTTATGATATTTACTCTGAAAACATCAGAAGAAAGTCCATCGAGAGTGCCAGAAATCGTGAAAAAACTTCAATCACGAGAAAAATAACACTCGTGCAAGAAGGTGATGAAAATATTCAAAGTGGCTTGTTGATGAATGTCCCTTTCTTCACCAACGAGAGAATCGACAAACAAAACCTACCCAGGGAATTGGACGGGATTATTAACGCCGTCATCAGGATGGATGATTTTATTACCGAGTTATTAGAGCCTGAAATTTTGGAGAACATGCACCTGAAAATATATGACCAGCATACATCCGAAGAAAATATACTATTTGATTCACATAAAAACGGCCAACACAAAGCCTTCCCTGTAAGGTTCAACCACTCGACCATTCTAAACATTTATGATCAAAACTGGATCGTCACCCTCGAGGGACAACCTGCGGCAAACTACCTACCCCTATTTTACGGAGGTAAAAGTAAAACAATCAACCTCATCGTCCTGCTAGTAGGTTGTGTTTTATCTGTCCTAGCATTCTACCTAACCGGAGCCTTCGTCACAACTACCAGACTCAGAAAAGAGAGGGCGGCAGACGCCATTGAGATAAAAAGCGATATGGACATCATTAGGCGACAGGAGGAGTCGCTGCTTAAATTTACCGACAATAGTCAATACGTCGTCGTTTGCATTGTCGACATTCAAGATTCCACGCTCATCACTTCAAAGTTATCTGAGCCTGAAACAGCCCAATTATACAGCGCATTCGATCATGTAATGAGCGACATCATCATTAGCCATGGCGGCACGATTGTTAAGAGCATGGGTGATGCAATTCTATATTATTTTAAGACCTCATTTCCGTCATCAAAAAATGATTACTTACCCGCCATTGATTGCTGTTTAGATATGATCGAATCAAACGAAGTATTAAATAGCCGCCTGCCCAAAAAGTCATTTCCTAAGATTAATTATCGAATAAGTGCCGTCTATGGCTCCGTGATGTTTGCCTCCAAAAATGACGTCCATGACATCTTTGGATCAACGGTAAACCAAAGCTCGAAAATCAATCGTTTTGCAAAAACCAACGGGCTCGTTATTTCCGAGGAAATCCATGATTCAATCAAGAGCGAAAAAACATACAAAACCGAAAAAACAAAAGATGCGGTTCGGGTTGAATATGGACATGGCGTCTATCATGTATCTAGAGTTTAATGAAAAAACTCCCATTCAATAACAACAGATTACTCATCCCCTTCTGCTGTTTGTTTTTTGTGATCGAGAGCCCTGCTGAGCAACAGAACGTGGAAGCGCCTCAACTGACAAGCAAGCCGCTTCACAAGCCCGCAGGCCAAGGAAGCATCCGAGTTCTCATTGTTGATGGATTTAATAATCATCACTGGCAGCAGACTACGCGCTTAACAACAGCCATCCTTGAATCGAGCGGCTTGTTCACCGTTGATGTTTCTACTGCCCCATCCACCACCGTCTCCTCAGACTGGCCGTCCTGGCAGCCCGCATTTGCCAA
>CAWVVN010000095.1:0-7730 GCA_963933605.1 uncultured Verrucomicrobiales bacterium
CCGCGACAACCCCCGCGACAACTCCCGCGACAACTCTAAACGGGAACGTAAGCCGATTGTTCTAACCGGAGATCCCGTGGATATAAATGGCATGCTTGAGCTGGCCCCCAAAGGCTTTGGCTTTCTGCGCGTGCCCGGAAAAAATTTCACCCAATGCAAAGAAGACGTCTTTGTTCCACCAGACTTTATTCGCAAGCACGGCCTGCGCGCAGGTGTCTGGATACACGGCAGCTGCCAAGACGGCCCTCGTGGCCCTCAACTCACTGAAATCAAAGCGATCAATGACCTTACACCTGAGGATGCATTCAAACTCCCCCACTTTGAGGAGCTCAAGGCCATCAATCCCGACCGCCGCATTGCCTTTGAGACCACGCCTGAGCGTTTCACCACGCGCGTGCTTGATATCATTGCCCCCGTTGGACGCGGCCAGCGAGGACTGATCGTATCTCCACCTCGATCAGGTAAAACAACTCTCCTTTTGCACATGGCTGAAGCCATCAAGGAGAAGTATGACGAATCCATCCACTTGATCATTTTGCTGGTCGACGAACGTCCGGAAGAGGTCACCGAATTTCGCCGCTGCCTACCGGGAGCCGAAATCTACGCCAGCTCTAATGATGACGGAGCAGCTAGCCACTGCCGAATCTCTGAATTGTGCATCGAGCGTTGCAAGCGCCTTGTCGAGGGAGGCAAAGACGTTCTTGTCCTCATGGACTCCATCACCCGCCTAGCGCGCGCATACAACGGCTCTATGGGCGGAGCTAGTAAAGGCCGCGGCTACCAGTCTGGCGGTATCGTTGCTGGTGCTCTTGAAATGCCACGCCGTCTGTTCGCAGCAGCTCGTAATACCCGCACTGCCGGATCACTCACCGTATTAGCCACCGCTCTCATTCAAACCAACTCACGCGCTGACGAAGCTATTTTCCAAGAATTCAAAGGAACGGGCAATATGGAGCTCGTGCTAGACCGCCGCATTGCCGAGCAATACATTTACCCAGCTGTTGATATTTTCAAATCAGGCACACGCCGTGAGGAACTCATTATGGCAGAACATCTTCTCTACAAAATTAATCTTATCCGCAGAGGCCTGTCAGGCCACCGCCCTGAAGAAGCGATGGAGAGACTGCTCTTCTTCCTCAAGAAATTCCCCAACAATGCCCAGATGCTCATGGAGATCAAAGGCTAGAGGATTTCTTATTTCTCATTTCTCATTTATAATTTGTGATTGATCATTCGCATGTCTACCGAGCTCACTCGTAACTTCTCCATCATTGCCCACATCGACCACGGTAAGACCACCTTATCGGATCGATTGATGCAGTTCACCAAAACCGTCGCTGAGCGTGATCAACAAGATCAACTCCTTGACGCCATGGATCTTGAACGCGAGCGCGGCATTACCATCAAGTCCCACCCCGTCTGCATGTCCTACACGGCCAAAGACGGAAAGACTTACCAACTCAACCTGCTCGACACACCTGGACACGTCGATTTCTCCTATGAGGTTTCACGTTCACTAGCCGCCTGTGAGGGCGCACTGCTTATCGTCGATGCCGCTCAAGGCGTTGAGGCCCAGACCATGGCGAATCTCCACCTCGCCAACGAGCAAGAGCTGACCATCATCCCTATCATCAATAAAATCGATCTGCCCTCGGCTGACTTACCCAAGGTTCACAAGCAGTTAGAGGACATCATTTGCATCCCTGCGGACGAAGCTATTCCAGCTTCCGCAAAAAACGGCATCGGTATTGAGGAAATACTCGAAGCTGTCGTTGAGCGCATCCCCCCTCCCATCGAGAATGAGGACAAGCTGCTGCGCGCCTCCGTATTCGATTCCATTTACGATCCGTTCCGCGGTGTGGTCTCCTATGTGCGTGTCATGTCTGGCAGCATGAAACGAGGCACCCGCATCAAGCTCTTTCATACTCCCAAAACCTATGAGATCAAAGAGGTCGGAGTCTTCACCCCCGGCATGACCAAGCGTGATGAGCTCTTCGCAGGCGATGTGGGCTACGTCATAGCCAATATGAAGTCGGCTGACGAGGTGAAGATCGGTGACACCATCACCGACACCACCCACCCATGTCCTGAGCCACTACCAGGTTTCAAGGAAATCCAGCCAATGGTTTTCTCTGGCATCTACCCCGTTGATTCATCCGACTTCGAAGCTCTCAAGCTCGCCATGGGCAAGCTCCAGATCAACGATGCCGCCTTCACCTGGCAGTCAGAATCATCGGTGGCACTCGGCTTTGGTTTCCGTTGTGGCTTCCTCGGCCTACTGCACATGGAAATCATCCAAGAACGGCTCCGACGTGAGTTCAACATGGATATCATTTCCACTTACCCCTCCGTCATTTACGAGGTCACTAAAACAAGCGGCGAGGAAATCATCATCGATAACCCCTGCCTCCTTCCTGAGTCACAAGAAGTTCAAGAAATCCGTGAACCTGTGGTCAGGCTCTACATCATGATCCCCGGTGATTACATTGGTGAAATGATGAAACTCGTCATGGAAAAACGAGGCGAGATGGAGAACACCGAGACCATTGACGAAGAACGCGTCATGCTCACCTGCACGATACCGCTCTCCGAAATCCTCATCGACTTTAACGACAAACTCAAATCCATGACCCGTGGATATGGCTCGATGGATTACGAACACGCCGGCTACAAAGCGGGCAAACTCGTCAAGATGGACATCCTTATCGCCAGCGAACCTGTTGATGCATTTTCATCCATCGTACACATCGATAAAGCCGCCCCATACGGCCGTCACCTTTGCAAGAAGCTCAAGGAGGTTATTCCCCAGCAACTCTTCACCGTAGCCATTCAGGCCGCTATTGGCGGCAAAATCATTGCCCGTGAATCCATCACCGCAATGCGTAAAAACGTCACCGCCAAATGTTACGGTGGTGATATTTCAAGAAAGCGCAAGTTGCTCGAAAAGCAGAAAAAAGGAAAAGCCAAGATGAAGGCTATCGGCAAAGTCAACATCCCCCAAGACGCCTTTATCCGGGTGCTCAAAAACGACTGAGCCCCCTCAAGCTAAGTTATTTTCTCTCAACGTCTAATCATCTACCATGATCAAGTGTATCTCCATTACAGCATTGTGCATCTGCCTTTGTGGCTGCGCTACCCATATGCTTACATCCTCACATACAGCCAACGCTGATACTTCAGGTGAATTTGCAGGGACTAATGAAATAATCACTGCTCAGCACGGCATCGCCTCCTGGTATAATATTAAGACTAACTACGGCACCCAAACTGCGAGCGGTCGTCCATTGCATAATGATGCCCTCACCGCTGCGCACAAGGAGTGGCCGATGGGCAGCAAGGTCAAGGTCACCAATTTACGTAATGGCCATTCTGAGGTCCTCACTATCACCGATCGAGGTCCTTACATCAAAGGGCGCGTCATCGATGTCACCGCTGGCAGTGCCAAACGCCTCGGGTTTTATGAGAACGGCCTCACCCGCACCAAAATTGAACTTCTGAGCCGCGGCAATTGGAAATATCAGCATTAAGATATTTACCTTATTCTTCATTCTTCACAGGACTTCATTAAGACGGAGCTGTATTCCCTTCAAAGCCTAAACGCCACCAGTCATGCGCACCCTTGCCATTGGAGATATTCACGGATCGAACACCGCACTCAAGGCCTTATCCGAATATGTCGGTTTCCGCAGTGATGACGTCATTGTCACTCTGGGTGACTACATTGACCGAGGTCCAGACTCCAAGGGAGTCATCGACTTCCTCATTGAACTTGGGCACACCCATCAGCTCATCAACCTGAAGGGCAATCATGAAGTGATGATGGAGAACGCGCTGCTCTCAGAACAAGAGCGCTACTTCTGGCTATACAATGGAGGTGAGGCTACCATGCAATCCTTTGAGCTTCAGCCCCCCCTGCTGGCCGCCGGCGACATCTCTCCCGTATACTGGGACTTCATCAAATCCTGCAAACCATACTACGAGACAGAAAATCACATCTTAGTACACGCCGGACTAGAACCTGAAACCGACCTCGAACATCAAGAAGAAAACTTCACCTTATGGCAGCGCATCTTTGAGACCAAACCTCATAAATCCGGTAAAACAATCATCTGCGGTCATACCCCGCAACCGGAAGGTTACCCGCTCAAGCTTGATCATGCTGTATGCATTGACACCTCCGCATGTCGTCATGGCTGGCTCACTTGCCTAGACATTGATACAGGTCAATACTGGCAAGCCAACGAAAAGGGCGAAACACGCCAAGGGTCCATCTAAACTCAGAATACAGCGAGCCCTGCATTTGAGTGTTGGCATTTTTCATTTTAACCTTAAACAAAACCCGTGAACGACTTCCAGACATCCAACCTCCGCATCAATGAAATCAAACCTCTGATTTCTCCAGCGGTGCTCTCGCACCATTTGCCGGCATCAGAAAACGCCTCTCAAGTCGTTGCTACTGCCCGCAAAGATAGCGAAAGCATCCTCAAGGGAAAAGATGATCGCCTTATGGTTGTTGTCGGCCCCTGCTCCATTCACGATCCAGGAGCGGCCATCGAATACGCGACCCGCCTGAAAGAAACGAGCAGGCGTTTCACCGCTGACCTTCTCATTGTAATGCGTGTTTACTTTGAAAAACCGCGCACCACCGTTGGCTGGAAGGGCCTCATTAATGACCCCCATCTTGATGGCTCATTCGATATCAACCACGGTCTACACATCGCCCGCGAATTATTGATCGAACTTGCCGAAATGGGCATGCCTGCCGGCACCGAATTTTTAGATACCATTTCACCGCAGTATTACGCAGACCTCATCAGCTGGGGGGCTATTGGTGCCCGCACCACAGAATCTCAAATTCACCGCGAACTAGCATCTGGCCTCTCTATGCCTGTTGGCTTCAAAAATGGCACAGGGGGATCCAACCAAATTGCCTTCGATGCTATTCAAGCATCAGCCGGACAGCATCACTTCCTCTCCGTCACCAAGCAAGGAGTCACCGCGATTGTCTCCACCAAAGGCAATGACGCATGCCACATCATTCTTAGAGGATCCTCCAAAGGGCCAAACTATGATTCTGCAAGCATCAGTGAAGTTGCCAGCCAACTAGAGGCGGCAGCACTTCCTGAGTCAGTAATGATCGACTGCTCTCACGGTAACTCCCTCAAGGACTACCGTAATCAGCCAGTAGTGGCCCAGTCGCTATGCGAACAAATCGCAGAAGGCAATAAAACCATCACCTCAGTCATGGTAGAAAGCAACCTCGTTGAGGGCGGGCAAAAACTCAAAGGCAGCTTAGCAGACTTAACCTACGGCCAATCAGTCACGGATGAATGCATCGGCTGGCAGACCACCGAGAGCATGCTCGAAGAATTTGCCAAAGCAGTTCAAGCACGGCGCTCAGTAAAATAAGCTCAGCTCGGCTATTACCTGAGAAGTAGCTCAGGACTGATCAGTTTCAGTCTCTTTTTCTGGGTTTGACGCACGCCATATCGCGGCGAGCAAACTCCCTATAAGGCAGTGATAGAGTGCCGAAATCGCACATGGTGTTGCCGCTAGCAGCGTAAAATGCTGCTTGGCCAAAGCGCTGCCCAGTCCTGAATTCTGCATCCCGACCTCAATGGACAAGGTCCGCCGGTCTCCCTCTGCGAGCCTCGTCATGCAGCCGACCCCGTATCCCAGCAGGAAACCGAGTGCGTGCAGGATGAAAATAGCCACCAGCAAGACGCCGAAGTAAGCGATGATATTCGACTTCGTAGCACCCACTACCCCGCCGACAATGAGCACAATGACCAGAATGGAGACAATCGGCGAAATCTTTCTGACCCCATCGAGCTTATGGCCCAGAATCCGATTAAGAACGATGCCCCCGATAACGGGCAATAAGACGATCGTCACCATACTGCGGAACATCGCCCATGCATCCACGTCTAAAATAGCACTCGCATAAAACTTGGTCAGCAAGGGAGTGAGCACAATGGCTGCCAGCGTCGAACACATCGTCATCAACACACTCAACGCCACATTGGCCCGGGCCAGATAACAAATCACATTGGATGCCGTCCCTCCCGGGCAACAACTTACCAGAATCAATCCCAGTTTAAGCATCGGCGGCAAATTAAAGAGGGTAGCCACAGTCCACCCCAGCAAGGGCATGATCAGAAACTGGGCAAGTACACCTAAACCGACGACCCACGGCCTTCTTAAAACTGCCTTAAAATCATCTACGCTCAGAGTAATCCCCATGCCCAGCATGATGACGCCCAAACCTAGATTGATAAGCCTCACCTCTGTACCCGGAAACTTCCCTGTGATGAACCATGTGAAATGATCCGGGAAAAACCAGGCCCAGGTGGTGCCTAATATGGTCCACAGCCAAAAAAGATTACCAATCGTTTGGATGATGCGCCACATCACTCTGGGATATTCACCTCAACCTCCAGATCCCCCAAAGCCCACTGAATGCCCTTCAGGTAATGCTGCAACACAGCTGGATTAGTAAAGATGTGATCGTTATGGCCTAGAGAAGAATAAAATACACGGCCCTTACCGTGATGCTTAATCCAGCTCACTCCATAATCCTTATCAGCACGCTTGCCCTTGCTGATATCCGTCTGCTCTGGATCAAGCCTGAGCAGCATATGTAACTTCTTTGGGTCATAAGGCTCCTTGAACTGGTAGATCTCTTCTTTGAAATTCAGATTGTTCCCCTCCAAATGAGCACAGCATGCGTGCTTCTCTTGCCCCTTCTCCACCATCACGCTCACAGGCGTGCCCGCATTCCAGGGATGGCCATTAAAATAGCCCCCTATCATCTCGCCATACTCACTCCACGAATAGTAGGTATCTGTCGCGGCATGAATACCGACAAAGCCCTTACCGCTTTTCAAGAATTCAATGAAGCTCTTTTGCAGCTGCCTCTCTTTTACAATCGCTGCTTTCCGCTGCTCAGCATTCATCTTATTCCACTCGTCCTTTGCTGGTTTGAAAACGTCCTTTGTAGTATTTAAAAAACAAATCGCATCAAATTGATCAATCTTCCCGGGCTCAAAATTCGCCAAATCATCACTGATCACAGCCTCAAATGCTCCGGTCTTCTCGCCCAGCAAACGCATCGCTATTTTCCCCGTCGGGATCGAACCGTGCCGATAGCCACGGGTGACAGAATAGACCAGTAGTTTACGGGCTTTCTCCGGCTTCTCCAGCTTCATCCCCTCGACACCCTTCGTCACCTTCTCCAACCATTGATCTTGCGGTGGCGCAGCTAGAGACAAAGCCGGCAACAGCAAGGAAAAACAAAACAAACAAACGATCTTAGTCATACTGAAGTATCAAAGCTGCACTCATTTAAAATAGCAAATACAAATATAGTAGCAATGCCACAGCGGCCACTCAATCAGAAGAAACAAAACCCCGTTCAGCACAAAGTAAGAACCAATGAGCAGCGACGCAAAAGCGCCATAAAACAAGAATACTTATTGACATTATCGGGAAAAATCTGCTAGATTTCCGCATCTACTAACAGGTCTAGAAGGCTGGAAGCATTGCGGAACATCAGCTAGCGATCTGAACAGTCTTCAACAACAGCCCTCGTTAGTAACCCTTGTTTGCAACAAACATCGATACCAGCGCTAATAAAGCTTGGTATCCACAACCCCTTTCTCCGGCTTCATTGCCGACAGAAAACCGTGCGGAGGGCCTCATGTGTGGAGGCTCTTCGTACACCTCCTTCT
>CAWVVN010000096.1:0-7490 GCA_963933605.1 uncultured Verrucomicrobiales bacterium
CTGATTCCTCTGATTCCTCTGATTCCTCTGATTCCTCTGATTCCTCTGATTCCTCTGATTCCTCGATAGGATTCTCATCAATATCGAAGGGCGATTGAATAGTGCTTACAGAGTCTTCATCAGCATCCACTTCTGGAACCCTACTGAATGGCGAGGGGTCAAGATCTTGCGCCACAGGCTCAGGATCCTCTGCATTCTGCTGCTCTAAATCCTGCTCAAGCACGCTCGTCGGCGCGTCAACGACCTCATCAACCTCCTCAACAGCACTGGTATCGATCGTGAATGGCGATTGGATGGTGCTTGCCGCGCCCTCACCGCCATCAACTTCTGAGTCTTGAACTCTACTGAATGGCGATGGCACAAAATCTTGTCCCGCAGGCTCAGCATCCTCGGCCTCCTGGCCATCTAAATGCGGCTCAAAAGTGTTTGTCGATACATCGGCTGTATCTTCTTCATCTATGGCGAACAAAGGTCTAAATGGAGCGCTGGAAATCACTTCCTTCTCTAATTTAGGAGGAAAAACGGCATTGGCCGGCTTCGAAATCGGCTCTGCGACTGTCTCCGGCTCTGATATTGGCTCTGCCTCTGGCATCCTCACATCCTCTACCTGCTCGTCTGGCTCTTCTGGTTTTTCTGGTTCCTCCGCCTCGCTCTTAATACCTAGCAGTTGAGATATCGACTCTAAATCAAAAGGAGGAACAGGCTCGCTGTCCGTTGGTGCATCCTCATCAACTTTAGAGAATGGAGTTTCTACGATGACATCTACTTTTTGAGGTGTCACGGCTTCAGCAGCAGACCCATCGTCACGCACGACTGGCTCATCCTGCAAATCTGGTGTGTCCTGTTCGTCCGCCCCAGCAGGCCCGGCTACATCGCCAACTTCATCGACAACTTCCAGGCCGACAGCATTTGACTCCTCTGATTGAGCATCCCCCACTTCAATCTCCTTCTTGCCGGTATTAATATCATTCCAGGCAGAAGCAGCAGAACGAACGATGCCGCGCGGGTAAACAACACCACAATCAAAATCGATCGCCTCAGCAAGCATATCAGCACGGTCTCCAGCGCGATCGCGCAAGATTCTCAACGCTTGATCTTTGGTGATGGGCTTCAAATCAACCACGATATCCGTCAGGCGATCTTTGAGACCACACGGCAGACGGGGTAAAAAAGCAGTTTGCCACACATCACCATTGACGCTGATAATAAGAACCATCTTTTTACAAGATTGATGCAATGTGTTTAGAAAGGTGACGATTTCTAAACCAGATTCCGGGCTACTCGATAAGCCTTCGACTTCATCAAGAACAAGCACTGGCGCAGTAACCAAACCAAGCAAGTTCAGTAAAGTCACCAGCTTTTCATGCATGTCTGCCTCATGGTGCTCACCATTAAATACCGTCTCAAAGAGTGACCCATTCCTGTTGCCCTGTTCGAGAGAAGCTGAGCTATAGCGAAAAAGCAGCTCTATCCACCATGCTACGGGGCGATATCTAGCTTCTATTTGCTCAGCAAGCTCTGTTGAAAGCCGTGGGCCCAGTAAGGTGAAATTGGACAATGCCCACTGCGCAGTGGATGCCTCAGCGTTATGGAAATCAAAGGTTTCCGCCGGGCGATTTCTCATTGCCGCCAGCGCGCTTTCCTTATCCTGACTGGGCACTTCGCCAGATAAGACCAGCGGCTCGAGTCCCTTGGCAAAGATACGTCGAGCAAGCTTATCCAAATAGGTCAGGCCATCACCGTCCGGCAACATTCTCGAAAAATTACGCAACACCGCATCAAGCACTAACTCATCATTCAAATAACGCCCCCTACTCGGTTCAAGAGCAATGAAATCATGAGTATTAGCAACACGCTCGTTGAGACGTATCAGTAAGTGCGTCTTGCCAAAGCCAGCTCGTGGAGATCTCAACAGCACGATACGGCCAGAATTCTCTGCCCTAATGGACAAAGCGCCGACCAGCCGATCGAGCTCTTCTGCGTGTATGCAATCAGTTGAAACCTCAGGAGATTGGCCTAAGAGCTCAAAAGCATTATCAAAGGGGTTTGTAGTGGGGGGTATTGATGAACTAGCCATAACGAAAAATGTATTTTCTGTAAAAGTCGCTAATTACTCACTCAAAGTAATAAATTAATTCTGGCATGGCTATGCAGCCTAGTCACTTGAAAAATGCATATTTTCCTGCCTCGACAAAATAATTCCCACACTTAGCTTCGCTACTTTACAAAGTGCATCAATATTTAATCATGTTCGTCGGCACGGCCTACAAAAAACGAGCCTCCTTGTATTGATTCATGGTGCTTCCAAGACACCTCCTTAAACACTATTAACATTATGGATATACCAACTACTGCATTCGGTGACGAAACGGAGATCAGCGGTGACAACGCACCTCCTACCATTTCCGCTGACGCCTTGCCCGCTGATGATGTCGCCGCCGTCGACCAACTTCGCCTCGTTTACCAAGAATTTAAAAATGAAATTGGCAAGGTCATCATTGGCCAAGAGGAGGTTATTGAACGCCTCGCCATTTGTCTATTCTCTCGTGGCCATGCATTACTGATGGGTGTGCCCGGCCTCGCCAAGACCTTGCTCGTCTCATCCGTAGCCGAAACAATGGATCTGAGTTTTAACCGCATCCAGTTCACGCCTGACTTGATGCCAGCTGACATCACCGGAACTGATATCATCCAAGAAACGGGTGCAGGGCATCGTGAATTTGAGTTCATCAAGGGACCCGTGTTTGCCAACCTCGTGCTTGCTGACGAAATTAACCGAGCACCAGCGAAAACCCAATCTGCCATGCTAGAAGCCATGCAGGAAAACATGGTTACCGTTTTAGGAAAAACTTATCCACTCGATAAGCCGTTCTTCGTTCTCGCCACTCAAAACCCAATCGAGCAAGAAGGCACTTACCCCCTCCCCGAGGCACAACTCGACCGCTTCATGTTTCTCATTGAAGTAGAATACCCGAGTCATGAGGAGGAGCTGCGTATCGCCCGTGAAACAACCGGCACATCAAAACCTAAGCTGAATCATATTCTCAGTGGCGAACGTGTCCAAGAATACCAAGATCTTGTTCGCCGCATACCCGTTCCTGATCACATTTATGATTATGCGGTTGAGCTTGTGCGCAAAACACGCCCAGGCTCTCAAGCCGCGCCCGAATGGATCAGTGAATACGTAGGATGGGGCGCAGGACCTCGTGCTGTTCAGTATTTAATCTTAGGTGCCAAAGCACGTGCCGCGTTGAGCGGATCCTACATGGCTCGACTTGAAGATATAGAAGCCGTCGCAAGCCCCGTCCTCAATCACCGAGTCTTGACCAACTTTGCCGCTGAATCACAAGGCATGACCTCATCCAAGGTGGTGAGCAAGTTGATCGAAGAAATGAAGGAAGCATGATTCCTATCATCCGTATGAGCACCCTCATCGGCATAACGGCATCCCCGCTTGATAGACCCAATAGATGAAATACGACTTCCTCGATCCAGATGCGCTTGCTCGTTTGGGCGCTATGCCGCTCGAGGCTCGCCATGCCATGACAGGCAGCGTTGCCGGCCGGCATCGTTCCCCTCACCGCGGCTCGTCCGTTGAATTCGCAGAATACCGCAAGTATGTGCAAGGGGACGACACCAGAAGGCTCGACTGGAAAGCCTACGCGAGATCGGACCGCTATTATATCAAAGAGTTTGAGGCAGACACCAACTTGCGGGCATACTTCGTGCTCGACGCCAGTGCCTCAATGGCATTCAGCGCAGCCAATGACTCACGCATTCAGTTTGCACGCAAACTAGCCGCTACGCTCTCATACCTCATCATCAACCAAGGTGACGCTGCAGGGCTTTCAGTTTGCCAAGAAAAAATCCATCTGGAAATCCCACCCACCCGCAGGGCGGCACAGCTCAATAATATTTTTGACGTGCTCGCCAAAACGGAGCCTACGGGTGAGACCGGACTCGTTGAGGCACTGCATGCGATTGCTGAAAAAACAAATCAGCGCGCGCTCATCATCATCATGTCTGATCTCTTCTGTGACACCGCAGCATTAGCGGACGCACTCCAGCACCTGCGCTACCGCAAGCACGACATCGCCATTTTCCACATGCTCGACAAGCAAGAGCTTGAATTTGATTTTGAGCGTCCTCACCGCTTCATTGACATGGAGGATCAGACCTCACTCGTCGCCGAGCCAGCACTTATCGCAAACGATTATCGGCACGCCATGCAACAATTCTTGATAGATGTAAAATCCGCATGCCATGACGTCCATGCCGACTACCACCTCATCACTACGGATCAAGATTATGAGAAGATCATCCACGATTTCTTGAGTATAAGACTCCCCAAAAAAGGGAGGAAATAACTTCGCGCGCTAACGAATTTCGACCTCAGCTATGTCTGTCTCCTTTTTACAACAATCACTACTATGGGGTCTATTAGGAGTCAGCATACCTATCATCATCCACCTGCTCAATCGCCGGCGCTACCGCACCGTGCAGTGGGCAGCCATGGAGTTCCTGCTGAAAGCTTCCCGTGAATCCAGGGGCAAGAAAAAGCTCAAATACATCATCATTCTCACTTGCCGCGCACTTGCCATAGCCGCGCTCATCTTTGCCATAGCTCGCCCCCTCGTTGGTGGATTTCTTAGCTGGGGCGGATCCAATATCGATACCGTTATCCTCATCTTGGATCGCTCCTCGTCCATGGAACAAATCGCCGAAAACGGGGATGAGAGTAAACGACTCAGTGCGATCAAAAGTGTCCAGCTATCACTCCAAAGCCTAAATAACCCCAAACTCATCCTCATCGATAGCGCCAGCGCACAGCCACAAAGCATCCCCTCACCTGACGCACTCAGTGAATTAAGTGCTACAGCCGCAACAGATACAAAAGCTTCTATTTCCGCGCTTATATCCAATGCCATCGATCACATTACTGAGAACTCGTTGGGGAGCACTGAGATCTGGTTAGCCTCAGACCTGCAGCAGTCAGACTGGGCCCCAGATGATGGTCGATGGGACGCTATTAGAGCTGGGCTTGCCGACTTACCCCAACAGACCACCCTGCGAATCATCGCTATGGGCTCAGCCGTCACTGACAACATTGCCATCAGAACTCTCTCAGCAACCCGCATCAACAATGAGCTCTCACTAGAAATTGAAATCATCAGGAGCGATGCTAACAGCTCAAGCGCCATACCCGTCACTTACAGCATCAACGGCAATCGAAGCTCAGAAACCATCATCTTCGACGGCCAAAGCTACAAATACACTAAGAACTTAGCACTGGGAAACAGAGAGGGTGAAGGGCACGGCTTCATCGCTATCCCCTCCGATGCAAACCCTCGCGACAACGTATCATTTTTCGCCTACGGGGAGGGCACACCCGCAAAGACATACTTGATTTCCGAAGGCGGAGAATCAAACACATGGCTCTCACTTGCTGCTGCTCCCCCAGGACTCAATGACAACGAATGCAGCCTACTTTCCCCGCAGCAAGCCGATCAAATAGACTGGGCTGGGGCAACCTTGATCATTTGGCAAGCCGCTCTACCCTCTGGACCGATTGCCCAACAACTCAATCAATACATTGAAACTGGTGGAGCTGCACTCATGCTGCCACCTCGCGGGCAATCAGAAAACTCCTTCTTAGGTATCCAATGGGGCGATTTACTCACATCTCCACAGGGCCAGTATTTCATCATCGACGACTGGAACCGTGCAGATGGCCCGCTGCGCAACGGCATAGAGGGAACGGGTATTCCAGCATCAAAACTCAAAGCGATCAAACGCCGCGACATCATTGGCGAGTATACTACCCTAGCCGCGTGGAGTGATGAAAAGCCGTTTCTCATACGCCGGGTCATTGGAGATGGCACTGCAATCTTCGTAGCATCCCTACCCGATTACACATGGTCAAACTTAGCCGATGCGGATGTATTACTTCCCGTTGTGCAGCGCATGATCAACCTAGGAGATTCACGTTACAGCTCGGCCTTTGCCGCCATCGCTGGAAGCTCACAAGCAAAAGCTGCAGATGGAGAAATCCGAAGCCGAGTTGACGCCTACCAGCAATCCAATTCAAGCAATGCTGCCTATGAAGCCGGAGTGTGGAAAATCGGCGATCGTCTCGTAGCCACCAACCGACCCGACACCGAAGACGAGTGGCTCGTGCTCGATCAAAATAACATGGAAGCACTTCTTGAAGGAATCGACTACCGTCTTTTTGAAGAATCAGCAAACTCCAAGCCCCTCATCAAAGAGATCTGGAGAGCATTGTTGATCGCCATGCTTGTCTTCCTTATCACCGAAGCCCTGCTCTGCCTCCAGCCCAAATCAGAGAAGAAAAAAACGTAAGTCGTCTTTATAACCTGCCTTTTAAAAACTGTTGAATTTCTCAATCTACAACCTGTCGTTTTCACCGAGCCACTTTACATTTTGGCTCGGTATCGGTGCCTTGTTGTTGATGGCTTTTTTATGCGTTATTTCCATCCGTCGCTCAGCAAGACCAAAGAGAACGTCGGCTCTCGAGTTCCTGCGTTTTGTTTGCACATTGATCACCGTGCTCATGCTCTGGGAGCCTGAATGGCGTGTTTCCGTTCAACCTACCTCCAAGCCCGAAATCGTCATCCTCTATGATGCATCACGTTCTACTGAAACCACTGATGCCATTCTGCCTCCGTCTTTAGATAGCAACCAAGAAGTCGTGACACGAAAAAACTGGATCGAACAAATTCTCGCCAGCGACCACTTCACCGCCCTCAAACAAGATGAAGACAACCGGGTTTTCGAACTCCCCTTCTCTGCGCCTCCAGAAAATGCTGACCCCGTAACCTCATCGCTCGCTGGAACAGATATTTACTCTGCGATCGAGACCGTTCTCGAAGATCATCGTCATTTGCGCGCCATCATTTTATTAACCGATGGGGACTGGAACACAGGAACACAGCCCGTCGCTGCAGCCCAAATAATGAGGCGCCGACAAATCCCCTTATTTGGCATACCCGTTGGCAGTGAAAGGCGACTTCCTGACCTCGACATCTCCAACGTCACTTCTCCCACATACGGTATTATCGGCGAGAATGTTCAGATCCCATTTACCATCACCTCGTCACTGACTCGTGACATACGAACCATCGTTCGCCTGCGTGATATAAAAACAGGCAAAGAACGCGTGAAAAACATCACCATTCCTGCCGGAGAAGATTATTACGATTCGATTTTATGGCGCCTGTCCACGGAGGGATCATCCACCCTTGAGATTTCAATCCCAGTTGCCAATGGAGAGCTGGTATCAAAAAACAACTCCCGAGAGTTCACTATTTCTGGGCGCAAGGAGTCCATCAAGGCCCTCGTCATTGAAACTCGGCCACGCTGGGAATATCGGTTTATTCGTAATGCTCTTTATCGAGACCCGGGTGTTCAGGTTGATTGCCTACTTCTCCATCCAGAACTTGGTGTGGGAGACGGACCTGGCTATATTGAGA
>CAWVVN010000097.1:0-7462 GCA_963933605.1 uncultured Verrucomicrobiales bacterium
TTTGACGGCACCATTGCCGATACTCTCGACGAGGCATTGAGCATTTATAATGAAATGGCAGGCGAGCACAACCTGCGCACCATTAAAGACGAAGAGGTGCATTACTTACGGCATATGAAGCTCAGTGATTTTCTGGATCACTTGGCTGTCCCGAAAAGGCTTGTTCCTAAATTACTCTATAAAGGCACCCGCATACTGAAGTCTCGGATTAAACAGTTGCCGATGGTCAACGGCATGGCAGAGGTCCTGCCTGAGTTAAGAAAACAGAGCGATCACTTTGGCATTCTAACGTCTAATTCTGTCGAGAACGTAGAGCTATTCCTAAAGCATCACGGCTTGCAAGATGTCTTCTCCTTCGTCTCATCCACCTCAAAACTGACCGGTAAGGCCAAGCATTTGCGTTCCATATGTAGAACCTTCTCCGTCGAGGCCGATGACATCATCTATATCGGTGATGAAATACGTGATGTGAAAGCCGCAAAAAAAGCGGGCGTTCCGGTGGCTGCAGTAGGCTGGGGTTTTAATTCCCCCGAGGCGCTCGTTGGTGCCAATCCAAATTTTCTCTTTCATGAACCCAAAGAGCTGCACGGCCTGGTGGAGTGAGCCTCTGCCTAGTAGGGTGATCCTCTATTGCGTTACTTACTCAGTAACATCTTGATGCCAAACACCAGCAAAACGACGCCAAACATTCGGCTCAGGTATTGGTTGCTCAGTTTGTGCATTAAGTCTGTGCCAAACCAAGCTGCGAGCGCTGCTGCTACAGCTGCGAGGGCAACGACTCGCCAGTCAATGAGACCTGGCTCTTTACGCAAGGAGGTATTGAGCGTGGCCACAAGAGCAATAATGACAATGACGGCCAACGAAGTCGCTACCGCTTTTTTTTGTTCAAAACCTAAAACTGTTACAAAAGCCGGCACCATCACAATTCCTCCACCCACACCGCAAAGTGCACCGAGTAAACCAGCGATAACACCTGTAAAGGCTGCAATGACGAGAGTCTTCATTCTAGGATAAAAGTAGATGGGTTAGGATATACAAACCGTAGCTATGAGACGGTGGAGTACCGTGCGGTGATCAAGGCCTGAACTGACCAACGATTTATCCGCATCCAAACAAGCCTGCATCGCCTGCACCAGCTTCTCGACTCCAAACGCCTTGGCATTCTGACTGGCCAAAAATAAAGGGTAAGCATTCACCCCGCCTGCCTTTTTCTGAGGTAGCCATGCGCGCTCGTTAGCAGGTAAAGCATCAAGGGCGCCGGCATACTGTTTATAGTTATTGCTGGGCACATTACGACCCTGACTGACAACTGCGGACATGAATAAATTACGCACGGTTGGTATGATAGAGGCTCTTAAAATACCAATGGCGCTCTCTTTACGTGCAAGTTGTTGATCAATGAGCTCAAATGCTCGCCCTGCATTTTTTCTCTGCAAGGCATTGCCAATTTCAAAAACAACACCCGCATGACTCAGCGGCACCAGTAAGCGCACATCATCTTCATTGATCTCGCGGCGATCACCCAAGTAGACATCCAGCTTGTCGAGCTCACTACTGATCTGGCGAGTGTCGACACCAACCAACGTGATAAAAAGATCCAAAGCATGACCGGAAAAACTGAGCCCCAACTCCCTCGCTTTGTTTTTAACCATCGGAATCATTTCCTGCTGCCAACCATCACGGCCAACATCAGGTTTATCAAACACCTCGATGTTTCCGGCTTTGTTGAGGAACTTGTAAAATCTTCTGCCCTTATGAATCGCGGTGCTACTGATGAGGAAATGCACATCATCTGGCAATCCTTCCTCAAGGCAGCTGATCAACGCCTCGGTTCCGTCCTTGGCACGCTCGGCTTCACTGGTGCGGTCACTGCCGGTGAAATTAGCATTTTTTAGCCACACTGTCTTACCGCCACCAAAAAACGGCAAGGTCTGTAAGGCCTCAATGGCCTTAGCGCAAGCGATATAGGCCTCCTCAGCATTACTAACCGTGCCATCGATTGTTTCTTGGGAAAAATCATCGCCGCCTTCTGGCTTCAGTTTGGTAAAGAGCGCCAACGCCGCCTCCGCCACGTTGCCCTCATCTGAACCATAGATAACATGGATTTGACTCACGCGAGCGAGGATCAGAAATGCACCGATAAGAAGCAAGTGCTAAAACCTACTGATGCTTTAAGAATGCCACTTAGGATGCCACTTAGGATGCCACTTAGGATGCCACTTAGGATGCCACTTAGGATGCCATTCCGATATTCCTGATACCTTACCCCCCCCCACGCTACACGCACATCGAAAAAATAGTTTGAAAGAATCTCTGGATAACTTAAGTATTTCAAACTCCAACCACCTCTGATTAAAGCTGATGATATCTCCACACCATTCATTCCTTTCCGCTGTTTCTGTCATTTCTGGCATCACCCTACTCGTTAGCCTGCCTTTTGCATCGGCGGAGCCGACCAAATCTCAGCCAACTGGCCTCGTTCCCGACGCCCCTGCCGCCAAGCCCCTCAAAGCCCTGCTAATCGCCGGCGGTTGCTGCCACGATTACGCTGAGCAGCACAAAATCATCTCTAAAGGCCTGCAAAGCCGCGCCAATATACGTGTCGACGTCATCTGGACGGCAGACAAGTCCGTTGATCCCCCCTTCGATTTCTTCAAAAATGCTGACTGGGCCAAAGGTTATGATGTCGTCATTCATGATGAATGCGCCGCTGGCAACAAAGATCCGCAGGTATTAACTAACATCCTTAACGCTCACAAAACAGTGCCTGCCGTCCACCTTCACTGCGCGATGCACTCATACCGCACTAAGGAATGGGCTAAGCACCTCGGCCTCCAATCCACTAGCCATGGCCCCAAAGCACCAATCTCTGTCGAAATCGTTGATCAAGAGCACCCCATCACTAAGCCTCTCAAAAGCTGGATCATCACCAAAGATGAGCTCTACAATAACGCTGAGGTTTTCGACGCTCACCCTCTTGCGATCGGTAACCAGACCTACAAAAAAGGAGGTAAGGATGTTACCGACTCCGCTATCGTGGCTTGGGTAAATACCACACATGGAGCTCCCTCATTCTCTACTTCACTAGGTCATTACAATGAGGTCGTTCAAAGCGAGGAATACCTCGGTCTTATCACCCGCGGCGCCCTCTGGGCCTGCGGTAAAATCGACAACCCTGCCTACATGACTCCCTACACCGGCTCCAATACCGTTACCGAGATCCCAGCCAAAGCGGCTAAAAAAAAAATAAAGGTCAAGGCGCAGCCTTAGGAACAGAGCTGGGCACCCCACCCGCTAACGCGACTTTTGTCAAAGTCACCGCCCAGTCAAGCCAGACCGGCAACGGCCACCACGCCTGGAAGACTCTAGACAACAACCCAAAAACACGCTGGTGCGCCAACTCGGGCGACAAACCCGCCTGGATTCAGTTCGAGTTTGAAAAACCAGCCACCCTCAGTGGTGCTGAAATCGATTGGGAGCATCGTAGTGAGTGGATGCAGTATAGCATCGAGACTTCCGCCGATGGCAAAATATGGCACAAGGCATTTGATGCCTCTAAGAATACCCAAGGCGGCACTCGTAAAGATAACTTCTCCGCCACTGGTATTCGCTTCCTCAAGCTCAACATCCTTGGCCAAAAGAGCAACTTATGGCCAAGCCTCTGGGAACTCTCCCTCTATGGTCAGGAGGGCAAAAAACTTCCCTTGTTCCCTCGTGTTGAACAGCAAACAACTCCTGCAGATCCAGCATCTAAAACCACCGCTAAGGAGGACCCCTATAAAAAATCGGGAAACTACAAACCTCACCCTCACCGCTTAAGTACAGAGGAGGAGGCTAAGCTACTCAAAGACGTCACTGTCCCTGAAGGATTCACCGCCAGCCTCTTTGCCCCGTGGCAAATGGCAAACTACCCCACCTACCTCGCCGCCGCTCCTAATGGTGACCTCTATGTCTCCTCCGATGGCAACGCCTCCGGTGGTCGCCAACCTGGACGCGGACGAGTGCTAAGACTGCGCGACACCGACAACGATGGGCGTGCTGATGAAGTCACCGAGTTTGTCCGCGATGTAGATTCTCCACGTGGCCTGCTCTGGGACCACGACCGTCTTTACCTTTTACATCCACCGCACATCACGGTTTACCATGACGTTGACGGCGACGGCGTTGCCGATTCCTCCAAACGCCTTATTTCTGACATCGCCTTTGGTTTTAAGGACAGAGCTGCTGACCACACGACTAATGGATTAGAAATGGGCCCTGATGGGTGGATCTACATCGCTGTTGGTGACTTCGGTTTCATGAAGGCCACTGGAACTGATGGCCGCAAGCTCCAGATGCGTGGTGGCGGTGTCGTTCGCTTTCGCCCAGACGGCAGCGGTATGGAAACGTTCTCAGATGGAACGCGCAACACCTATGGAATAGCCATTACGCCTACGCTCGATTTTTTTGCCCGTGACAATACCAACGACGGTGGTGGCTGGAATGTGCGTCTGCACCACCTCTCTGGCCTCGAAGATCACGGCTACCCACGTCTTTATATGAATTTTGCTGACGAGACCGTAGCTCCGCTCGCTGACTACGGTGGCGGCTCCGGTGTTGGCGCCTTCTATCTCGGCGAACCCGGCATCCCCGCTGCATGGAACAACCGCCCCTACACCTGTGACTGGGGTCGTCAGGGATCCTACCGCCACATCCTGGAGCCTCACGGCGCCACCTTTAAGGAAACAGCCAAGCCAGAAATACTCATCAAAATGTCACGCCCCACCGATGCCGATGTCGATGGCCTGAGCAATATCTATCAAGCTTCATGGATAGGGCCTGCCAATTTCACTTGGAAGGGACCAGAGCAAGGCTATATCGCACGAGTCAACCCTACTGGTTATCAACCAAGCCCGCTACCCGACTTTGCCAAACTCAGCGACACTCAGCTCGTTGAAATTATCCGCACTTCACCGAGTCACGTTCGCTCACTTGCCGCGCAGCGCACCCTACTGCGCCGCCCATCTAGTGCTGAGACGAATAAGGCATTGCTCGAAGCCACAAAGGATTCAAACATCAATCTCAGCAGCCGTATCCTCGCCCTCTACGCAATCACCCAGCGCGGCCTTGATAGCCGCCATAGTCAGGCTGTATTAGACCTCATCGTGCCCAGTTTCTCATCAACCCCCGCCAATGATGCCATCATGCCATTTGTCACCCGCGCACTTGGCGACCTCGCCATTGATCGCCGCACTACCGGAAAGCCGGGGCCAACGCCTAATGACTTCCTTAAAAAACAACTGAAAGCAAACCAGCCTCGGGCTATCATCGAAGCCATTGTTGCCACCACCTTCCAAGGTAAAGCTGAGCTCGCCACAGACATTGCCCCTCATCTCTCCAGCGAGCACGCGCTGATACGCCACACCGCCTACCGGGCTCTTGCCAAGCTTAGTGCTCACAAAGTCGCGCTGGCCAATCTCCGTTCCGATGAAGCCTCTACCCGCACCGCCGCCTCACGCGCATTGATGCGCATGCATAAAAAAGAAGTGGTCGACGCACTGATCACCCAACTCAGCACTCAGACCGATCCCACCAAGCGCCAACCCGTGCTTGCTACCCTTGCACGCCTCTACCAGCAAGAAGGTGAATGGAAAGGTGACTCATGGAGCACCCGCCCCGATACTCGTGGACCTTACTACCAACCCGAAACCTGGCAACAATCCGCACGTATCCTCGAAACCCTCAACGCCCTACTCGAAAACCCAAGTACCACCAAAGAGGAAAACTCCATCATCGTCAACCTGCTGGGCAAAAACCGCATTCAAAACGACCGCGGCCTGCAACGCATCATCACCCTCGCTAAAAATGACCCCTCTTTGCTGCCAACCTTACTCGGTCAACTCGCAGACAAAAAAAACATTCCTACCGAAGCTATTCCTCTCATCATTCAAGCAGCCAAAGATACTAAAAACCCTGCCGAAACCCACAAGGTAGCGATTCCGATATTGCTCACCCTCAACCATCCCGAGGCCTTTGATGCGCTCATGAGTTCTCTTGAAGCTCTGATGAATGACAGCAAGGCAAGTAAGGTGCGGGATGATATTCGCCAACATCTCATGGCATCACCCCAGCTCGAAAATTACGTCGAGCGCTTCATCCCCATCTATCAACAATCACCCGAAAGCGCTAAAGGCCGCTGGGCCGCTCAGGCACTCCTACAACTCGCAGCTGGTAAAAATATCGGTATTGAAGCTCGCGAGAGCAGCCGTAAGACCATTGACTCCACTTGGTCAGTTAACAACCAGTACAAGCACACCCTTATGGAGGCTGCCTTCTGGACCAAGATTGCCTACCTTAATGACCACATCAGCTTGATGCTCAACTCAGCTGACGCTGGCCTCAAAAGACGTGCAACGGGTGCAGCAAGTCGCCTTGGTATCCAAGCGCCCGGAGTTGATAAAACACCAAAGATATCCAGCCTTAAACCCGATGAGGCTGTGACCCAGATCCTCAACCATAAAAAGGGCAATGCCGTCCTTGGCGAAGCCGTCTTTGCACGTGCTACCTGCAATGCCTGCCACACCGTCAGTGCTGATGAACCCCCAAAAGGCCCTTACCTCGGATCCATTGCTAACATCCTCCGTCCACAAGATCTTGCCGAGGCGCTTATCATTCCTAACAAAGCCATCGCCCAAGGCTTCAAAACAAACCTTATCAGCCTAAAAAGTGGTGCCGTTCACATGGGTTTTGTCACTGATGAAGCAGGCGAGACGGTCACCATCCGTGACATCACCAGCAAACAAAGCACCTTCAAAAAATCAGACATCGCCAAGCGCGATACCCTGCCCACATCACTCATGCCTGCGGGTCTGATGAATAGCTTCACCGTGCACGAAACCGCTAGCTTACTCAGCTATATAACCGGACTCGCCAAGTAAATCGTCGCCGATCAAAATTGCTTTCTGATGGCTACCGAGCCAAATCCTTGCGGGTCACCTTGAGATTCAAATTGCTTGCTGCGGTAGGTATGCACATAGCCAAACTCCCAGTTACCGCGACGCACCCCAAAGCCTATGTAAGCCTCTCCAATGAGCGGCTCCCTTTTGATATTGCTATCGTAACTTCTAAACACTGGCCCATCGATAGTGATATCATGAAAAACCGCACTACCTCGTGCACCTAAGATAGCATAGCCCGACCACCGCTCACCAGCACCTTCCCCGTTGCTGAAAAGCCTCTGGGTGTGTGCCGTTTGTGTCAACCTAGCATCGGAAAACTCCACGGGTAAGTTCCAGCCAATACGGATGAGTCCGCCAATATGAATGTCTGTGAGAAAGTTACCTAATGATACACCGGTCTCGTGGAAGCCATCGATCTCCAAGTTCATCGGCAAGCTTGCATCTTCCAGTAAATGCCAGCGTCTTTTTTGGTTAAAGACAATGTTAAGTGTTGGCTCGTTGGGCATTTGGCTGTCCCAGCCTTG
>CAWVVN010000098.1:0-7457 GCA_963933605.1 uncultured Verrucomicrobiales bacterium
GGTGAGCTCGAGGTCGATGTGCTTGAGGTTCATGACGTAGCCTTTGGGGGCTGTTTTTGGCACGAAGCGTAGGGTGTGATTGCCTTTGGTGAGTTTGATCTGACCCAGGGCAACGTCCTTATAATCATTCCAGGCTTTGTTTCCTGAGCTTCCTTTGGCCGTGCCACTGAGTGATTGGCCGTTGATTTGTAGCTCATAGGTGGCGCCTGCTAGCTGCGCGGCGACTGCCTGGTTGAGCGTGACTTTGTAGCTCCCCGGGGTTTCCACGATTAGCTTCCATGAGAGGGTGGTTTTGGGATCACGGTACTGGCCAATGTGTCTGTTTTGTTCATTGCGGGCGCCACCGCCATCGATGTTGGCAAGGGTGGCATCAATCTTGATTTTGCGACCGCTCACGGTCACAGGTGCTTTCAGAATGAGGGCCTCGGATTCAGCAGAGAGGGGGTTGAGGCCATTGGCTCCTTTGTCGGTGTATTGAGCGCGCAGCACATAGATGCCTTTTTGGTTATTGGGGTGGGCGGGTTGCTTGATGGTTTTGACTTTACCCGATTTGCTGCGCGAGACGTTAGCGGGGTCACCTGCCATGTCGAGAATGGCGGTAACCATCTCTTTGATATGCCCATCGCTGATGTGGGCTTGGGCGGGCATGGGCATATGGCCATAGACGCCGTTGCCGCCTTTCTTGATCTTGTCGAGCAGGTAGCTGCGGTTCTTGGTGTTGTCTGGGTAGCGCAGGGCGACTTCCATGTAGCTCGGGCCTATGGATTTGGCATTGGATTGATGGCAGGCGAGGCAGTGGTTTGTCTCGATGAGCTTCACTCCGGGAAGCAGTAAGTTCATGCCCTCTAGGCGCGGGTCGCCGGTCGAGTTGGCGTCGGTGTTGATTTTGCTTGCTGGGATACTGCGGTCGGGGCGGTATTCTGCGGTCACTTCGATGTCTGCGGTGCCGAGGGTGCCGTCTTCTTTGTCGAGCCCTGACACGAGGTAGGGGATTTCATTGTCCCAGTCAAAATATCCGTCGCTCTCTGCGATCTTCAGGGAGAGGGTGGGCCGCTCGTTGCCGACGATGATTTTCATGGAGGCTTTGTTCTCTTTACCTTGGTCGTCTTTGACGGTGAGGGTGACGGTGTACATGCCCTGCGTGTCATAGCTGTAGTTAGGGTTTGCCTCCTCTGAGCTGGCTCCATTGCCAAAGTCCCAATGATAGGTGATGGGGTCGCCGTCTTTGTCTACGGTGCCCTTGGATGAGAAATTCACAGCAAGCGGGGCAGCTCCCACACTTTTGTCCGCTGCCAGTTTGATGACGGGGCGGCGATTTGGTCCGCCGTAGCGCACTTTGATCACCTGGCCATCGGTATTTCCGGACCAGGCTGAGCCGTAGTTTAAAATGTAGAGGTCTCCCTTGTTGCCGATCTTGATGTCGATCGGGTGATTGAGTTTCACGGAGTCGAGGAAGGGCTCGAGCTTGACGGCTTTGTTGTTGTCATCAAGCGTGATCATCATGATGCGCGCGCGCACCCAATCATACCACATCGCCTTGCCATCAAAGTAGGCGGGGAAGTTGTGCTCAAGGCCATCCTGATAGATGACGGGGCCTGCCATGGAATTGCGACCACCATCACCCAGTTCCGGAAATTCTTCTGACTTGGCGTAAGGATACCAGACGGTGGCGGGGTTGACCGGAGGCAGTTCTTTGAGTCCGGTATTGCGAGGTGAGTCGTTGATGATGCCCTTGGCAAAGGATGCGCCGCTTATCTCGGTCGCGTAATTGTAATCGTTGTAATACTCAACCCCGACATGGTAGGGCCAGCCGAAGTAACCCGCTTTGGTGGCGATGTTGTATTCATCGTATCCGCGTGGGCCACGATCGGTCTTCTCACGTGCGTCCGGGCCGACTTCTCCCCAGTGCAGGTAACCGGTTTTTTGATCCACAAAGATGCGGAAGGGGTTACGGCAGCCCTTGGCATAAATTTCCGGGCGGGTGTTGGGTGTGCCCGGGGGGTAGAGGTTGTCTTTGGGTATGTCGTAGCTGCCGTCTTCATTCATGACGATGCGTAGGATGGCGCCACGGAGGTCATTGGAGTTGCCGGCGGAGCGCTGGGCATCACGGTGTAGGCCAGTTGCTGTATCATCAATGGGCGCGTAGCCGTCTGCGGCGTGTGGGTTGGTATTATCTCCATTCGCAATAAAGAGCTCACGGTTTTTTCCAAAATGGATCGAGCCGGCGTGGTGTGGGCCGGCGTGGCGCTCGGTGACGACTTCGAGGACGTTGACCTCATCGATGAGTTGGTTGTCCTTGAAGGTGAAGCGTGACAGGCGGTTGGAGTCCTTCTCAATGGGAGAGTAGAAAATATAAACATAGCTGTTACGTTCAAAGTCCGGATCGAGGGCAATGCCAAGCACGCCACACTCACCACCACCGCGGTATTTATAAATCGGCTCGATAGGGCGGCCCTTATGGTGGGCGGGAAGCTGGTGAATGGTGACGGGGGTGCCTACCGCCGGGTCATAAAGCTTCACCGGGCCGGTGCGCTCCACGATGAAGATGCGCCCCTTGTGATCGATGGCGATCTGCATCGGATCATTGAGTGAGGGAATGATGGTGCTGACTTCAAAATAGTCATCACTGGGAAGTTCGCTGCTGAGGGCTTTATCCTGAGCCCAGACCATGCAGGTGACGCTCAGAAGAAAGGTGAGTGTGAAAATGGATGATTTCATAGAAGGCAATATGCGTGTGCTAAGGTGGTATAAATGAATACCTCATTATGATAGCTCATCTTTCTATGCCAACAGCTAAAAGAAGTGATCAGATAAAAGATTGACGATTAATGATAAGTTTTCACCGATTTTGGCGTCGGCTGGTTCCTGGTTCTCGGGGATGGGAGTTGCAGGCAAGAAAAAGCCCTGCGGCTGGGAGGCGGCAGGGCTGGGGTGAGGATGATGGGTGATATGCTTTGAGCGCGGATCAGCGGACGCTCACCATCCTACTGAGAAGCTTACTGAGAAGCTTACTGCGAAGGGGTGGCTTTTAGGCAAATGACTTTACCCAATCTGGATTCTCAGGGCCAAAGATCTTCAGCATGACGATCGGATCTGTGGGTGAGGGGTTGGTGATGGTGACTCCTGCCTGAGCGGTGGACTCAGTGACAAAGTACTCGTCATGGGTCAGCTGGCCAAAGCGAATCATGGTGGGAGTTTCGATGTGGCTCGCTCCCATGGTGCCGTGGCCCTGCATCATGATCATGCCGTAACAGCCGGCGTTTTTGATGGTGACGGTGCGTCCTGGAAGCACGGTAACCTCAGTAGCGCTGTAGGCTTCATTGCGGTAACAGATCCACTTTTCATCGTAGCCGTTTTCTTCGACTTCCTCGGCACTGCCAAAGCATGACTTGGGCTCCATGAAGTGATTTTTGACAAAGTTCGGGTCGACGTTGGCTTCCCAATCAAGGACTTCGATGAGGTAATCAAAGTCACCGATCTTGTCCTCAGGGCAGTCTTTCCAGAGCAGCTCGGTGGGGACGACCTGGTGGTTAACCACGGACTGATACATGGCGTAGACGTCAGATGCCTTCTGTGGCTCGAAGGTGCAGAGACTTCCCGGTGCGTGCAGGATGCCCGGAGGCACGTCCCAACCCGTGCCTGGATCGAGGCGGTAGGCTTTGGAGTAGCTGGTGATTTTGTTGTCACCCTTGGTGAAGTTGACGAGGCACTCGCGGATCTGGTCTTTGGTGGTGCCGGGCTCAAAACCAAAAAAGGTGTAGGGGTAGTCCGCTCCGTAGTTGTTGACCTGAGGTGGGAAGTAGTAGGCCTCTGGTTTGCCGAGTTGGCCAACTTTAGCGGCATACTCGTCACTGTGATGCACGTGGTGGGGAAGGGGTCCCTTGTTGTCAAAGAACTTGGAGTAAACGGGCCATTTCTGGTGCTCGTCCCAGAGGCGGCTGCCGATGATCTCGCTCTTGAGCTCGTCGATGGCATCACGCAGGGTGATCTGGTGGGTGGTGGAGCCGTCGTTAAACACGACCATGCTGAGGCCTTCGTTCACACCGGTCAGGGGGCCGTTATCTGCAGGGGTGGTACTGGAGAACCAACGCTCATCAATGCCGCCACGCTCGCCACCGAGGGCGTAATAGTCGTCAGGGTGAAGTCTGATGCGTCTGCCGGGAACACAGAAGGAGCGGGGGACCCAGTTAGGGGCCAGGCGTAAAATTCCCTGACCTTGGTCAAGGGCGTCTTTGGCAATTTGTGCGGTACTCATGATTGGTTATGATCTTAGAATGTTGAAGTTGTTTGATTTTTTGGTTTAGACATCGTGCCACTGCTTGTCCCTGCCGGACTGGAGCACTGCTGCGCAGACCTTGTCGGTCTGGAGGGCGTCGGCGAATGTTGGATAGCGTCTCTTGCCATCATCGGCATCAGGTTTTTTGAGGAACTCATAAACACCATGGGTGAAGGTGTGCTCGTAGCCGATGTTGGTGCCGGGGATCCACCACTTGTCCATGTAGGGCTGGTCGCCGCTGGTATTACTGACGTGGATGTCACGCCAGCCGCGGACGGCACTTTCATCAGCGTAGTCATAATAACCAAGACGGTGCATGTCATGCAGGTCCCAGGTCATGGAGGCGTTCTCGCCGTTGATCTCAAAGCTGTAGAGTGCCTTGTGGCCACGTGCGTAGCGGGTGGATTCAAAGATGGCTACGGAGCCGTTTTTAAAGCGTGCTAAGAATGCACAGGCGTCATCGATGCCGACTTTTTGCATATCCCCGGTGTCCTGGTGCATGCGTTCCTTGATGAAGGTTTCTGTCATGGCGGTGACGGACTCGATCGGCCCGTTAATCCACATGGCGGTATCGATACAGTGTGCTAGTAGGTCACCGGTGACTCCACTGCCAGCGGCATCAACATCGAGTCGCCACAGGCCTTCGCCACCCTGGGGGAGCTCGGCATCAATGGTCCAGTCTTGGAGGAAATTGGCGCGGTAGTGGAAGATGCGGCCGAGTTTGCCACTATCGACGATGTTTTTGGCCATGGTGACGGCGGGAACAAAGCGGTAGTTATACCAGACGAAGTTGGGCACACCGGCTTTCTCGACGGCGTCGACCATTTGCTGGCTTTCCTCTGGATTGCGCCCGAGGGGTTTTTCACACAAGACCATCTTGCCGGCTTCGGCTGCGGCGATGGCGATATCATGGTGGGTGTTGTTGGGTGAGGCGATGTCAATGGCATCGATGTCATCACGTTCGATGAGCTTGCGCCAGTCGGTCTCATTGCTTTCATAACCCCAGTTTTTGGCAAAGGCTTTACCGCGTGCATCATCACGACCGCAGATGGCTTTGAGCACGGGCTCGTATTCGAGATCAAAGAATCTGGGTGCCTGGCGGTAAGCATTGGTGTGGGTTCTGCCCATGAGGCCGTAGCCGACGACGCCGATATTGAGTTTTTTCATGATGTGGTAGTATAGGTTGCTGAGAAGGGTTGGGTTTTTGGTGAGCGAGATACCGAATGATTGCGCTCTGAATCACGGAGTATCTTTCCAGTATTCAATAGACGTATATTTTGTCACGTATTTTTCACCAGAGTGGTGCAAAATGAGGATGGATGATGTCTGGGAGATCAGTAGCCAAGAAAGGAGCAGTCCACGGGAGCAAAGATCTCTTGACCTTGGGCATCTGATAGCCAGATGCCTTTTTTAGCGGAATCGTAGCGGATGTGCTCCACGGCGCAAAAACCTCCCGGCAGCGGGTGCACCATCTGGATGTGGCACAGCTCGGTGGGCTGGTCTTTGCTGAAGTCTGCAGTGGTAGTAATACCGTGTGGCAGCTTGTTGCTGCGCGATGAGTCCAGTCCCTCGTGAAAATAGGAGCAGACGTCCTCGATGCCGATTCTGTTTTTGTGGCGTCCGTTCCACGGCTGGTAATGGCGTCCGCCGTTGGAGATCCAGAACAGGGTGCTGGGGAACTGCTTGGGATTCTTCAAGGAGATCCAGGCGTAGCCGTCTAGGGTAACGGCTGTCCATGCGAGATCCTGCTCTGCTGCTGAGAACAAGACGAGATCCTCGAAGCCCTCACGTGCTGGATACTGAGCTAGCGAGGTGGTGGAGCCGTCCGCCATGTCAACCTGATCGAGGGAGGTGAAGATAGCGCCTTCTTTCAGACTGCTGTGGCCGCCATTGGCAGGATCTTCAAAGGCACCTGGGTAGACTTGCCCATGGATAAAGGGGCTCGTATGGATGGCAAAGGGGCCTCCTTGTTCTGGGAATTCGATGATGGGGTGGTGGCCGTAGTTGTAGCTGCCCTCAATGCCGGTGATGGTGTGCTTCTGGTAGATGGCGTATTGTCCGTCTCTGAGGCTGACTTCTTTGGTGACCTTGCCGCCGATGTCATCGGGCTCGATCTCGAGAACCAGCTTGTTTTTTTCTGATGATAATAGTGACCACTCGTTGTTGGCGGTAGCACCATGGGGGTGGGGTAGCTGATCACTAACACCAAAAGGTAGGCAGAAGAAGTCGCCGCGCAAAACCTTGATCAGGTTGGGCATTTCATCAGCGATGGGCTCATCCACCCATGGGTTCACGGCGTAGGGCGAGACGGTGCGGTCTGGTAAGTGAAAGTTGACTGGGGCGAGGTGGCCGCCGGTGTGGGTGAGGTAAAGCTCAACTTGGTCAGTGCTTAGTTTACTGGACGCGTAGTTGGCAATGACTGGTGTCTCGATTGGCATTATACTGAGAAGGTTTCGTTGTTTTTTGATTTTGCTAGGGTGCTGTGAGCATGCCCGAGTCCTTCCAGGCATTGAATCCTTTGTTAAGGTGGTAGATGCTGCCGAAACCTTTGTCTTTAAGGATGGCTAGTGAGCCGCTGCTGCGCTTGCCGCTTCGGCAGTGGACAATGTAGGCGGTGTTTTTATCGAGCTTATCGACCTTGTCTGCAAAGTCAGCGGCCTTGAAATCTACGTTGACTGCACCCGCGATGTGACCCTGAGCATACTCGGCGGGGGTCCTGACATCCAGGACACGCACATCCTTGTTTTCTGCTAACATCTTCCGGGCGTCCACCGGTGTCACATTCTGCACACTCCATGAGCTTGGGCTTGGGCTTTCTGCAGGTGTGTTGCTTTCAGTTTGCTTGGGCTCACTGCATGAGCAGAGAAGGAGGGTGGGGGTAATGATTAGGATACTAGCTATTAAACGCATACTTCATGTCTATAGGATTGGTTAGCTGACATCAAGTGAAATGGAGGGAGGCCGCCGGCAGCCGCCTGCGGCGGAATTTGGAATGGTGAATAGTGAATTAGCCGCCTGCGGCGGCTGTTCTTGGTTCTTGGTTCGTTGTTCCTTGTTGGCCGTGCTGCGGCCATAAAAAAACCCCACCGTTTGAAGGGCAGGGTTTTTGGAAGTTGAAGCCGCTGCGCGGCTGTTCTTGGTTCTTGGTTCTTGGTTCTTGGTTCTTGGTTCTTGGTTCTTG
>CAWVVN010000099.1:0-7446 GCA_963933605.1 uncultured Verrucomicrobiales bacterium
CACCAAACTATGTATAACAACTTTTGTAGCCGTCACGTTGGAAGCGTTGGAGCTTCCCGTCAAAATCTCATCAAGGACCTCGGTTACGATCGCATCGATCATCTTATTGATGATGCGGTGCCGGCTAATATTCGTGGTGGTGAGCCTCTTGAATTACCTGAAGCACTTAGTGAGACAGCTGCCCTCGAGAAGCTACGCTCCATCATGGGTAAAAATAAGGTGCTTAAGTCATACATTGGCCAAGGCTATAGTGGTACGATTGTGCCGCCCGTGATCCAGCGTAACATCCTTGAAAATCCAGGTTGGTACACCGCTTATACTCCTTACCAGGCTGAGATAGCGCAAGGTCGTCTAGAGGCGCTGCTTAATTTTCAAACCATGATTTCAGACCTCACTGGTCTGGATGTTGCTGGTGCTTCTCTGCTTGATGAGGCAACAGCTGCGGCCGAGGCTATGGCGCTTGCCAAGTCAGGCAAACCACGAGGAACGACTATGTTTGTAGCGGACTCATGTCATCCGCAAACCATCGAGGTTGTCAAAACGCGTGCCGAGCCACTCGGTATCGAGATTGTGGTGGCAGACTGGAAGACCTTTGATCCGGCCGCATGTGAGGGGCTCTTTGCTATCCTGCTACAATACCCGGATACACAGGGGTGTGTGCAAGACTATGCGGGCTTGATTGATAAAGCGCACGAAGCGGGAGCACTCGCTATTGTAGCTGCCGATATTCTAGCTCTAACTGTGTTGCGCCCCCCGGGTGAGTTTGGCGCTGACATTTGTGTTGGCAATAGTCAGCGTTTTGGAGTGCCGTTTGGTTTTGGTGGTCCGCACGCTGCCTTCATGGCCTGCGCCGACAAGCTGAAGCGTAAAATGCCAGGTCGCCTCGTCGGGGTGTCTATTGATTCCCAGGGGAATCCCGGCTATCGTCTTTCTTTGCAGACGCGTGAGCAGCATATTCGCCGGGATAAGGCGACATCCAATATCTGCACCGCTCAAGTGCTGCTCGCCGTGATGGCTTCTATGTATGCTGTTTATCATGGGCCAGAGGGGCTCAAGAAAATAGCACTCGATGCCCACCTTACAGCTCGCAGCTGCGCAGCTTCCCTCAAGCAGGCTGGTTATGAAGTGATCGGCGAGAGTTATTTTGATACACTTACGGTGGTGGTGCCCGGTAAAGCTGACGAGGTCATTGCCGCTGCAGTTGAGCAAGGCGTTAACCTGCGCCGTATTGATGCAGATCATGTGGTGATTGCTTGTGATGAAACCATGGGCTTGGCTGATGTCATGCTTGTCCTTAAATCCTTCGGGGTCGAGAAGGCTCAAACGCTCGAAGGCGATGAGAATTCATGGCAGGCTTGCCACGCGCGCAGGTCCGATTTTTGCACGGCACCGGTCTTTAATAGTTACCATTCAGAAACAGAGATGCTGCGCTACATCTCTCGCCTCGAGCAAAAAGATCTGGCGCTCAACGAGTCAATGATTGCACTTGGCTCATGCACGATGAAGCTCAATGCTACTTCTGAGATGATGCCCCTCAGCTGGCCGGAAGTGGCAAACATTCACCCCTTTGTTCCTGATGACCAAACCCTCGGTTACCGTGAGATGCTCGATGAGTTATCTGACTGGTTGGCGCGCATCACCGGATTTGCGGCTATTTCCCTGCAGCCCAATGCGGGATCCCAAGGTGAGTATGCGGGACTGCTTGCGATTCGTCGTTATCATATCGCCAATGGCAATAGTGGTGACGGCAGTGATGCCGAGCGAGACATCTGCATTATCCCGACTTCAGCCCACGGAACCAATCCAGCATCAGCTGTCATGGCGGGCTTTAAGGTTGTGCCAGTAGCTTGTGACGACCAGGGCAATATCGATGTAGCCGACCTCAAGGCCAAGGCGGAGCAGCATGCTGAAAAACTGGGAGCACTGATGGTGACTTATCCATCCACTCACGGTGTCTATGAGTCCACCATTGTTGAGATATGTGAGATCATTCATGCCAATGGCGGCCAAGTTTACATGGACGGAGCCAACATGAACGCGCAGGTCGGCTTGACCAGTCCGGGTCTCATTGGGGCAGATGTCTGTCACCTTAATTTACACAAGACGTTCTGCATTCCTCACGGGGGTGGGGGGCCAGGTGTCGGGCCCATTGGAGTTGCTGAGCAGCTCGTTCCTTACTTGCCGGGTCACAGCATGATGGAAAACGAGGAAGCTCCGGTTTGTGCGGCTGCCTATGGTAGTGCGAGTATCAACACGATCTCATGGATGTATATAGCGATGATGGGGGTAGAGGGACTGACCGAGGCTACCAAAATTGCGATTCTTAATGCCAATTACATGGCCAAACGCCTCAACACCTATTTCCCCGTGCTCTATACGGGCAACAAAGGATTAGTAGCGCACGAGTGCATCATTGATATACGTCCACTGGCTGATCGTAGTGGTATAACCGTTGAGGATGTTGCGAAGCGTCTTATGGACTATGGTTACCACGCACCTACCATGAGTTGGCCTGTTGCGGGTACCCTGATGATAGAGCCGACCGAGTCAGAGTCTAAAGCCGAGCTTGATAAGTTCTGCGATGCGATGATTTCCATCTATGGTGAAATTCAGCAGGTGATTGATGGTGCGGCCGACAAGGATGATAATGTCCTGAAGAATGCACCGCACACGGCGCAAATGGTCATTAGTGATCAGTGGAGTCATCCTTATAGTCGTGAGCAGGCAGCCTATCCGCTGGCCTCGCTGCGCAGTCACAAATTCTGGCCGGCAGTAGGTCGCATTGATAACGTTCACGGTGATCGCAACCTCGTCTGTTCCTGTGTTGGTATGGACGCATACTCCGAGTAGTAGCGCCGGTATCACCAGCAAATAATCATGAGTACACACACGCCTCCCTCCAGCCCTAGTGATGAAGTCTTGGGTTATGTTTATTTTGCCCGTTTGTGCAGTAAGATTCGCTTGCACCAATCAGGTGAACTTGACCCCGAATTTCACCCGAATATGGGTAAGGGGATGGACCTCTGGACCTGCCAATTGTTGCATGTAGATTACGATGACCTCAGTAAAGTAGTTGAGGGTGACAAAACCGATCAAGAGGCACTCGAGTGGTGTTGGCAAAACGGCACCAAACCCAAGCAACACGAGTTGGACTGGTGGAATAGCTTCATGCGTAACCGCTGCTACCGAGATGATCTTTCCGATTTGCTAGCGAGGCGCAAACAAGAATCCGGCTGGCAAGACCGTGACGACATTCAGACGATGTTTGACTACCTTGATGCAGATGATGGGCGCTTGTGATGATCAACGTGGTCTGCTAATTTAAACATCTGATGATACTTGCAGACCTTGGTTGGAATGATGATTTCCAGAAAGCTTTTGATAAACTTTCTACCAAGAGCTGTGTGCCCGCTCGCCTGATCCGCGATAATAAAATCACTTACGGAGCTCTGTTCGTTGATGACGAGGGTGATGTCTGTGAACGAGAGGTGCTGATGAGTGGTAAGGTTTATCATAATGCTGTCAATGATGCCGCATTGCCCGCCGTGGGTGACTGGGTAGCTCTGGAGTTAGCCAATGACGCTGACGATGAAAACATGATCCGTGCCCGCCTGCCGCGCCAGACCTGTTTCTCACGTAAGCTCCCTGGAAAAAGTGCCGAGGAGCAGGTGATTGCGGCAAATGTTACCGTGGTGGTGGTGGTGACTGATGCAGGTTCAGATTTTAGTCCGCGCCGCATGGAGCGTTATTTCACCCTGATCCGGCGCAGTGGTTCTAAGGCGGTGGTGTTGGTCAATAAATCCGATTTGTTCCCCGACGAACAGAATCAGGAGGCTGCCGAACTTATCCGTGAACTTAGCGAGGAAGCCGATGTCTACATCACTTCAGCAGCCCGTAATGAGGGCCTTGACGTGTTGCAGAAATATCTCCAGCCCGGGATTTCCCTGACCATGGTGGGCTCCAGCGGGGTGGGCAAGTCGACGATGGTTAATCAGCTGTTAGGCGAGGATTTTCAATGGACCAATGATGTCAACGAAACCACTGGTAAAGGCCGCCACACCACCACCGCACGCGAGCTGATCCTGCTCGATGACGGTGGTATTCTTATCGATAACCCGGGCATGCGCGAGATCCAGATGTGGACCGATGAGCATACACTGAGGGAGAGTTTTCTTGATGTCGAGCAGCTCGCTAGCGAGTGTAAGTTCCACGATTGTAAGCACCGTAATGACACAGGGTGCGCCATCCGAGCCGCTGTTGAAAGTGGACAGCTTGATGAAGGGCGCTATGAAGGTTATCTCAAGCTTGATGAGGAAATAGACAAGCTTCAGCAACGTCAAAAAAAGCGCCGTATAATCTCAGAGCGCCGAGCTAAACGTGATCACCGCATCAAGGCGCGCAATCTGGCTGATAGGATCGATCAGGATAAAGATCAGGATCCGGACTGGCGTTAGAGGAATGTCCTAGCGAAGAGGGTCAGGATGACGGCGAAGACGAGGTTGAGCACTAGCCCGATTCTGATCATGTCTCGTTGCTGGATTTTCCCCGAGCTAAAGACAAGCGCATTCGGGGGTGTGGCAATGGGCAGCATGAATGCGCATGAGGCTGCAAGGGTAAGCGGAAGTAATAACTGCTTAACCGGGATGTTCATGTCGAGGGCCACCGTGGCAAAGATAGGAACTAACAATGCCGTGCTGGCCGTGTTGCTGGATAGCTCGGTGAGAAATATCATGAAGAGGACAATGACGCCCACGAGAAGGATGATCGGCCAGTCGGTGGCCATAGCCTGAATTTCCCTAGCTAGATATAAACTGGCTCCGGTCACACCAAGGATTTTACTCAGCGTGAGTCCGCCTCCAAAAAGCAACAATATCCCCCAATCAGTTGCGCGGTCGATATCTTTCCAGCTAACAAGGCGACAGGCTGAAAGGATCAGCACGGCGCTCACAGCAATGATGGTATCGAATGATTTTGAGATGCCAAAAAAGCTCGCCAGGCGGCTGCTGAAAAGCCAGGCGCAGATGGTAAGCAGGAAGATCGCCAAGGTCAGCATGCGTTTACCGTTGAACCTGAATGATTCTTTCTGCACCGCGAGTGTTGGAATCTTACCCGGGTTGAGGAGTAAGCGTAAAAGAATAAACAACACAGGGAGCAAGACCATCACAGCGGGTAAGCCGATACGCAGCCATTGGGTAAAATCCATTTTCAAATGAGCTGCGGCGATGGCATTGGGGGCTGTGCCAATGAGGGTGCCCATACCCCCGATGCTCGCTGAGTAGGCAATACCCAGGAGCAGATAAGTTGCTGCCCTCGCCGCGATTGACTTATCACAGTGTGTAGAAATATTGCTTAGGATTCCGAGAGCCACGGGCAGCATCAGTGCCACGGTGGCCGTGTTGGTAATCCACATTGAAAGCGCGGCCGAAACCATAAACAAGGCCAATGCCGTGACCTGAAAATTTCCACGCCCAAGGTTCACGATGTTGATTGCCAACCAACGGTCCAGTCCCTGTTTTGACAAGGCTGCCGCCAAACCAAAACTGCCGAGAAACAGGAAGATCAAGGGGTGGGCGAATCCTGCAAAACTGTCACTGACATCCAGCACTCCAGTGAGCGAAGCAATCACTGGAACCAGAATAGCCGTCAATGCCAGAGGCATGGCTTCGGTAAGCCAAAGCACGGCAGCCAGAGCTAGGATAGCAAGCCCCGTGCGTATCGAAGCTGCATCGTCATCGTTAATCGCCTCGTCGAGGGGGAGCCAGTTGCGAATCAGCACAAAAAGGAGTATGGCAAACCCGATGACAGCTATTTTTCCCGCGCTTGCAGAGAGGTGATAGATCGAGTGCTTTTCACGTAGAATGGTTTCCTTGTGATCTTGCATGCTTAGGCTCTTACACAGTTGTCATCAAGGTATCAAGCCTTGGCCAGCCCGCGGCGAAGATAGACCGAGATGAGATCACCGATGAAGATGACCGCCGAGCCAAGTAAGACATAAAAGATCATCTCATCATAAGCGCGGGAGAAATTTCTGGATAGCTGGATGTGGAGACCTAGTGAGGCAAAGCCCAGCATGCCGAGCACGGTGGCTTCCCGGACACATGTTTCCCATCGGTAAAAGAGATACATCAAGAAGCGGTTAAACGAGGCTGGAACAAAGCTGGAAAAATAGCATTGCAGGCGACCTGATCCAGTATGCAGCAGCTGGCGTGGTGCTTCAGCTGGCTGGTTTTCGATCACTTCACCCCACAGCCGTCCGAGGATGCCGAAGTTGTGCAGGGCAAGCGCTAATACTAATGGCCATGCGCTGACTCCAAGTAGGCCGATGAGTAGGTATGCGTAAATGTATTCTGGGATTGCACGGCTAATAATAAAAACGAACCTGGTTAGAAAGCCGATGCTTTGCCAAATGATATTTCGAACGGGATTGTCATTGCCGCCAAATAGCCCCAATGGTTTGGCGCTAGCAAGTGCTCGGCTTGCCCAGGGAAGCAGTAGCCAGGCTGCAAACGCTGAGATGATGATCGCCGCTGTAGCCATGGCTATAGTGTTGATCACGGCAGTTTTTCCGTTTTTGTGCCAAAGTTCGCAACCCCATGGAATAGCGTCATTCCAAGCGCCGCTTTCGCGCACCGGCGCTGGAGTCATTTTAGTTAAGAAATGAGATAGGCGATCACTCTTGCTGAGTTGCATGGTGTTCGAGCTGCTAGCCTTGATTAAAGGTTCGGTAGAAACATTGATCACGGATGGGAACCAGGAAACGATGACCAATATTACGGATGACCACAGCAAGACTCTGGCCATCATGCTTCGGGGCGCCGTGCGTTTGAGTTGCTTGATATTCTCCTCACCGCTCCCGCTGAGATCTGGCATGGTGGTTCGCTTGGGAATACGGTTGAGCCGTTTTCTGAGCACGGCTCCCAGCGCGTCTACGATGAGAACCACCGCTAGCAGAAGGTAAAGCTCGGTCCACAACTCGTTGTAAAAATGATTCTCAAATGAACGCGTGATTGATAAACCAATGGTTTCGATGCCAATGAATCCAAGAACCGCAGAGGATCTCAACGCGCACTCAAATCGGTAAACGGTGTAGGTGGCGATGTCGGGAAATGATTGCGGGATCAGAGAAGTGAGGAATGCTTGCAGCGGGCCAGCTCCTGACGCAATGAGATGGTCTCGCGCGCGGACTGATTGTTCGTCAATGATTTCAGAGAAGACTTTGGCCAAAGTTCCTGTAAAGGGAAGGGCCAGGGCAACACAGGCAGTGATCGGCTCGTGACCAAGGGCTGCGAGGAAAAGAATCGCCCAGATAAGTTCATGAATTGAGCGCATCAGTGTGGTCAGTAATCTGACGCTGATTTGAATGAGTCTGAGTAGATAGCGAGCGGCTTTGTTGCCGGCTGAGACATCGCCGATCACAGAGGGCCACCATTTTGAAGAAGCGAAAAA
>CAWVVN010000100.1:0-7409 GCA_963933605.1 uncultured Verrucomicrobiales bacterium
GCTCATACTAGTGATGGGGTAAATCTTGTAAACATCTCGTTTGTGGTGGCTCATGCGGATCAGGCAAGAGACTGAGATTGACAATTCGCTCAATCCGCCGCACGCAGGAGACCTGCCAAACCGCAGTGAGCTCTGTTTCGGCAGAGCATGTTATAGAGGTCACCGGCTGCTCCGCCGGTGGCCTCTCTTATTGACAAGCTTGCTGGTTGAAATTTCTCCTGCACCTATCTCAAAATCACTTACTTCATTATTGATGTCGTTTTCTTCGCTCGGTCTTCATCCCTCTTTGCTCAAGGCAATCGCTGCCCAAGGTTTTGTCGAACCCACGCCCATTCAGAAGGGTGCTATTCCGGTGGTGCTACAGAACAAAGATGTCCTGGGCATTGCTAAAACGGGTTCGGGAAAAACGGCGAGCTACGTGCTGCCCATCTTACACCGCCTGCAGGATTGTCCGGCAAGGCGTTATCGTGAGCCGAGTGTGTTGGTTCTCGTGCCCACGCGTGAACTGGCTGATCAAGTCCAGGATGTTTGCCGGTCATTTACCGCTTCTCTGGAAAAGCGTCTGACAAGCGTGGCAGTTTATGGCGGTGTTTCGGCCAATGTGCAGATGCAAACGATCGGTAAGGCCGATATGGTCATCGCCACCCCTGGACGGCTTCTTGAGCTGGTCGAAAAAAATGCCGTTAAGCTCTCGGCCATTACCACACTTGTTTTAGACGAGGCGGATAAAATGCTCAACCTCGGTTTCAAGGAAGAGGTCGACCGCATCCTCGCGCTGCTGCCGAACGAGCGCCAAAACCTGTTGTTTTCTGCCACACTCAGCGATGACCTTAGCACAATCCAGCAGGTCTTATTGAGAGACCCTGAGATCATCAACATTTCTGAGGATGTCGATCGTGACGATACTCAGCATGGAACGGACACAGAGGATGGTGCAGAGCAGGATGAGCTGATTCATCAGCTGGGCTACTTTGTATCAGAAGAGCGCAAGGGCCCCTTGTTACGTTACCTGATCAAACACCATGATTTACAACAGGTGCTCGTGTTCGCTTCTTCCACGCACAAGGTGGATGGCATTGTCGACAAGCTACTTAAAAATAAAATCGATGCCGCAGCCATTCACGCCAAGAAGAGTCAGCAGTTCAGACGGGATATGCTCAAGGAGTTCAAGGCAGGTGAGCTGAGGGTGCTTGTTGCAACCGACCTTTTGTCCCGAGGAATTGATATCGAGCAGCTACCGTGCGTGATCAACTACGAGCTGCCGCGATCACCGAAAGACTACATCCACCGCATTGGCAGGACCGGTAGAGCGGATTCACCCGGCGATGCCATTTCCCTGGTCACGCCTGATGAAAGACAGCATTTCCGAGTGATTCAAAAGAAGATGGGGAAACGAGTATCGATGGTAGACAGTGAGGATATCAACCTGCACGGCTACTAAGAAAAAGGGACGCGGCATTTCTCGCGGATGAAGCCGCTTGATGAGGCCCGGCCTGTCTTAGGACCTGCCTCGGCACTATTGTTCAGTAGACACGCACGCGGAACAGGGCAGCAGGGTTGCCGTGGGTGGCGAGGATCTGAAGTGTCAGTGAGGTGGTGGAGATGGCCTCGGGCAGATCGAGGCTGAAGCGGCCACTGTGGTGGTCACGCACGGCGGCGAGGGTGTTGCCTGAGGCATCGATGAGGTCGAAATCCTTGACCATAAAGGGGGAGACTTCCTCGGGGTGGGTCATCAGCACGGATTCCATCGGATGATCCCAGTCGGGGTCGAATTCGAGGCAGATGTGCTGCAGGCTAACGGGCTGTTGCCAGTTGAGTTCGACCTTAGCTTGCTGGTCGGCGGGGTCAGCGATCCAGGCATTGGGCTGATCGGTCGGGCGTGCTGGTCCAGAGATGAGGTTTTCCGGGCCAAAGGGTCTCAGCGGGGGCTCGATAGTGAGGGCGATGTTTTTGCCTTTTGGGCGGCGTTGGGGTAGCCAGAACTCGAAGCTCTCGACCCCGATGTCTTCGGTGGGCGATTGTTTGTTGGTGGTGGCGACGGCTTTGTTAAAGGAACTGGAAACGGCGAGGATTCCGCTCAGGCGTTCGCTGCTGAGGCGCACCTGCACGGCTGGGTGTTCGCTGATTTTGAGGAAGTGGTAACCTGCACGTGTGATCTCGGTCTGGAAGCTGATCGGAACTTGGCTGCTACCGGCTTTGAGCTCGAGCTCGAGTTCTTGCAGGCATTCATCCATGGTGAAGTTACCCGGTTTTTCTGCCCTGCACAGAGAGACACGAAGCGTGGCATCAGCATCGGTTTTGAGGTCGAGGGCGAAGTCTGGGCAAGGGCCTGAGGCGAGCGGGAGAAGCATGGCTTGGGCGTGCTCGAGCGCCAGCCAGTCGTCATCACCCTTGAGGGCGGAAAGCTCGAGAGATGAGCTGACAGAGATGTTTGCCTGACGAGCGAGATCTGCGGAATCTTCATCAGCAATACCGGGCAGGAATTGGCCGCTACGTTGCAGGCGAGTTTGTAGCTCAGTGAGTTTTTCGCCACTGCTGAGATCACGCGGCGAGCAGTGGTGTTTTTTACAGAGAGCAGCGGCGGTGCCGACAGCTTGGCCACCAGCACCACAGGTGGCCATGACACGGGTAGAGCCGAAGGCGACGTGGGTAGCACTGATGATGCGGCCGGCGAGGAATAGGTTGTTGATGTTCTGGCTGTAGTAGCAGCGGTAGGGGATGCCGTAGGTGCCCTTGGAATGCCACTGGGTGCAGCCAGGCTTTTCAGAATAAACACCATCGGCGGGGTGCAGATCAATGGCCCAGCCGCCGTGGGCGACGGCGTCTTTGAAGTGAGTTTGGTCGATGACATCTTGTTGGCGGATCATGTAGTCGCCCTCGAAGCGGCGGCTCTCACGCTTACCAGGAATGTGGCCTACCCACTCGAGGGTCAAAGTTTCAGCATCGGGAAACTCACCCGAGTTTTTGATGTGATCCCAGACGCCGTAGACGACTTTCCAGAGTTCCCATTTGATGGTTTCGGTCTCATGGACGGTATCGAGCCGGCCGCCATACTCGATCCACCAGAAGTTGCATCCCTGCATGTTGGTATTGAACTGGCGGTAGCGCGGAATCTTGGTGATGTCCTTGAGCGCCCAGCTGGGGGCGGTGAAGTTCACCGGGGTGCCGGTGTCCTTGGTGTAGAAATAAAGCGAGTGACCGAGCAGCTCACCGTAGGAAGCATCGGGGGCAAAGCCTTCACCGAATTCTTCTTTTGACTCCGCACCCATGCGGAAGGCGGCTCCCGCCATGAAGCCGACAATGCCATCTCCCGAGGCATCACAGAAGTAAGGAGCACTAAGATGGTAGCGGGTTGAGTTTTGCGAACAAAAGGCGTGAACCGCGGAGATGGTATCGCCATTTCCTTGAGCGGATTTTTCTACCTCAAAGGCGGCGGTATTGAGCAGTAGGGTGAGGTTCTCTTCGAGCAGGCATTTCTCAAGCAGGATGGTATCGAAGATGATGGCATTGCCCTGTCGGTTGCGGTAGAGGTTTTCCTCGAGGATTTCATTCATCACACCACCCTCGCGGGCCCAGCGGTTGTTGTTGCCCATGTGGGAGGTGGCACCTAGCACCCAGAGGCGGACCTCACTGGAGGCATTACCACCCAGCACAGGGCGGTCCTGGACGAGGATGGTTTTGAGACCTTCGCGAGCAGCGGTGATGGCGGCACAGGTTCCCCCGAGGCCGCCGCCAATAACAACGAGGTCGGCACTGAGTTGTTCCGTGCGTAGGGTGCGGCCTTCGCTAGCGGGTTCGATGATCATGGGTGTGGTTGGGGTATTCTTGGAAAAGCTCGGTGTGGGCCAGCCATCTTTATGGCGCTGAATTGGACAATGTTTTCTTATTGGTTTTGAAATCTTTGGTAATAACACAGCGGTCGTGCTCATCGCCTAGCACGGTGTAGGCAACATACTCCAGCTTATCGTCCTCAATGGTGATGACTTGGAAGAATTGGGTTTGCTCAGCTACTTTGTCAGATCGATAACCCTTATCGGCATAGGATTTTAGCTGCTCTGGACTTCCATTGTATTGTTTCGGCCCACTGACAGAGGTGACATAGACCGCGCCTAAGTTATCGGTATCTTGCTTGCCGCTACGGACGGGGACGTGACCGCGCGCATAGGTGTGGTCATGGCCATTGAGCACAAGATCGACACCATATTTGTCTAACAGGGGCTTCCAGGTATTAAGGCCATAAGCGAAGTTGCGTCCTTTGGCAGGTGAAAAGATGGAGTGGTGGCAAGTAACGATCTTCCATTTAGCGGTACAGTTTTTGAGCTGGTCTTCGAGATACTTTGTCTGTTCTGGCTGTGACTTATTCGAGTTCAAGACGATGATGCGTATGTCTTGGTAGTCGACGGTGTAGACCGTTTCGTGCAGCTTCTCAGGCAAGCTTTTCTCCACTGGGAGGGTGAATTGAGGGCGCCATTGTAGGGCGAGACCTTGGGCACTATACTCGTGGTTGCCCGCAGCGGGTATGGCGGTCCACTGGCTATGTATAAAGCTGCCGGCCTTGAACCATTCTGCCCATTCTAGGTCGCGGTGGGCAGAGTTAATCAAGTCACCGGCGTGGATCGCAAAGGAGGCATTAGGAGCGGTTTGGTAGGCCATTCTGATCACCCGTGACCAATGCGAGAGGACCCCGTTTTGTGCATCACCAAAATAGACAAATTGAGTTGGGGCATAGCCATTTTTGGCGGTGCGGAACTGTATCCACTCCGACCAATGTTCACCGTCGGAGCCAACACGGTAAACATAGAGAGTGTCTGGCTTAAGGTCTTGAAAAATAACACTGTGGTTATGGACGGTTAGGGGGGCGTTCTTTTTGTGGGTACCAAGGTCAAAGGACTCGGTGGTGGCGTCAAGCTTGCGGGAGTGATCGGTAAACTTGGAATTCACCGTTGCCTCAGCGATCTGAGCAACCGCATTTTTAATGCTATCATCTGTGCGCCAGGTTACCGCACGGCTCGTTGCGGGGTCACCATGAAAGGTCAGGATGATGCGGTCTGGATCCTTGCTGGGGATCTCCCAATGATGCAGGTCCTTGTGGTCTTCATGGGCAAAGGCTGAGCTGAAGGCAAAGAGTAGCAGGAGTGCGCTTGTATGTATTTTCGACATGTATGGGTTACGTTGTAGATTGGGTTTTTCTATCGACAGGTATTCTGGGAGTTATGACTTGCCTCGGGTGAAGTAGAAAATGGTGCCGGAGATGAGGAAGAGAACGGTACCGAAGGCAGCCAGAATGCCGTGCGAGCTCTCGTTGGCTAGGATCAGGGTAAACATCATCGCACCACAAATGGCGAGGCATACAGCAACCACCTTGGCGGCGATCGGGTTGGATTGTGGCGGATGCTGCAGTTCTTCTTCGGATTCTTGTTGCGCCAGTGAGGCGATGATTTTCCAGCCTGCGTCTTCGCCCTTGCTGGACCACTCGATGATGGCGAGCACGGCGACCGGGAAGATGACCCCGGTGAAGGTTTTGAGGAAGTTGGCGTGAGAGGTGACCCAGAGGTTGAGCGATTCCAGCGCGGGGATATTTGCTAGGAAGCCATCTGTACCAAAGCCGAAGCGAATCAGAGCGCCTAGGGCAAAGCCACTCAGGCCAGTGATCCACACGGCGCGGCCACCGATTTTGCGGCTAAAGAGTCCCCAGAGGGATGGGGCCAGCAGGGGCACGACCATGAGCTCGGTAATGCTGATGATGAGGTCCTTGACCTGGCCGAGTTTTTCAATCTGCAGGGCGAGTGTGATCAGCAGAATGCCGAGTAAGATGGTGAAGATGCGCCCGGCACGCAGCAGGGATTGCGGGTTGCTTACCTTGGCGATCGGTTTGTAGATGTCATTGGTGAGGACTCCGGAAAAGACATTGAGCTGGGAGCTGACCATACTGGCGGTGGCGGAAAACATGGCGGCGAGCATCAGGCCGACCATGCCGATGGGCAGCACGGACTTACACGCGAGAATGTAGGCTTGCTCGGCATCGGCCTCTGGGTTGGTGACGCGGTAGATCATCGGAGGCAGCAGCCAGAGCAGCGGGCTGACAAGGTAGAGGATGCCAAAGAGGTAGGTGCTCTTGCGGGCGTCCTTTTGGGTCGGCACGCAGAGGAAGCGCTGCACAAAGGCCCACTCGGCACCGATCATAAAGAAGTGGATAGCCGCCCAGCCAGCGAGGAAGAAGACGGTGTATTTCTCCTCTTTGACGAGGTCAAAAAATCCGTCCGGAGCTTGCTCGATAAAACCGCTGACACCTCCCACCTGATGCAGGGCGAGCGGAACGACAAAGAGGATGGCCAGATTGAGGATGATGAACTGCAGCACATCGGTCATGAGCACTGCCCAGAGGCCGCCGATCATGGTGTAGAGAACCACCACAGAGCCGAAGATGAGGATCGCCCAACGCAGCGAGAGTTTGCCGGTCTCTGGGTCACGCAGGGGATTGCCCTCATCGAGTGGCATCAGGGCGACAAGGATTTTCGCCAGAGCATAAAGTGCGGCAGCGGTACCCACCACACGCAGCACCATCATTGCCCAAGTGTAGAAATGCAGTGCGCCTTTGCCAAAGCGTAGTTTGACGTATTCCGCTGGCGTCTCAATACCCATCGCCTTCCAGCGGCTGGCGACAAAAAAACCAACGAGCATCGCTGCCACGCCATACATCAGGTTGATCATCACGGCCACCATGCCGACGTCGAAGGCGATGCTGCCCCAGACGACAAAGGTGTTCGCTGAGAACATCGTCATGAAGGCACTGAGTCCACTGGTCCACCACGGCGACTCGCCGCCGGCACTGAACATGTCCGAGGAGTTCTTGACCAGTCTACCCAGCAAGACACCCATCAGCACCGTGCCGAGAAGGTAGGCAATTAAAACAGTCCAATCAGCAATAGGCATGGCTCAGGTGGCATGGTTCAAGTAGCGTCATTCGGGTGGCATCGTTCGGATCTTCCAAGTCTAGTTGTTCAGATAGCCTGAAGAGGTAAGGGCCGCGCTACAATAAAAAAGCGGAGGCAGCGTCCCCTGTTGTCGGGCTCGATATCATAAGCCCTCTCTGAAAATGAGGGACTGTCTTTTTGCGCAAAAAAACCACCTTTTTGCGACAGGCGCATGTGTGAGTTGCGCTTGTTGAACCCTTGGTGTTGGGCCCTATCTCATGGGCACAAGCAGTTCCTTATTCATAAACCAGCCAGGCGCTGGCTTTGGCATCCTCGTCCGCTTTTTGTTAGGTTCTTTAAAATTTTAGTCGTGTGCGTAGCCTGAGGAGGCAAGCATGAGCGCAAGGCACAGAAGAATAAGAAAGCTGTGGTTTTTCATAACTATAGCTACTACGTCTCATGGCAGGGGATTCTATCGAACGAGCCTTATTTCAG
>CAWVVN010000101.1:0-7166 GCA_963933605.1 uncultured Verrucomicrobiales bacterium
CCCAGATGGACGGAGGCCTTGTTTATAAAATGATTATCGATGACTAGCAGCCATAGATGGCTTCTTCACAGAGAGTCTCCTCAATGCGAAGCAACTGGTTATACTTCGCGATCCGATCCGAACGGCTCATAGAACCTGTCTTGATCTGGCCTGCATTAGTCGCTACTGCAATATGGGCAATTGTACTGTCTTCGGTCTCACCGGAGCGGTGGGAAATGACGGAGTTATAACCGTTGATCTTACCAAGCTCGATAGCGTCGAGTGTCTCGGTGAGCGTTCCGATTTGATTCACCTTAATGAGAATCGAGTTCGCTACGCCAAGATCAATTCCCTTTTGCAAGAAGTCGACATTGGTAACAAAAAGGTCGTCACCAACAAGCTGGACTTTATCGCCAATTTTTTCAGTAAGGACCTTCCATCCGTCCCAGTCGTTTTCATCACAACCATCTTCAATGGAATCGATTGGATACTTCTCGCACAACTCTGCAAGATAGGCTGCTTGTTCTTCGGAGTTGCGCTTGGCACCTCCTTCGCCCTCAAATTTGGTGTAATCATAAACGCCATTCTCGAAAAACTCAGAAGAGGCACAATCCAGGGCAAAAGTAATATCTTCGCCTACCTTGTAACCTGCTTTCTCAACCGCCAGGCTGACAGTATCAAGAGCATCCTCGGTGCCCTCAAAAGTGGGTGCGAACCCACCCTCATCACCTACCGCCGTGCTCAGACCACGGTCATGAAGGACTTTCTTGAGGTTATGAAACACCTCTGCACCCATCCGAATAGCTTCCTTGAAGCTCGGAGCACCAACAGGTCGAATCATGAATTCCTGAAATGCGATCGGTGCGTCTGAGTGTGAACCACCATTAATAATGTTCATCATGGGCACAGGCAGGACCTTAGCGTTTGGACCACCAAGATACTTGTATAAGGGCAGGCCGGACGCAGCAGCTGCTGCCCTAGCCGTGGCAAGGGATACCCCTAAAATAGCGTTAGCACCTAGGTTTCTTTTGTTGGGTGTGCCGTCGAGCTGAATCATCGTTTTATCGATGAAAGTCTGATCAGTAGCATCTTGGCCAAGAAGGGCTGGAGCTATCTGCTCATTGACGTTGGCAACAGCCTTGAGAACACCCTTACCGAGATAACGGCTGGAGTCTTCGTCACGGAGTTCACATGCTTCATGCTCGCCGGTGGAAGCACCAGAGGGAACAGCCGCACGGCCAAAAGCACCTCCTGCAAGGTGAATATCTACCTCTACGGTAGGATTTCCACGAGAGTCGATAATCTCGCGGCCAATAATGTTAGTAATTGTCGTATCTGACATATTCAATATTTGTTAAAAAATCGGGTGTGCACTCTAGAGGTAAGTCGCAATGGTCTTAATGGTGAGGAAACGGTTTTTCTCCGTATCCATGTCACGCACTTCCAATCGGTCCCCTTCTTTGGAGCCGACCAGGGTCATTCCAATATCGGAAAGGTAAGAAACAATGTTCTCTTCGGGAATCGAGTCCCATGCTCCGAGGATCGTGTAGGAAACGGTCTTGCCTCCGTCATCCTCGAGATGAACCACTGTGCCTATATTCACTTCTGATGTATCCGCGTGGGTGAAATCAGTCGCCTGAACATGAATCAGCTCTTTCTCTAGTTGAGATTTGCGGCGCATAAGCACTGCCTGCATTTGCTTAGAAGCCTTAAATTCGAAGTTCTCTCTGAGGTCACCATAAGACCTCGCAACGGCAATCTCCTTAGTGTTTTCAGGGATTTTAATCTTGATGATTGTTTCGAGGTCTTTTTTGCGTTTCTCAATACTTTTATGCGAAGAAATAACTCCCTCCACCTTCTTCTCGAACTCACCCGTTACAAGGTCCTGAGTTGCAGGGCATGCCTTGATAACACGAGCCATGAGAGACTTGCGATCAAGGTCGGAAAACACTGGGCTGTTGTAAAGCTTACGCCCAAACTGCCTAGCTTCTGCCTCTTCTGCTTCTGCGAGCAAATCAGCAATGAGCGTCTTATCGTTCATTAATAATGTACGAAGCCTTGCACTCTTGCTTGGTCCATCAGCCACATGATCACGGTCCAAAAGGTTGAGGATGGAATTGCCCGTCTCGAAAGAAAAGACGACAGCGGCTGCTTTTTCACGCTCACGACAAATCCAGATAAGAGCATCAGGTCCTAGGCTCCGGTTAGCAATCGCCTTGCGCAGGTGATCTTCAAATTGTTCATCCGCTCCATTTTCTTGGAGATACTTAGCAATTTCAGTAACTCCCCGCGAGCCAACCGCATCAAATACAGCAAGTAACTTCTCAGCCCAAGCATCCCCAAACGCATCGGGGAAACCTTGGAATATACTGCGTTGTGTAGCCGCGGAACGTCCCTTCAAATTTTCAACTAAGCGCTCTTCCTCGGTGGTAAGCACATCCGCTAAGCGCAAATCGCTATCCGCTAGATCGATGCTATCAAACTGGTTGATGATCTCATCGCGAGCAACAAGAAACTCAAGAACCAGACTCAAGTGAAGTTTGCGCCCTTTAGAACAGAATGAATTGATGTCTTCGATTAATCTGATGAGAGGCGTATGATCATCTTTGAAAACAGAAAGGTTTTTTCGAATATTTTCCAGTGCCTTGACCTTCGCCTTAGGATCACGGGTGCCCGTAAAATCGGCGATCAGCATTTCTGCAGGGCTTGAAGATTCCTCCCGCAAAACTAGCGGATCGGTTCGTTTGCTAGGAACTGAAAATACGTGGCTTTCACGCATTGCCTTTTTCGCTTTGTCCCACCATTTTTTGTAGCCCTCCTCTGGCACAACACTACCGCTCAATTCGCGGTCCAATTGATCCAACATCATGCTGCCACCATGACTAGTCAGTGTGCGTTTCACCAATTCAGCTGGATCATTTATAACAAGGTCTCTCAATTCCTCAATATTTTCCAACTTGCGCGCACTAAAGTGGCCAGCATCAAGCGGCTCAGTTTTCTGAATAGCAAACTGGAGTCCCATTTCCTGATCAGACTGCTTCTCGAAATCGATAACAACCTTAGCTCGAGACAAATCCCAGCTTTTCACTTTGCCGGCCCCCCAATTCTTATGTGTACAGAAACTTCCGGGTGAAATTTCTGATAATCTTTCGCCAACAGGCTGCGGGATACGTCCCGCCTCAACAAGCTTCGCTACGTCTGGGTGCATGTCCCCAGCATTGAAAATGCATGGACAAATAGCAACCTTATTCTTCCATTAGGAATAATCAAGTTCCCATTCTCGAAATGCCGTTCAAGTCATACTTACTCATTGATTATCACTGTCAACAAAACCATTTTTAGCCTTGGGCACATAACGCATTCTGTATTGCTGACGAATCTCCGATGATTCTTCAATGGAGCGCTGGAGGATACTGATGCGATTGCGCCACTCAGAGGGAACTTTTGTAATTTGCTCATCATCATTGATGTAACCATTATATGTTTCAATACCTTTCGCTGATTCGACACGCAGCCATAGTTTGCCACTTCTATACATAAGGGTAGCAGCACCCCCACTATCACTTATGGATGCTGATGCATTAATATCCTTAGAGCCCGCCAAGATTGCTCCCCCGTCCTTGATTTCCATCGCCGTGATGTTTTGCTCCCCTGACCTAAAATAAGTCACTGATACTTGATCACCGCGCTGGCGCATCGCCAAAAGGGCAAGAAATTGCTTCTCATTAATGATCAGCTGATCATCAACTTTGCATATGACATCCATCGCCTGCAAGCCAGCATCGGCAGCAGCTCCATTCTTAGATACGGCCTTTAGCAACAGGCCACTGCCATATGGAAGTTGTGGCAATTCTGCATACAGATCAGCTCTGGGCCTCTCAGTAGCTATGCCATGATCCATAAACTCGGAGCTATGCAACGAATCTAATGCCAACTGAAGATGATGTGCTTCTGGTATAACGCCATCCAATCCCCCCTCCTCAACATCCTCATTAGCATTGCTTGAGCTAACTACAGCTTTCACGACCTGTAGATCTTCGGGCTGCTTGATGACCTCAGGCTTAGATGGCATTTTGGATGGTATTACCGAAGTCGAATTCAGAGAAACTTCCAACAAACCCACCTTCATCGCCAGGCTAAACGAACACACCGCTAATATTACAAAAACTGCAGCTATTCGCCACTGACTACTATGATACCAGCGTAAATTCGGACCAGCGGCACCTTCAACATCAGTGAATCCAAGACTGTCACCACTGGCTAAGCTTTCTTGAGCTAAGCGTTCGATCGTCTCATCTATTCTATCCAACCCTTGTTGGCTTACTGATGAGGGAATGAGCTCTGAGAGCTTATTTTCTATTGATTCTATATTAGACATATTACCCGAGGCGTTCGTGTTTAAGAGTTTCTAACTTTCGTTCTAATTGTTCTAGTGCGTAGCGGTATCTTGATGCCGCTGTATTTGGAGAGATGGTCATCGCTTCAGCAATCTGGGCAAATGTAAGACCTCCCCATATTTTCAATGTCACCACTTCGCGCAGTTTTTCACCAAGCTTTTCGACAGCCTGCCTGAGCAGCACCGCCTCTTCACCATCTTCTGCATTGGTATCAAGCCAGTAGTCGTCATGATCATGGAGAAAAATCACTGCATCCTCCTTTCGCTTTTTACGACCTTGTTTTTTGATGTGATCCATAGCCACAAAGCGGAGTACTGAGTAGGCCAATGGCAGATCGGGAGGAACATTGCCTCGTTCTTCTTGGTAGCCCCACAAACGAATCAGAGCGTCTTGAATGATATCCTCGGCATCTTCACGACTTTGGCTTCGCTGCCGTGCGTAGACATAGAGACGAGAGCTATGCTCTCTGAGCCAGCTCTTCCAAGCTCTAGCCTGATGATTTGCCCGAATAACCATTCACTGTTATAATGCCAGCTTGGCAATTTATTGTCTGTAAATATTTCAAGCCTCTCGCTGACCGCCAGAAACAAGCTCACAGATGGCTTTGTTGACCTCGTCTACAGAAGATATTCTTACTGTGTCTGCAATGAATACAGGCTGCTCAGACTCAGGAACCTTGTCTCTACCATGAGACCCTTTCACCAGGTTTGCATCTAAAGCAATCACATCCAGCAAGGCACGAAACCCCAACTTTTTTCTCAGTAAAAACCATGCGATTTTCAGCTTAGGAAAAGCAATCTTCGGATCGATAAACAACTCAACTGGATCGTAGCCCGGCTTGCGGTGGATATCAATACAGCGGGCAAAGTCAGGGGCCTTATTGTCATCCTCCCAATAATAGTAGGTAAACCAGGCGTCACTAGCTGCTACAGCAATCAAGTCCCCCGCTCTATCCACAGCAGTTCCTTGCCCCCACATCTCAGCAGGAACACGGACTTCTTCGATTCCTTCAATACTATCCAAAAGCTCGATGACCTCATCACGTATCGTATCGTCATTGATATAGATGTGGGCCACCTGATGATCCGCCACAGCAAATGCACGACAGCCGCCGCAATCTAGCGTTTCGAGGCCGAGCTCATCCTTTACCTGTATCCAACCTCGCTTACGGAACTCACGATTCAAATGGACCGCGCGATTAACCTCGGATATCCCATACTCAGATAACAATACCACCTCGACCCCACGATCCCGAAAAAAACTGAGCAAGTCTCCGACAAGCTCATCAATGGCAGCCAGCTCAGGTATTATCTCTGGCGCATTGGGCCCATACTTCTGCAAGCAATAATCAAGGTGCGGCAGGTAAACGAGATTAAGGGTCGGCTTTTCGCTTGTTTCAATCCACTTGGCTGATTCTGCAATCCATTGAGATGATTGAATGCCTGCCGCAGGCCCCCAGAAGGAGGGAAAAGGAAAATCGCCCAGATCAGCTTTAAGCCGTTCCCGCAAATTCATCGGCTGGGTATGGATATCGAATACCTTCCTGCCATCTGCTGGATACATCGGACGTGGAGTTGCCGTCCAATCGGCTTGTGAATACATATTATACCACCAGAACATATTGGCACATTCAGCGTCTGAATTAAATCGCTTGAGCTGATCCCAGATTTTTTCTCCCTGAACTAAATGATTACTCTGCTTCCAAAATCTGACTTCCCCAGACTCTCGATCATACCAACCGTTACCCACAATACCGTGACCTTCAACTCGCTGACCCGTCAAATAAGAAGACTGAGCAGAACATGTGACTGCTGGAAACTCGGGAGCAAAAGAGCTGAGTTGACCTGCCTCAGCGAATGCTTTGATGTTAGGTGTTTGGTCACCAATTAAGCCTCGAGTCAGACCAACAACATTAATGACAACTGCACGATTCATACTCTGGGGAAGGGATTGATCACTCTGATAAGTCAGCTGAAATGTCCTTCCAGCTACAGCTAATTAGTAAAGTCGTTTAGGCGGCAAAATTGAGCAACTCTACCTTCTTGTTGGATAGTTTAAATCCGGACGCTCAGAGGCAGAGGGTATCGACTTCTTCGGCTTTTTTTGCTCTTGAGAAACCTCCGCAGTGACCGGCTTTTCAGGCAACAGCCCATCGGCAAACTCACGGGCTGCAGGAGCGACCTCATAGCGGCGCTCCATATCTTGCTGAACATCGTATTGGCTGTTTGTTCCCCCAACAATTCTGGGCTGAATGAAGACCAAAAGCTCGCGACGCTCGACACTCTTTCTTGTTCTGCCAAAGAGTCTTCCAATTCCTGGGATTCTACTCAATACAGGAACACCACTCTTTGAGTTGCGCTCTACCTCGGTAACTAAGCCACCGATGACTACCGTGGTGTTGTTCTTCACCGTCACTGTTGTTGTGATGGTTTCAGTACCAATGGTAGGCACGGTCAAATCCCCGATCGTTTGATCCTCACCGACTGTGTCATTGATCAAGGAGATGCGTAATGTCACCTCATCATCAGAGTTGATCAGAGGCACCACTTCAAAGCGCAGTAACACATCTCGATATTCGATATTAGTACTTTGTCCTGTCGTACCGCTATTAAACTGATTGGTCGGCACCGCGATGCTACTACCTGAGGAGATAACCGCTTTACGATTGTTTGCCGTGTAAACAGTAGGCCTTGATAGCACTTTAAAATCAGAGCTGGATTCGAGTGCACGAATTACACCGGTGAAATCGTTTATTCTTCCGTAGATGTTCAAGCCTCTGGCAAAATCTCC
>CAWVVN010000102.1:0-7149 GCA_963933605.1 uncultured Verrucomicrobiales bacterium
CTGAGGTCTAATACCTGGGAATGAGCAGGGTACGGCCGATTTTAAGGTTGGAACCTTTTAGGCCGTTGGCACGTTGGATCCCAGTGACCGTTGTGTTGTACTTACGAGAGAGCCCCCATAGCGTGTCTCCTTTTTTGATGGTGTGGCGGAGGGGAGGCTTGCTTTTGGGTTTTGCCGTGATGGCAACCGCAGGTTTGCTCGTTGGTGTGGCCGCAACAGCTGGTTTAGCCGGTGTGGGTTTGGGGGAGCTTGCTGCAGGTCTCGCCGTTGGCTTGGGTGCGGCTACTGCCGCGACAACGGCAGGTTTGCCAGACGCTGTGGTCGGTGTCACCTGCTCGTGGACGATGCTCTTGCGCCACCAGTTGCCTTTGCTTTTGTCATTTGCCCAGCGCTCAACGTAGTTACCTTGATTATCAAAGGGGCCAACGCCGGGGTTGTAGCCACGGACGCTGCGGTTCTCGGTAATAGGGCCGCCACCACCGCCGCCACCGCAGCTGACAAGAAGCATGGTCAGCAATGCGAGCAGACTCAGCATGCTGAATCGATAACTGGCAAAGCAGGCGGCATCACTTCTCATGCGGCGGAGTATGGCACATGCAGATAACTTGGCAAAAACTTATCGAGATCAATTTCGATGATATGCCAGCCCGGAGCTGTATTTTGCAGATTGACGATGTTAGGCAGTCATTGCGATCAACTCATCTTCGCTCAAGATACTGACGCCGAGAGACTCCGCCTTGCTGCGTTTAGATCCGGCTTTTTCACCAGCTAACAAAAAGTCGGTATTTTTCGAGATCGATCCGGATACCTTGCCCCCTGCAGCTTCGATGAGCTGTTTGAATTCAGGACGAGGTCGGGTGAGTGTGCCGGTGATCACAAAGGTTTTGCCGGCGATCGGTGAGTCGAGTGACTGAGCCGTGGATTTTTTTGGGTCGTAGTTGTCCGAGTCAGGGTTGATGCCGAGGGCTTCGAGTTTCTCCAGCACATGGTGCCCTGCAAGACTGTTGAAAAACGTCACGATATGCTGGGCGGCGACAGGGCCGAGTTCAGACTCTATCTGATATTGAGCGAGCCTTGGGTGGTTTTCTTTTTTGCGTTTGGAAACAGTAAGCTCTTCGAAGTCGGGCAGTTCAGCGAGGTCTTTGAGGATACTTGATGAGGCGACTTCGCCGAGGCTGCGGTGAAGTCGGGCGATTTCACGCGCTGCGGATTCACCGATCTGAGGAATGCCCATGGCAAAGATCCATCTTGAAAGCGGACTTTGCTTGGAGTCATTGAGAGAATCAGTAATGAGTGCTGCCTTTTTCTCGCCCAGTCGGCGTGGTTTACTGGTGCCCGTTTCTAGCTGAGCAGGGTCAAGAAGAAGGTCTGCTAGGGAGTCCGGCTCAAGGTCAAACAGATCAAGTGTGGTGCGCACTTTTTGGGTTTCAACGAGCTTTTCGGCGACTGCTGTTCCGAGGCCATCAATATCAAGAGCCTTACGTGAGGCAAAGTGCTTGATGCGGGTTACTGCTTGAGCCGGGCAGGCGAAGTTGAGGCAGCGCCAAGCGACAAAACCTTCTTCCTGCTCAATGGGTCCTGAGCAAGAGGGGCACTGGCCGTTGACGTATTGATAGAGATTGAAGGGCTGACTCTGTGCAGGGCGTTTTGCGGTGATGACCTTGACTACGGCGGGGATGATTTCTCCTGCCTTCTCAATGATGACCGTGTCACCGATGCGGACGTCTTTGCGGTCGATCTCATCTTGGTTGTGCAAGGTGGCGCGGGAGACGGTTGTTCCTGAGACGAAGACAGGCTCGAGCTCGGCAACGGGGGTGAGCACGCCAGTGCGGCCAACTTGAATGGTGATGTCACGTAGCAGGGTCTCCTTTTGCTCGGGAAGAAACTTGTAGGCGCAGGCCCACTTGGGGTGCTTGGTGGTAGCACCGAGCTGTTGGTGGGTGGAGAGCTTGCTGACTTTGATGACCGCGCCGTCGGTAGCGTAGGCAAAGTGGTGGCGGTCCTCGTCGAGTTTGGCAATGGCCGCGAGCAGATCATCGACGTTATCGACTTCTTCAAACCAAGGAGTCGATTTAAGCTGGTAGTCTCGGAGTGTTTGCTGGAATTCAGAAGTGCTCGTGTAAGGGGCATCATCGACCTGGCCGTAGGAGTGAAAAATACAGTCAAGCGGGCGCGCGGCTACCAGTTTTGAATCGAGCTGCTTGAGGGTGCCGGCGGTGGCATTGCGTGGGTTGACAAAGGCGGGTTCTCCGGCTTCGTCACGTTGTTCATTGAGTTTGGCGAATGCCTCATTGGGCATGAAGACCTCGCCACGAACTTCAAACAGAGCAGGCGCACCTCCGGGCAGACGCAGCGGGATCGATTTGATGGTGCGGATATTCTGGCTGATGTCATCGCCGGTGGCGCCATCGCCGCGGGTTACCGCATAATCGAGCACACCATCACGGTAAACTGCCGAGACCGCCACGCCATCAATCTTGGGTTCGACGGTGAGCGCGACATGATCCACACCGAGGTTTTTGGCCAGGCGCTGATACCAGTCTCGCAGGTTTTGCATCTTGCTGGCATTAGGGTCCTGCAGTGCCTCGAGCTCCTCGTTCTTGAGCTCATGAATGTCCTCGATGGAAAGCATCGGCACGAGGTGCTTAATTTGCTGAAAATCCTTTAAGGGCGCTCCGCCAACACGCTGAGTGGGGGAGTCTGCTTTGGCGAGGGAAGGGTGGGCGGCCTCGAGCTTTTTGAGCTCGTTCATCAAGGCATCGTATTCAGCATCGGAGATCTCAGGTTCGGCATCCTGATAGTAGAGCGTGTTGTGATGCTCGAGCTGTTTACTTAGCTCGAGAACACGTTTCTCAGGGTCTGATGGCTGGATAGCAGAATGTGCAAAGAGGTCGTCCATGGCTGAAAATTTCTAATCGAGGAATTTGCCCGGATTGAGAATGCCCTTGGGATCGAGGCTATCTTTAATGCTGCGGTGAACAGCCATGGATGTTTCTCCCAGCGCTTGTTTGATCCAAGGTTTTTTGGCGAGGCCAATACCGTGCTCACCACTGATGACACCGCCATTTTCGATGATCCAAGTAAACAGCCGGTCGAGTGCGGCGTCTGCTTTCTTTTTGGTTGCTGGATCGGCGTAGTTATCGACCATGAGGTTGGTGTGGATGTTGCCATCACCAGCATGGCCAAAGCAGGCGACGGGAATGCCCGTGTCTTGCTGTAGTTGGGTAGCGAAGTTGACGAGGTCAACGAGCTTGGAGCGTGGCACCACGATATCCTCATTGAGTTTGGTAAGGCCGGTGTGCTTGAGTGAGTAGGAGAAATCACGGCGTAGCTGCCAGATGCGCTCGCAGGCGTCCTCGTCGGGGGCCTCATCAATGCGTAGCGCTCCCTGGTCGGAGAGGAATTGCTGCAGACGGGCAAGTTCTCGGGAGACCGTCTCTTCATTACCATCAATCTCAACCATCAGGTAGGCGTCACCGGGAGGCAGTTTGTCATTGCCCAGATAATCACGAGCGGCGGCCATGGTGAAGCCGTCGGTGATTTCCAATGCGGAGGGCAGCGTACCTGAGTCGAGGATGGCTTGGACAGCCTGAGCGGCAGCGGCAAAGTCGGCAAAAGAGGCGCCGAGCATGGCCCGGGCTTGAGGATGAGGAATCAGGCGAACGGTGATTTCCGTGATGATGCCCAGCATGCCTTCTGAGCCTACCATCAGAGAGGTGAGGTCAAAGCCGGTGGAGTTTTTGTGACAACGTCCGCCACTGCGCAGAACCTCACCTGAGGCGAGCACGGTCTCTAGGCCGAGGGCGTATTGCTTGGTGACGCCGTATTTTAAGCAGCGTGGGCCACCGGCATTGGTGGCGATGTTGCCGCCGATGGTGCATTCCTTGAGCGAGGCAGGATCGGGTGGGTAATACCAACCGTGCTCTCTTACTGCGCGCTGCAGCTCGCCGGTGATGACACCTGGCTGAACCACGGCGACACCATCAGAGGGATTGATTTCGATTATCTGATTCATCCTCATCATGGAGATTAGGATGCCGTGGTGAACGGGCACACAAGCGCCAGTGTGACCGCTTCCTGCTGCGCGTGTGTAGACAGCAATATCGTGTGCCGAGGCATACTTGAGCACCGCAGCAACATCGTCAGTTGACTCAGGGAAGACCACAATGTCTGGCAGGCTGGATGCGTGCCATTTATCGGAGGCATGCTCTGCGAGCACATCTGGAGTCGACGATACCTGGTCAGGGCGTAATAGGGAGCTGAGCCCAAGGCTGAGCTCAGTGATGTTGTTGCTAGCGGTCACGTTTGTTTTTTAACCCTGGAAGGTGTGCAATACACGGAAGAAATGCGCTCAATCGAGATCATGACAATCTTATATGATGATTTAAGATGACGGTCTAAGCGGAGCGGATCGCTTGGATCGCGGCAGCCATGTCAGGCGCCTTGAAGGTGGAGGAGCCAGCGACCAGGACATTGGCACCGGCGCTGGTGGCTGAGGAGGCGGTTTGCTGGTCGATGCCGCCGTCGACCTGAATGTGATAAGCGAGGCCACGCTCGCTGCGCCAAGCTGCGGCTTGTTCCACCTTAGGCATGAGCTCCTGCATGAAGGACTGGCCGCCAAAGCCGGGCACAACGGTCATGCACAGCAGCAAATCGATCTGGTCGAGGTAGGGTTCTACTTCTGACATCGGGGTCGCGGGGTTGAGTGCCAGCCCAGCTTGCCTGCCGGCGTCCTTGATGCGTTTGAGCGTAGTGCTGACATCGTGTTCTGCCTCGACGTGCACGGTGATCATGTCTGAGCCAGCATCGAGAAACCGATCCAGGTAATGATCCGGTCTGGAAATCATCAGGTGAACATCGAGAAAGGCATCATTGACATCATCGATGGCTTTGATGATGGCTGGGCCAAAGGAGATGTTGTCAACAAAGTGCCCATCCATGACATCGAGGTGAATCCAGTCTCCACCACTGCTGATCGCACGCTGCGTTTCCTCCTTAATTCTGGAAAAATCAGAGGCAAGTAGGGATGGAGCGATGATGATGTCGGTGTGTTGCCATGAGCTCATGGTGGAGAGTGTGAAGTATTCGGTTTGAAGTTTGAAGTTTTTTTGACAGATTGCTTATGTGAATGATGTGAGTGACGACAGCGAGGACTTGATGATGGATTTCGAGAGTGACAATTACTTCATGCAGATGGCTCTGCGTGAGGCGCGCAAGGCGTATGATGCCAAGGAAGTGCCCGTGGGGGCGGTGATTGTGCGTGATGGCTCGGTGATCGCACGTGCATGGAACCAGGTGGAAACCTTGAAGGATGCCACTGCACATGCTGAGATGCTCTCATTAACATCGGCACAGAATGCCGTGGGGGACTGGCGATTGGACGGCTGCACCTTATATGTGACCAAGGAACCCTGCCCTATGTGCGCGGGAGCTATCGTTCACTGCCGGCCAGACAGAGTGGTGTTTGGTTGTCCAGATGCCAAGGGCGGTGCTGCCGGAGGCTGGATCAATTTGCTGGAGTCAAACCCACCCCTCAATCATCGCTGTGACATCGTAGCGGGCGTGCTGCAGGACGAGTGTGTCGCTTTACTGCAAAGTTTTTTCCGTGAGGCAAGGGATAAAAAGAAGGCGGAGCGTGACTTGATCAAGAAGCGGGCAGAGGAGGCTTGAACCAACAAGCCATGAGAATCACGAGGATGCTCATGGCTGTTCTATCGAGTGAAAGATATTGCGTTAAGGACGCTCGGTGAGGAAGGCTCTATAAAACCAGCTTTTATCGGCAAATGCGGATGCTGCCTATGCTGGTTCTGAAGCCGTAGTGGCTACCGTGCCTACTGCCGTATCTAGAATGACCGTAGCGGCTACTGCTGTAGTTATTGTATCTGCTGCGGTGATTGTAGTGGCCGCTTTGATGACCGTAGCTTGAGCTGTAATGGCTGCGTTTGCTGTGACAGCGATGCACAATAGGCACTCCGCAGTAACGATAGATAGGCTGACGGCAGTGGTCGTAACCTGAGAGGATGCGCTTGGTGTAAATGGCACAACCACAGGAAGCATGACCGCTGCGGTAGGTGTAACTGCTGCCGCTATGGCTATAGGGGCGGGCTTCGGCTTTATTGGGAAGGGCCACCAGGCCGGTGATGGTGACAAGGATGGTGATGATGATTTTCATGTTCATGATGGTTTTTAGTATTCGCCATCTTGGACGGAGCTCATGCCGTGTTTATTCAGCATGATTCAGAAAAAAATCATTTTTTAGTCAGAGCTGCAGCGCAGCAAGACCTTGCCATCACGCTGGTCTTCCATTGCTCGGTTCAGAGCCGTGGTGATTTCTGCCAATGCATAGGTGGAGTCGATAGGCTGTGCCAGCTTGCCCTCGCTGATCCATTGAGCAAGCTGCTGGTAGGTGTCACCGACAAGCTGGGCATCGGTCTCCTTGATCCATTCCGTGACCCAGAAGCCATGCAGCTGAATGCGTTTGAAGATGAGGAATTTATTGGGAACCTTAAGGCTTCTCCGACCCATGGCACCATAGGTAACGTGGATGCCCTTGGTGGCGATAGCATCCATTAGGCGTAGGGCACTGTCTCCACCGACGGCATTGAGAGCGAGTGCTGGTGGACTGTCACCGGTGATTGTCCGGATAGCCTCGATGGAGTCGGCTTCATCGAGCAGCACATGGTCGGCCCCTAGATCGGTGAGGGTTTTGATGAGCTCTTCGCGCCGGACGAGATTGATGGTGCGCAGGCCGAGTAGCTTGGCGATTTGAATGACACAGCTGCCGACTCCGGAGTTGGCCGCATTTTGGATCACCCATGAGCCTTTGGGTAAATCGATAAACTGAGTCAGCATGCACCATGCGGTGAGCGGGTTGACCTTGAGCATGGAGGCTTGTTCGACAGGCGTATCGCTTGGGATCTTGAGCACATAGTCAGCTGGGCAGACGACTTGCTCGGCCCAGGTGCCCACCGGGTTGATGGTGATGACAAGGTCTCCGGCTTGGAGTTTATCAGAGCGGCTTTCGATGACCTCGGCGCAGCCCTCGAGGCCGGGGATGGCAGGCAACTCAGGTTTGATGCCGTAGATGCCTTGGATGTAGTTGATATCGGCTGGGTTGATGGGAGCGTAGAGCATCTTGAGGCGAACCTC